>JASHRS010000080.1 GCA_030037215.1 Silvibacterium sp. | reverse complement strand
TACCCACTGTGCTGCCGAGATACAGCCAGACGATGGGTCGCGGGAATGCGGTGGAGGTAGATGTAGGGAATCCGGTGCACTTTGGCACGACCGATCCGAGAGCGGATGGGCTAGCGGTGCCTGAACTGCCCGTTCAGGGATACGCGCCTTCGGCGCAGTAGTGAACCGAGGTCTAGCATTGTAGGTCCCACATCTCTTCGAGATGTGGGGCACCCCGCGAGAGAAACCGCAGGTCCTTCGGCTATGCTCTCCCTTCGGTCGCTGCGCCCAGGATGACATCGTGAGAGGTGAGGGTCGATCTTTCCCACCCTTGCCGCGATAAAACCGCGTCAAGGATGGGGCACCCGGCAGGTGCCTTTGACAGGAGCGGGGGAACTCGCCTTAGAGAACGACATACGCAAAATGGATGGATGCTAATTCGGGCGGCGGAGCCGGCATCGGCAGTTTCCAATAAACGGGCCGGATGAATTGCTTACGCTGAAGGCTCAGAGCGTGTTGCCACTCCTGGCGGACGTATGGAGATTCTCCGGCGGATTGCGACCAGAGGAGCTGAAAGATTTCGGCTTCGTCGATGTGGCGGAGCAGCGCGGGGTTCCACTCTTCGCCACTGCGAAGGATGTCGATATCGCGCAGGTACTCGTTGCCGAGGGCTTTGTAGGCGCGCTCCAGTGAGTCGGCAACCTCGCTGTCGTCGTGGGAGTAGGAGACAAAGATCCGCTGATAGGGTGTGGCTTCGGCGTGCGCGGGCGTGGGGGGGTCGAGTGGGGCAGGTTCTTGTTCGAGCGCGATGACGGAGAAGTCGATTTCTCCGATGAGCAGCGGCGGGATGTAGAAGCTGATGCGGGCGCGCAGGGGCACGGTGGATGAGACAGAGCGAAGCGCGCGGAAGCGGAACTCGGCGCGGTGAAAGTCTTCGAAGAATACGAGCGTGAGTTGCGGCGGATCGAATTCGAGCGTGTCTGATTGCGGAACGATGAGGACGGAGGTTCCGGGCTTGATGAAGGCGAAGTTCGGAGAAAGGGATGAGGTTACGTCCTTTTTGGTTCCCTCAAAGTGGCGGCGCGCGTCGCTGGCGACACCGATGATGGCTCCAGGAGAGAAGATGTAGGCGAGCAGGGTGTTCCACTCGGCGGGCTGGATGACGCGCGGGAAATAGGAGATGAATCCGGCCTGGCGGACTATTTCGGGTGAGGCATAGGCAAGCGTTCCAGTGTGTGTGAGGTTGGATGGCACGGATTCTCGTTGTATGGTGAGCCAGCGATCTCTGAACACATTGCGTGTGGTTTGCGCGGGCGCGGCAGATGCAGATGCCGGGAGGTCATCATCGGGCGCAGGCATCGGGAGATTGTCGGATGCGGAAGGCTTGGGCATTGGCGCGGGTGTCGCGGGTGGAGGCGCTGGCGGCGGAGCAGCCTGCGGAGGCCGGACGCGATTGATTTGGTGCGAGGACGCGTCGTGGGGAGATTTTGGAGCGCGAAGAGGGCGACCTCCGCTGGCTAACGGGGGGCGGGCGGATACATCTCCGTGAGCTGTAGTGGATAGGCGGCGTGAGATCTGGGCTTTTCGGCGCGGCAGCAGGAAGAAAACGAGCGCGATGGCAAGGATGCAGAGAATGCCTGCGAGCACGGCGGCGAGGATGGGATGCGCAGAGAAGGCCGACCATCGGCGAACAGCCCAGCGGAAGAAGAGGACGTCGGCGATAGCGATGAAGACGACGGCGAGAGCGAAGAGTTTGCCGTTCATAGCGGTTGGCACTTCCGGAGAGAATGAAATGCCGGTTCGGGAAAGTGTAACGGGTGTTTTGATATTTAGCGAGAGCGTCGCAAATGTATCAGAGATTTCGCCCGTTAAAGTCGGACATGCGCTGGAGCGAGTTCACTTCGGCGGGACGCCGGATCCCACATCTCTTCGAGATGTGGGGCACCCGCTAATAAATTAGGTAATTTATCTCGACCTTGATCTCGACGGGCACAGGTTTCCCTTGATATGTTCCCGGCTTGAATCGGTATTGCTTTGCAGCCTTGATCGCATTTTCATCGAGGCCCTTTGCGGCGGACTGAAGTTTCGGGCCTACTGTGCTCGCAATCGATTTCGATACCTGAACGTCTTGCGGCGTGCCGGTCGCGTCCACCACCATTGAAATGATGCACGTTCCACCGAGTTTCTTTTTGCGAGCCTGGTCGGAGAATTCGGGATCTACCGAGTAGATCGCCTGAGGTGCTGTGACACCATTGCCCACGTGATATACGCCCGAAGCATCCGGGTTGGGGGTTGCCGCGTCCTGCTTATTGGCGCCGTCAGGTATGAGAGCTTTTTGCTGCGCAACTTTCGGCATTAGCTTCGCACTTCCGGAAGAATCTGAGCTTGTCAGCCCCAGACCGATCAACAGCAACGCCATGATCATTCTTGCGGATAGCTGCATTTGTAATTCCTCCACACAGAGGGGAAGCTATTGCAAAAATAATCCTCCGGCAAGATGCAATTAGCAATGCGGTGCGGATATTGGGGCAGCCCTTAAGGCGCTTCACAAATCTGCGAAGTCGGACATGCGCGGGAGCCAGGCGGGTGGGGCTTTCTGGATCTGGACGGTGCGTTTGAGCTGGCCGCAGGCGGCGAAGATGTCGCGTCCGCGAGGACGGCGGATGTAGGCTGGGATTCCGTTGAGCCGGAGCTGGTGCTGGAATTCGGTGACCCTGTGCGGAACGGGCATGTCGAAGGAGATGTTCGGGCCCGGGTTCCAGACAATGAGGTTGACCTTGAGCGGGCGGTTGAGACGGCGGAGCAGCGCACCGATTTCGTCGGCCTGCGATAGCTGGTCGTTGACGCCGCCGAGGAGGACATATTCAAAGGTGATTTTTTCCTTGTTGCG
>JASHRS010000008.1 GCA_030037215.1 Silvibacterium sp. | reverse complement strand
GCCCCGCGAGAAATACATTCTTGTTTCCAGCCCTGCGCAGCTCAACTGCCTTGCCGGCATCGCAGTGATCGATTGCCGCCTGTATGCGCGAAGTATCTTCCTTCCGTTCCTCGGCATCGGTCAGCAGACCGTTCCGCGCTGACAGATGAGCTTTGAGCGCAACACATGTTGGTGGGATGTGCGGTTCAGTTACGGTCCGGCTGTCCTGTGCAAGTACAGAACCGGATGCGGTTGCGATGAAGGACAGCCCGAGGAAAGCAGACAGCATAGGACGATGCATGTAGAAGGGCACCTGACTATGTGGTCATACCACAGCCCTCCAGCTCAGGTCAAAATTATTTGTTGGGAATTTGGTCTCTGTGCCTGCAAATCAGCTTCTGATCACATCTCAATTTGCAAACCCGCAATCTTTTTGCAGGAATCTTTCATTACAGCTCGCACAACAAGAGCTTCTGTCAGACTCGATGTTTCGCGTTCACGGGTGGCCGGTTTCGCGGCTGCTTGTTCTTGCGCAAGGCTTCCTGCTCTTCAATGTCCTGTGCGCTCTTTGCCAACTCCAGGTGACGCTCCATGAGCCTGCGCGCCTCGGCGCTGTTCCTTGATCGAATTGCTCTGTAAATCTCCCGGTGCGTATCTGCGGAGTCTTTCAGATTGCGTGTAAGCTCCACCGTTTTCCTTCGCTCATCGTAAAGAGCAGTTGTAATCGTCTCCATCAGCGCCGCCAGTATAGGGTTGTCCGACGCCTGTGCAATCGTACGATGAAAGCGGACGTCATGAATGAGATATTCCTCAGGATCATCGACCGTCGCATACATTTCTGCGACTTCTTCGGCCAGCACAGTCAAATGCTCTTCCTTGCCGCGTTTGGCCGCCAGTGCAGCCAGGCCGCTCTCGAGCATCAGGCGTGCCTCGAACATCTGCCACGACTTGAATCCGTGCAGTGCGCCCATCAGCCCCAGTGACGATTTGCCAATCTCAGGCGGTCCGTCGGCCACAAAAGTACCTACGCCGTGGCGCACTCTCATCACTCCCATTGCCGCCAGATATCCGATTCCCGTCCTCAGGCTGGCACGGCTGATCTTCAGTTCTTGTGCAAACTCCCGTTCCGGCGGAATCTTGTCGCCCGGCTTCAGCGTACCGTCCTCAATCAGAGTGCGAATGTGGTTGACCACCTGCATCGTCAAATGCGCTTCCCGGTTTTGCGTCAATTCGTTCTGCATGGGTCCTCAAGAGTCGAATTTGATTGAGGCGAAGTTGTCTCGCATAGCGAGATTAGCACCTTTGCCGCACATTTCTCCCCAAATATTTTTGTAAGATTGCATTGAAGTTTCACCAGAACAGTGTATTCTTGTGGTCGGACCTCTTTGTGGCCGCGCAAGGGGCTCTCTGTGTCTGGTCCAACCGCAAATTAGGACGCGAAGAACTTGAAACTCCTTCACGAAGACCGGCTTTTTCCCGCGGACCCCGAAACGCGTGCGATTGCGAGGCGGCTCTATGGCAGCATCAGCGATCTCCCAATCGTAAGCCCGCATGGCCACACCCAGGCCGCATGGTTTGCTCACAATCAGCCCTTCCCCGACCCCGCGAAGCTCTTCGTGCAGCCTGACCACTACGTTTACCGGATGCTCTACAGCCAGGGCGTTTCACTCGACGATCTGGAAATCGGCGTACCTGAGCTTAAAAACCCGCGCAAAGTGTGGCGCATCTTCGCCGAGCATTACTATCTCTTTCGCGGAACACCTACGCGCATCTGGCTCGACTATGCCTTTCACAAACTTTTCGGCCTCGAAGAGCGTCTGTCGGCAAAAAATGCCGATCATTATTACGACACCATCGCCGAAAAGCTTCGCACGCCGGAGTTCCTGCCTCGTGCGCTCTACGAGCGCTTCAAAATCGAAGTCCTGGCCACCACCGACTCGCCTCTCGATTCGCTCATTGATCATCAGGCCATCCGCGACTCCGGATGGAAGGCGCGCATCCTGCCAACCTTCCGTCCCGATTCTGTTGTCGACCCGGACTTCGCAGGCTTTCGTGACAACATCGCCAAACTGGGCGGCCTGACCGGCGAAGATACCGGAGATTGGATTGGCTACCTGCGTGCGCTTGAAAAAACGCGCGCTCGCTTCAAGCAGCTCGGCTGTACTGCCACCGACCATGGCCACCCCACCGCCCGCACTGCGAACCTGTCGCGCGATGAAGCATCCAGCCTCTACAGCCAAATCCTGAAAGGCAGCACAGATCCTAAACAGCGTGAACTGTTCCGCGCCCAGATGCTCACCGAGATGGCCGGCATGAGCGTCCGCGATGGACTGGTTATGCAGATCCACCCCGGCAGCTTCCGCAATCACAACCGGCTCGTCTATGAGCGTTACGGACGCGACACCGGCGCGGATATCCCCATGCCCACCGACTATGTGCGTGCGCTCCATCCGCTCCTCGAGCGCTATGGCAACGAGCCCGGACTCACCGTCATTCTCTTTACGCTCGACGAGTCAAGCTACAGCCGCGAGCTGGCGCCGCTCGCCGGACATTATCCCTGTCTACGCCTCGGGCCGCCCTGGTGGTTCTATGACAGCCCCGAAGGAATGCTGCGCTTCCGCGAAACGACAACCGAAACCGCCGGCTTCTACAACACGGTGGGCTTCAACGACGATACCCGCGCATTTCTTTCCATCCCGGCAAGGCACGATGTCGCGCGCCGCATGGACTGCGCATATCTCGCCAGGCTGGTTGCCGAGCATCGTCTCGACGAGGATGAAGCCTTGGAACTAGCGCACGATCTTGCGTATAACTTAGTCCGGAAGGCATACAAACTCTGATGGCCTGCGAAACCCGGTCAGAAAACGCATGAATCCCGCCATGATCGAACCGGAGCAGGACGAGAGCGGCTTCCGTAGCCCGCGCCTCGGGCATGTGCGCTGGACCATCTGTGCCATGCTCTTCTTTGCGACCTCCATCAATTACATGGATCGCCAGGTCATTGCGATCCTCAAGCCGACCCTCCACCATGCGATCGGCCTGACTGAGGTCAACTACGGTTACATTGTCTTCGCCTTCCAGCTCGCTTACGCCATCGGCGTGCTCGGTGCGGGACGCCTGATCGATAAGCTCGGCACCCGCATTGGCTACTGTTTGTTTATGGGCCTCTGGAGTCTCTCTGCCATGGGCCATGCGCTCGCCAACTCTGCGCTTGAGTTCGGCTTCGCGCGTTTCTGCCTCGGCCTCGGTGAGTCCGGCAACTTCCCCGCCGCCATCAAGACCGTTGCCGAGTGGTTCCCGCAGCGCGAGCGCTCGCTTGCCACCGGTATCTTCAATTCCGGAGCCAATGTCGGAGCAATTCTGGCTCCGGCTATTGTCCCCTGGGTGGCACTGCATTACAGTTGGCGGGCTGCGTTCCTTGTCACCGGAACCTTCAGCATGCTCTGGATCATCTGGTGGTACCGCAACTACCGCAAACCGACGGACCACCCTACTTTGACCGGTGCTGAGCTGCGCTACATCTATGAAGAAGCGGCTCAACAGATGGGCCCGGGTATGCGCTGGCTGCGCCTGCTCGGCTACCGCCAAACCTGGGCCTTCGCCGTCGGCAAGTTCCTCACCGATCCCATCTGGTGGTTCTTCCTCTTCTGGCTACCCTCGTACTTCAGCAGCCGGTTCCATCTCAGCCTCGCCAGCCTGGGACTTCCGCTCATCGTTATCTACACTGCCTCTTCTGTGGGCAGCATCTTTGGCGGATGGCTGCCGTTGCCCTTCCTCAAACTCGGCATGACACCTCAGCGCGCGCGCCTTGCCGCAATGCTTGCCTGTGCCTGCGCTGTGGTCCCCATCTTCACCGCCGGCAGCCTGCACCTGGAGTGGGCCGCCATCGCTCTGCTCAGTCTCGCAACCGCCGCGCATCAAGGATGGTCCGCGAATCTCTTTACCACGGTATCCGACATGTTCCCCAAGAGCACCGTGGGCGCCGTCGTCGGCATCGGAACCAGCGCGGGATCCATCGGCGGGATGCTGATCGCCGCCTCTGCCGGCTGGATTCTCCAGCTCACGCACAGCTACGTCAGTCTCTTCATCATTGCCTCCTGCGCCTATCTGGTCGCATTGGCCTTCATTGTTGTGCTCGCTCCCAATCTCCGCAGAATCGAGGTTGAAGCATGAACCTTGCGCCTCGCAATCTCCGTCAAATGCGCTCCAGCGCAAACTCCAATTCCTCACATGCTCAAAGGATGTATGAAAACGCTCAGTAAATTCTCCATCGGAGTAGGTGACCGCTTTGCGCATCAGGGTAAGGCGCAGCTTCAGGCCTGCGTCCTCGCCTCAAAACAGGGCATCGAAGTCGTTCCCGTCTGGAACAAATCCAACCGTGAGCACCTCATCATCGGCTCCGAGCCCTCCTCTACTCGCGCTGAAGCCGATGCTGCCGTAAAGGCGCTCGGATGGACGAAGCCGTACTTCTGCGACGCCGACCACATCAACCTCGGCACCCTCGACCGCTTTCTCGACCCGTGCGACTTCTTCACTATCGACGTTGCCGACTACATCGGCCGCCCTGCCGAGCTCTCCACCATCGCCGCCTTCACCAAAAACCACCCTGAACTTACGGGTACCATCCAGCTCCAGGGCACCGGAGAAACCATCGTCATTACAACCGATCAGCTCTCGCGAACGGCAGCAAAGTTCCTCTTCGCCGTGCAGGAGGCCGGCAAGGTCTACCGGAAAATCGAATCCGCAAAAGGGAAGGGGAATTTCATCGCTGAAATTTCGATGGATGAAACCGACACGGCGCAAACTCCCGCCGAGCTGCTCATCATCCTCGCCGCCATCGCAGATGAAGGCGTTCCCATCCAGACCATCGCGCCCAAATTCAGCGGCCGTTTCAACAAAGGCGTCGACTATGTTGGCGATGTCTCGCAATTCGCCCGCGAAATGGCGCTCGATATGGCTGCTATCCGCCACGCTGTCGCGCACTACGGTTTGCCCGCCGATCTCAAACTGAGCGTCCACTCCGGCAGCGACAAATTCTCTATCTATCCCGCCATTCACGAGTCGATGAGGAAATTCGACACCGGCGTGCATCTAAAGACAGCCGGAACCACGTGGCTCGAAGAGATCATCGGCCTTGCCGAAGCTGGCGGGCCTTCACTCGCGCTCGCCAAAGAAATCTACGCCGAAGCCTATGCTCATCGCGCCGAGCTATGCGCGCCTTACGCAACTGTCATCGACATCGATCCAAAGCAGCTGCCCGCTCCCGCTGCTGTTTCCGGCTGGACCTCGGACCAGTTCACATCCGCGCTGCGCCACAATCCCGCAGATCCTGCCTACAATCCCAGCTTCCGACAGCTCCTGCACGTCGGCTTTAAGATTGCGGCCAAAATGGGCCGGCGTTACCTCGATCTGCTAGAAGCCGACGAAGCCGTCATTGCCCGCAACGTCACAGAGAACCTCTACAATCGCCATATTGCGCCCGTCTTTCTCGGACGGCATCCGTAAAAGGAAACCGCATGCCCTACGTACCGCTCAGCCTCGAAGGAAAAACCGCAGTCGTCATCGGAGGGACGTCCGGCATCGGGCGCGCTCTTAGCCTCGGCCTCGCCGATGCTGGAGCCGACGTCGTCGCCTCCGCCCGCCGTCAGCAGCAGGTCGACGACACCGCCGCTGAAATCGAGCGCCGCGGCCGCCGCACGCTGCGCCTCGCCTCCGATCTTGCCAATCGCGCTTCGCTGGAGAGTCTCCTTGCTGCAGCCATCAAAGCTTTCGGAAAGGTCGACATCCTCATCAACAGCGCCGGCATCATCAAGCGCACGCCTACCCTCACCATGCCCGAAGAGGAATGGACCGGCATTGTCGACACAAACCTCACCGGAACCCTCCGCTCCTGCCAGGTCTTCGGCAGGCACATGCTCGATCGCGGTTACGGACGCATCGTCAACATCGCCTCCCTGAACAGCTTCGTCTCGCTCAAGGAAGTGGCCGCATACGCCGCCAGCAAGGCTGCCGTTGTCTCGCTTACCCGCTCGCTCGCTGTCGAATGGTCAAAGGACGGAGTTGTCGTTAACGCCATCGCTCCTGGGGTCTTCCGCACGGCTCTCAACGCTGACCTGCTCGACAACACCCCTCGCGGAAAGGAACTGCTCATGCGGACTCCGATGGGACGCTTCGGCAAAACCGAAGAAGTTGTCGGTGCGGCCATCTTTCTCTCATCCGACGCTGCTTCCTTTGTCACCGGTCAAACCCTCGTCGTCGATGGAGGATTCCTCGCCAGCGGGGTCAACCAGTGATCGCGTTTTCTGCTGTCAAGCCTCCCCTGCCTATTTTCATTGTAAGTTATTCATTTTAATGTATTTACTGAATGCAAGCGGTTGTCCGGTCATTTCTTCTGGCTTGGTAAAATAGAGATAGGAGCAAGGAAAGAAATCGGACTGCCTTTTTGAAAGGCGGTCTTTATTGTTTTCCTGATTCACCGCCTCCTGCATGTGTGGAGGCCGTAAGTCAAACAAAGTGCCTGGAAAATCCTTGGAATCAAATAGGTACGCCAAATAGCCTTTTTTGTAAGATCAATCAAATGAAATATTTGCAGGAAATCCCGAAAAGCCCGTGCAAAAAAATTCGGCTCTGACCGAACGCAAAGGACACAGCCATGCCGTGGTTCAAAATTGAAGCCGACGCCATCCCGGAAAACGAAATCAAAGCCGCAGCCGTGCGTCTTCTGGACGAGGCGGAAAAACGGATCGCTCCCCGGCTCAAGAGAGTCTTGCTCCTGCCCCCTGACCTCACGCGGGCGCATTCCGGAGCAGGGAAAGTAACCGAGTGGCTTTATCGCGAAATCATCAGGCGCGAGCCGGACGCGCATGTGCGCGTCATCCCCACCCTCGGCCAGCACGTTCCCCATACCGAGGCCGAAAATAAATGGATGTTCGGCTCGATTCCGAACGAAATTATCCTCGCTCACGATTGGCGTAACGGCGTCTCGCACGTCGGCACCATCCCGGCTTCGCTCGTCAGCGAAACCACCGGTGGCGTCGCCGACTGGCCCATCCCGGTTGACCTCAACACCGCATTGATCGATGAATCCTGGGATCTCATCATCAACGTTGGCCACGTTGTCCCGCACGAAGTCCTGGGCTTCGCAAACCACAACAAGAATTACTTCATCGGCCTCGGCGGCAAGGACACCATCTGCGCGTCGCACATCGCCGCAGCCGTCTACGGGATCGAAAACAACCTCGGCTGCCTCGTCACCCCGCTCCGCGAGTGTTACAACCAGGCCGAAGTCGCGATGCTGAACGGCCTACCTGACGTCTATTTTCAGATCGTCATGCAGCGCGACGCCAGCAACCACCTCGTTACCAGCGGTCTCTATATTGGCGACGACCTCGAGACCTACCTTGAAGCTGCAAAACGCTCTCGCGCCCAAAACATCACTGTATTCGACAAGCCCATCAGGAAAATTGTTGCCGTTATGCAGGCCGACGAGTTTCGCGCCACGTGGGTCGCAAACAAGGCCGTTTACCGCACGCGTATGGCAATCGCCGACGGAGGCGAGCTTCTGGTCATCGCACCTGGCGTAGAGCGCTTCGGCGAACAGCCGGACGTCGATGCTCTCATCCGCAAGTACGGATACAAGGGTACCGAGCGCACACTGCGCCTCTATAAGACTGAGCCGGACATGCAGGCCATTCCACATGCTGTCGCCCATCTCATCCACGGGTCAAGCGAGGGCCGTTTCACCATCACCTACGCTCCTGGCCATCTCACCCGAGAGGAAATCGAATCGGTCGGCTACCAGTACGCCGATCTTGCAGAGATGCAGCAGCGCTACGACCCGGCAAAGATCAAGGAAGGCTGGAATACCATGCCCGACGGCGAGGAGGTCTACTACATCAGTACACCGAGCGCTGGCCTATGGGCGACAGACGCAAAGCTGAATAACCCCACCCGCCGCGAACTCGTGCATCAGTGAAGCGAGCCGGATGATCGGGCCAGATAAATCGGAATAGAGAAAAGGGCGATTTATCGCAGAAAGTGGCGTGGCTACTTTGCAACTACTGTCACACCGGTAACTGTGGGTGGAGTCGTCGCCGACCCGAAGGTATCGACAAAGTCGGCATTTGCGTCCACGGAGCTCGTGTTATTCGCGCATGTCGTAGGGCAATGCTTGACCCACTCAACGGTCATCACTTGCCCATTGGTCGGACTGCCATTCCCGCTTGACGCAGCTGCATTGAAGATAATAAATAGCGGGTTTTGCGGGACATTGGAGGTCGTGCTGCCGCCCGCAGTGCCGTCGACGTACCAATGGACGCTCGATGAAGTCCAGATCATCTCGTAGACGTGGTAGTTCGTCGTCACGTTTGGCACTTTGACCTCATTGCTATATCCGCAGGTATTGTTATTCGTGCAGTTGTTCTGCAGAACGGCTGTGTTGCCAAGAGAGCCCGTCTTTACCTCGGCCGCATCGAGTTCGCCGGAATCGTCTGCATCTGAGTTCCGGTTACAGGTCTTTCCGCCATAAGTTATGCTGTCGGCGGTAACGGAGTTCGATGGCTGGCAATTCGCGCCGAGCATCCAGAAGGCTGGCCAGCCGGAAGGAAACTCGATCTTTGCCTGAAAGTCTCCAAAAGTGAAATTCTTTGTGGCTGTCTGCACCATGCCCGAAAGAACGTTGTGGTTCGACGCGGTGTGGTCGTAATCGCCGCAGGAATAGGCTCCTGTCGCTGTTGTAATCGTCAGAGCATTCGCAGCAAAGCTGACCTGGCTCTGGTTGTAGCATTCCACTTCGTTGTTTGAATAATCTCCAGCGCGGTTCAACACATACCAGGTGTTACCCGCCGGTGTGGTCACGCTTTGGGGGTTGGAATAGCCGGAACCGCTTTGTGCAAACACAGAGCATGGGGTTAGAAGAAGGAGCAGAAATACCTTT
>JASHRS010000007.1 GCA_030037215.1 Silvibacterium sp. | reverse complement strand
GGAGTCATGGCTGCTTTGAAAGTTCACTCTTCATCCATGCGCGAGCCATACTAGAGTCACGCTTGGCGGTACGAACAGAGATTCCCAAGGCAGTGGCGATTTCCTCGAACGTCATGCCTGCGAAGAAATGCAATTCGAGTATCTCGGCTTGTCGGGTGTCCAATTGAGCTAGGCGGCTGAGCGCATCGTCCACGGCGAGCACATCGGCGGTGATGCCGGTTGTTGCGACAAGATGTTCATCCAGAGTGACCTGGACGACACCCGCTCCGCGCTTGTCCGCACCGTGCGCGCGAGCGTGATCCACAAGAATGTGACGCATTGCACGCGCGGCAAGCGCCAAGAAATGTGCGCGATTGCACCACACGGAACCGGACTCTTCCGCAAGGCGAATATAGGCTTCGTTAACTAAAGCACTGGGCTGAAGCGTATGATTGGCGCGCTCAAAGCGCATCTTCTGCGCGGCCAGTTTATGTAACGCTTGGTACAGGCTTGGCGCAAAGACTTTCCTTGGATCCGATACCGATCCAGCTGGAATCCCCTCGGGTTTTGCTATTTCCCGATTGGTTATCATGGCTTCCCATTCCAGATCGCCGTTATTATAGATGAGATTTCGCCGCTTCGGTTTAGCAGACGGTCGCGTCTACATCCGCCGCAGTATATGGGAGGGTGAAGAGGTCACCGTCAAAACAAAGCAAGGCTATCGTGCAGTCACCATCGATCCGATCCTGACCGGAATGCTGGCTGGACACGTGGGAAATCGCAAAACCGGTAGAGTGTTCCAAACTCGAACCGGGACGCCAATCTGTAAGCGCAATGCGCGGCGACGGCTGAACGAGCTGTTGAAGAGCTTGAACCTGCCGAAAGCAGGGCTTCATGCATTCCGGCACGGTCGTGTATCTGTGCTTTAGGCGATGGGTGTTCCTGGCGACTTAGTGAAGGAATGGGTGGGACATTCCAGCCTGCAGACGACCTCTCGCTACACCCACTTTCAGGACGATTTCAGACGGCAGATTGCGTCTCAGGTCGCCCGGTTTCCACAGCCCAATATGGCAGAGAAATTGTTGGATAGTCCCAATGGCCCCAATTTTCCACAATTGGCCGCTTCTGCATAGACGGCTCCTGAATGTTGTAATGTGCTGATTTATTAGGACTAATCAGTGGCTTAAAAATGGTCGGGGAGAGAGGATTTGAACCTCCGACCCCCTGGTCCCGAACCAGGTGCTCTACCAGGCTGAGCCACTCCCCGAACTTGTTGTGATGTGGATGCTTGCCGGTGTATCGGGCTCCTGGCGACTCCCGCGTGATGCAAGCTATTCTTGAATATATCAGAAAAAGGAAGGCACTCTGAGGTGAGTTGACGATGGATTCCGGTGCCGGAGTCGATTTCTCGCAGGTTCACGTGCTGGATGGCGGCATGGCTACCGAGCTGGAACGGCGTGGGTGCGACATCTCTGGGCCGTTGTGGTCGGCGCATGTTCTGGATTCGTCGCCGGAGGTGATCCGTCAGGTGCATCTCGATTATCTGCGAGCCGGTTCCGATTGCATATCTACGGTGGGCTACCAGGTTTCGGCTCAGGGTTATGCGGAACTGGGGCGCTCAGGTAAAGACGCAGTGCGTGCGCTACGGCAATCGGTGGAGATTGCCGAGACAGCGCGTCAGGAATATACGCAGGAGTCGGACCGGCGGGTTTTGATTGCAGCATCGCTGGGACCGTATGGGGCGGCTCTGCACAATGGCGCAGAGTTCCATGGGCAGTACGAGATTAGGTTCGCAGAACTGGTGGCATTTCATGCGGACCGGCTTGCCGTCGTAGCTGAAACAAATGCCGATGTGGTGGCTCTGGAGACCATTCCGTCACTTGAGGAAGCACGGGCGATAGTGGAGGCGCTCGCGCGGTTTCCGAAGCTGCGAGCGTGGCTGTCTTTTACATGTAAGGATGAGGTGCATGTGGCACATGGCGAGCCGTTGGCGGATTGCGCTGCAATAGCCGACGAATCGAATCAGATTGTTGCAGTTGGAATTAACTGCACGCAGCCAGCGTTAATCAAGAAACTGATTGGCGAGGCGAAAGCAGCGACGGGCAAGCCGGTGATTGTGTATCCGAACTCGGGCGAGACATGGGATGCGGTTGGGCGCAGGTGGTGCGGAGTCTCAGACGTAGCCGAGTACGGAGCCCAGGCTTTGACTTGGTTTGAGGCCGGCGCGCTGGCGGTTGGAGGCTGCTGCCGAACAACCCCCGAGCACATCAAAGCGATTCGAAGGGTCTGGGCCGCGCACAAGACCAAAGACACATCCGGTCACGCCGCTGCAGCCGCAGCCGTGCGACAATAATGTTTCAAAGCCATGAAATCCGTATCTGCAGTGGCCCCTCAGCCGGTCACAGTAACGACTGAACTTCTGGCCCAGCATGGCATCACGGCCGAGGAGTATCAGCGTATTCTCGACGCGCTTGGCCGTACTCCATCTTTAACCGAGCTTGGCATTTACAGCGTGATGTGGAGCGAGCATTGCTCGTATAAGTCATCGCGCGTGCATTTGAAGCGGCTGCCCACCCGGAGCGACCGCGTGGTGCAAGGACCGGGCGAGAACGCGGGCATTATCGACGTGGGCGATGGATGGGCCTGCGCGTTCAAGATCGAGTCGCACAACCACCCTTCTTATATTGAGCCGTACCAGGGAGCGGCGACCGGCGTAGGCGGCATCCTGCGCGATATTTTCACGATGAACGCCCGCCCACTGGCGGTAATGGATTCGCTGCGTTTCGGGCCGATTGAGAACGATGGCAAGACGCCGCCCGAGCTCGTCCATAAAAACCACTCGATTATGGAAGGCGTAGTGAGTGGCATTGCCGGGTATGGGAATTGCTTCGGAGTTCCGAACCTGGGTGGTGAGACGAAGTTCGAGCCGTGCTACTCGGGCAATCCGCTGGTAAATGCGTTTGCGCTGGGGCTGGTGAAGCGCGATGAGATTTTTTATGCGAAGGCAACGGGCGTCGGAAACCCGGTCATATATGTAGGAGCCAAGACCGGGCGCGACGGAATCCACGGCGCGACCATGGCCAGCGAGGAATTCAAGGAAGGATCGGAGCAGAAGCGGCCCAACGTGCAGGTCGGCGATCCGTTTATGGAAAAGCTGCTGCTCGAAGCCTGTCTCGAAGCCATGCAGACTGGCGCAGTCCTCGGCATTCAGGACATGGGAGCCGCCGGCCTTACCTGCTCGACCTGTGAGATGGGCGGCCGCGGCGGCGTCGGCCTCGAAGTGGAACTGGACCGTGTGCCGCAGCGCGAAACCGGCATGTCCTCCTACGAGATCATGCTCAGCGAATCGCAGGAGCGCATGCTCCTCGTTGCTGAAAAAGGCCGTGAAAACGAAGTTTTAGACGTCTTTGCCAAGTGGGGACTCGACGCCAGTATTGTCGGCACTGTCATCGGCGAGCCGCGCATGCGCATCCTGCACCACGGCGAGGTGGTGGCCGACATACCCAATCAATCGCTCACCGACGATGCGCCCCTCTATCATCGTCCCGTCGGAACCTGGAAGGCTCCCGTCCCACTCGACCCTCCCGCTGAAATCCTCGAGGAGCTGAAGAAGCCCCGCGACTATACCGCCGATCTCAAGAAGCTCCTGGCCTCGTCGAATATCTGTTCCAAGCGCTGGGTGTATGAGCAGTACGACACCATGGTGCAGACCAACACCGTGCAGGGCCCGGGCGGCGAAGCTGGCGTGATGCGCATGAA
>JASHRS010000006.1 GCA_030037215.1 Silvibacterium sp. | reverse complement strand
TGGCCCGGAGACAAGGGCTGCCTCTTCTGCAATATGATCGCCGCCGCCGACTACGCCATCGCCCACGGCATGTCGCGCGATGACGCCGAGCGCGCTGCCGGAATCGTAGCCCGCGGAGAGCGCGTCTTCGTCTGCCTCAACCGCTTCCCCTACAACTCGGGACACGTCATGGTCGTTCCCTGCGAGCATCAGGCCTCGCTGTCTGCGCTCGCCCCTGAAACCGCCCACGAGCTCATGGACTTCGCCCAGCGCACCGAGCAGACCTACGCGCGCGTGTACCATCCCGACGGTGTCAATCTCGGCCTCAACCTCGGCAAGGCCGCCGGAGCTGGCGTAGCCGGACATCTGCACATGCACGCTCTTCCGCGCTGGCTTGGCGATACCAACTTCATGACTGTTACCGCCGAAACGCGTGTACTGCCCGAAGAGCTCTCTGTCACCTGGCAACGCCTGCGCGAGGCCTTCGCGCAGGTTTAGCCGCACGCCCCACCCTGCTCTGGCATCTACTTCCGATAGGGAGTTTTCCATGAGGTACAAATCCGGAAAGAAGCCCGTCACCCAGGGCAAGTTCACGCCCAAGCTCAGGGGCCCGAAACCCACAATCGAACACGAAACGACAGCGCAGGAGCATCCCGTATCGGTTCAGCCCATTGAACCTGCCGATCTGCGCAAGACAGGCAGCAGCAGGCCGAGCGTTGAAAATTCTTGAACGTAATGTAAGCGAAGGTCAGGCCCGGGAGCATCCCGAAACAGTCGCGGGACAGCACGCCACCGGTTCGTTTGCAAGCAGGCGCCGCGCAAGCTAGGAACCATTGTCCGCAGTCACGACCCAGGCGATCACAGCAAAGGGCAGCATCACAAAGACCGAAACAAGCCGCGTTGCCCACAGAATGCCCGACACCTGCCACACTCTTCCGGATATATCGGTGATAAACCTTGGCATCGACCAAGGCACCGCGACCAGAAGATTTCCCGCTGCTGAAACCGCATAAAACAGAATTGCGAACCGCCAGTATGAAGCTCGTTCGGAACCGGCCTCGCGCCTCCTCAAATACAGCGCGAAGAGTTGGTAGAAAACATAGACGGTAAGAAACCACCCAAGAAAGTTGCTTACCGGGACCCCAAAATACGGTCCTCCATCGCGCCAAATCCACGCGTGATCGATATTCGCCCACACCGGTTCCATCGAAAAGTCCCACGCTACCATCACGATGCTTGCGGCAAGCGGCGCAAAGAAGGTCATACTCCCGGAAATAGTCCGGTTCTGACACCGCAGAATGGTCAAGGCAACAACCCACGAGCAATAACCCATTCCCACATAGGCGAGCGCAAGCAGAATCGGTAAGCCGAATAATTTTGGTCCCATCAGGCTGGTGAACTGATCGTGTCCAAAGGGAAAGCCGGTCCACAGGCTCAGAATCTCAAAGAAAGCTCCAACTCCCAGGCACAAAAAAACGAAGACAAGAACACCTCTCCAACGGTAAATGCGGCTGCCATGAATCACGGCGAAGAGCGCAGCCGGTATTACGTGCAGGCAAACAATCAGCAGACTGGGAATCCTGTCCGGAAAAAGCTGGCAAATCCTCCCAAGCAGATACAAAGCAAGCAGCGCGATCAGCAAATGCCAATGTTCTTTGCGCTGACCGGATAATGACATGGGACGAAGTCTACACGTTTCGCAATAGTTGGGCTGCCTGCACTTATTACCTCCGTGACCTGTCCCCGAGCGTAGCCGCCGCCTATGCTTGCCGCATGATCCGCCGCCACGTTGGTCTCGCCCTGATCGTCCTGGTTCTGATTGTCCTGGTTCTGAACGCTGCTCCTCTTGCCTTTGCCGCAGGGCCAAAGAACCACTCTGTTGCTCTCGGCGGCGTGCGCATCGTTCCTTACTCTGTTGAAGGCGATCCCGCCGGCGCCCTGCCTGACGAAACGAAGCTGCACGTGCGCCCCCTTGTCGTCGATGGTCGAGTGAAGGAATGGACCACTGGCGATGTCCATGACTTAACCGACCGCAGCTTTACCGTGCGCCGCGCCATTCGCCTGAACGACTCGCTGCCCACCGATCGCACCGAACATTGGGTATGGCAACGCGGCCCCTGGCTGCTTGTCGATCGCGCCAGTGGCAAAATCATCGCCTTGCGCCTCCCTGAATACGATCCCGGAGTCTCCGACGTCGTCTGGTTCCGCGACCTCGCTGCCTATTGTGGGCTCAGTGCCAGCGGCAAACAGCTTTACGCTGTCGTCGCGCAGGTCGCGGCGCGCAAACCGGTATTGAGCAAAAAGCTTGGCGAGTGGAACCCAGCCGCGCATCCCACGCCGGCATGCGCGCCTGCAACCTGGCAGCGCGAGCCGCTCCAGGTCTCGTTTACACCCACTGGAGCAGCCGCAGCCGTCAGCTTCAACCTCAGCGCCTCATCGGCGGTGCTTGTCGAAGATGGTGATTCGCCTGACACATCTCCAGATGCGCCTTCGGACACGTCCCCCGGCGCTCCCAATACCGCTCCCGCCACTGCCAAACCCAGCAAATAAGTCGACGCCAGCGTCCGGGTCTACACTTGACTTATGGAATCGCTGGATGACCTGCTCAAACTCGCTGAAGTTGCCCATGGCCATCTCTGTGCCGGACAGATTCTCGGCGTGCGCATGGCGATGCTCGGCTGCAAACAGCTCGGGATTAATGACCCGCGCGGCCGCGACCGCAAGCGTCTCGTCACTTTCATTGAGATCGACCGCTGCGCAACCGACGCGATAGGCGTCGTCACCGGATGCCGCCTCGGCAAGCGTGCCCTCAAGTTCCGCGACTGGGGCAAGATGGCCGCAACCTTCATCGATCTTGCCGACGGACGCGCGCTGCGCATCGCGGCAAAGGAATCCTCGAAGGCCCGTGCCCGCGAACTTTATCCCGGGATCGAAAACAAGAACCAGCAGCAGATGCGCGCCTACCGCGAGATGCCCGACGAAGAGCTGTTCACTGAGGAATGGGTTGAAGTCACGCTCGACGCCAAAGAATTTCCCGGCTACAAGGGCGAGCGTGTTGCGTGCGACGTGTGCGGTGAGGGCATCAACTACGACCGCTTCCTCCGCCGCGACGGAAAGACGCTGTGTTTTGCCTGCGCCAATCCCGGCGAACGCTATTACCGTCCACTCTCCGGCGAGTCTCTAGAAAAAGTACCTGGTTCAGTTACAAATTGCAGGTGCAGTTGAAACACATTTCTGCACTTTTCCTATTTCTCAACAAAATATCATCGCGACCAATGGGAGCGACCGCGAATGTTGCGCTAAAATGGCGCGCAGCGCGTGTCCCCGTGCGCGCAGCACTCACCGGCCGTCGCGCAGGCGTGCCGCCAACCTGTCCGGCAACCCGGCGCGCACGATTCTTTCCTGCGCCTGCTTCACGTTATATGGCGTCCGGTAAAAGATCACTCTGCGCTGTGCGTCCAACCCATCGCCCTCGTATTCATAAAGAGCAAACGCTGCGCGCCAGTCGCCATCCCTGGGCTGGCCCACCGATCCCGGATTAATCAGATATCGCGCATTCTCCCGGAGCGGCAGTTCATATTCCACCGCGCCGCGCGGGGCATACTGCGGAGTAATACGAAACCATTCCTCGCCGTTCGTAGCAAAGCCGCCCTGCAGGTGAGTGTGTCCGAAAAAGTTGATCCTCGTAGGGGACTTGGTCAGCGGAAGCCACGCGTCGCGCACGGTCAGCACATAGTCGTCTTCGTCGAGCGGCGACCCATGCATGCAGCTCACCTCAGGCCCATCCGGCATAATGGGTCCCGCGGGCATGTGCCGCAGCCAGTCCGTGTGCTCTGTGCTCAACACACAGCGTGTCCACTTGGCTGCGCGTCCGGCAATGGGATTAAACTCCGCAAGTCCCTCTATCCCGCTGATCGCTTTGTCATGGTTGCCGCGCACAAAGACCGAGCCCAGCGTGCGCACGCGATCGATCACCTCGTTAGGATTCGCGCCATATCCCACGATATCTCCAAGGTTCCACACCATGTCATAGGCGGGTGCCGCTTCCAGAACCGCATTCAGCGCTTCAAGGTTGGCATGGATATCGGACAGGACAAGGACGCGCATTACAGGCAGCGGGGCAAAACTCCCTCTGAAATTTTATACTTCTGCGCGTTGCCTTTGGATCCAGAC
>JASHRS010000079.1 GCA_030037215.1 Silvibacterium sp. | reverse complement strand
ATTGATGAAGTGGTGGAACTGCTGGGGCCGGGCGATGTAGTTGAGAAGCTGGTTGCGGCATACAAGCCTGAGGCGACGTATGCAGAGGCATTCGGGCTGTTTTTGAACGCGGTTTTTGCCGATCAGGGATTGATTGTGATCGATGCGGCAGAGCGGGGATTTCACCGACTGGGTGTACCAGTGCTGGGCGCGGCCATTGAGAGGGCGGCAGAGCTGGAGTCGCTGCTGCTCGAGCGGACAAAACTGCTCGAAGAGCGCGGGTATGCAGCGCAGGTTCTGGTGACGAAGGGCGGGAGCCTGCTGTTCCTGATCGATGACGAGACGGGCGAACGGCTGGCGCTGAAGAGAAAGGATGACGGAAGCTGGACAGCGGGCAAGAAGCAGTATTCGACTACTGATTTGCTTAAGGTTCTGGAGAGCGAGCCGGAGAGATTGAGTCCGAATGCGCTGCTACGGCCGGTGTTTCAGGATGCGATTCTGCCGACGGCAGCGTATGTGGGCGGTCCGGCGGAAATTACATACTTCGCGCAGTCGGAGGTGTTGTATGAGGCAGTGCTGGAAAGGGTAACTCCGGTGCTGCCGCGGTTGAGCGCGACGCTGGTTGAGCTGTCAATTGCCAAGGTGATGGCTCAGTATGAGATTTCGCTGCCGGATTTGATTGCGACGCAGCCGGATGATCTGACACAGCAATTGGGCGCGCGATCGATGCCGATCGAGGGCAAGCAAAAGCTGGCCGAGGCGGGGAATGCTCTCGATGAGGAGTTGAAGTCGGTGACGGGATGGATGGCGTCACTCGATGCAGAGTTGGGCAAGTCGGCGGAGGTTGCTGCGAACAAGATGCGCTACCAGATGGACCGGCTGCGGCGACTGGCGTCGAACTATCAACTGCAAAAAGAGACGAGCCTTCGCAAGCATGTGAACACTCTGTATCTGAATCTCTTTCCCGACGATCATCCGCAGGAGCGGGTAGTCGGTGCGGCGGCGTTTCTGGCGAAGCATGGCGAGGGACTGGTTCCACAACTGGTGGAGATTGCTGAGCAGGAGTGTCCGGGACACAAGGTTGTATTTCTGGACTGACCGTCCAGGTAAATGCGCTTCGCGCCATGCTACGTGTGTGATGCAGTTGTGACCTTCCCTTTGATCAGGAGCAGTGTCTGGGCGTTGCTATTCGATGGACGCGTTCTGTTTAGGGCGGAAGCGTGGTTTCTTCATCAGATAGCCGATGGGGATGAGGCAGGCTGTAAGGATGACGAGCACGTGCACTGTATCAATGTAGGCGAGAACGTTTGCCTGCTGAATCATCATCTGATAGACGCGGGCCATGGAGGCTGAGGCCGCCTCTGCCGGGGAGTAACCCTTATTCTGAAGGGCTGCGGCGAGCCCGTGCTGCATGGTCTGGTAGATGGGAGATGCAGGCATGACATGGGCGGCCAGGTACTGCTGGTGCACCTGGGCGCGGCGGATAAGCATGGTGCTGATGAAGGAGACTCCCAAGCTACCGCCGATGTTGCGCGCGAGAGCGGTGAGTCCTGAGACCTCGTTGTTCTTCTCTTGCGGGACGCCGACATAGGACATGACGCTGATGGGTACAAAGAGGAAGGGCATGCCGAGCACCATGATGACGCGCCAGCTTGCCGCGTCCCAGAAGCTGATGGAAAGGTTGAGATCAGCAATGCGCCAGATACCGAAAGTGACCACTGCAAAGCCGAAGCAGATCATGGCGCGGGGGTCGAACTTTTGCCCGATAAATCCAACGATGGGAAGCAACACGATAAGTACGAGGCCGCCGAGAGAGAGTACAAATCCGGCCTCGGTGGCGGTGTAGTTCATGACTTCCTGCAGGAACTGGGGAATCATGACCGTGGTGGAATAGAGTGCCGCGCCAATGACGAGCATAACGAGCTGGGTCATGGCGAAGTTGCGCTTCTGGTACATGCGCAGGTCGATGACCGGGTGCTCGGCAGTGAGCTCGCGCCACAGGAAGAGGACGAACCCAACAGCGGCAGTGATAGCGAAAGCAATAATGAGGTGTGAACCGAACCAGTCCTTCTCCTGGCCCTTGTCGAGCATTATCTGAAGAGCGCCGATGGTGACGGCAAGCAGTCCGAGTCCGATGCCGTCGATGCGTCCGACGCGCTCACGGACCCGCTTGAGGTAGGGCGGGTCTTCAACGATGCGGCTGGTGAGGGTCAGTGAGAGGATGCCTACGGGAATGTTGAGGAAAAAGATCCATCGCCAGGAGAAATTGTCGGTAATCCATCCACCGATGGTGGGACCGATGGCTGGTGCGACGACGACGGCCATTCCGTAAAGAGCGAAAGCCATGCTGCGTTTTTCGGGAGCGAAAGTGTCTGCGAGGATAGCGCGTTCACTTGGCTGGAGCCCGCCGCCCGCCGCACCCTGCATCACGCGGAAGAATACGAGCATAAAGAGGGAGCCTGCGAGCCCACAGAGGAACGACATGATGGTGAAGCCAGCCACACAGGTCATGTAGAAGCGCTTGCGACCGATGCGGTTGGCAATCCATCCGCTGATAGGAAGAACAATGGCGTTCGAGACGAGGTAGGAGGTGAGAATCCAGGTTGCCTCGTCGTAGGTGGCGCCGAGGGTTCCGGCGATGTGGGGAAGCGAAACGTTGGCAATGGAGGAGTCGAGAGCTTCCATGAAGGTGGCAAGCGTAACCGTAAAAGCGATCACCCACGGGTTGTACCGTGGCGTCCAGTGCTCGTAATGAAAATCGCTGTCGTGGTCCTGCTGTTGTGCAGGGGTGACGGCGGTTGCCTGCGCCATGCGCGCTCCCATGGTGGTTTTGACTTGCGATGCAACTCCCTAGCCCAATGCCGGACGAGCCAGCGGAGCAGATGCGATTCCAGGCCTGAAGTTCCTGTCGATACAGGAGCCAGAAGACGCAATGATCACATGAAGTTCTAAGGACAGAATAAAGCATTGGAGGGATTGGCGGACGTAGAGGATCGGCCGGGGATTAGAATAATGGACGATGGTGGCGAAACAGAATTCGACGATTGAAGTGGCGTGTCCGGAGTGTGGCGCGACGATGAAGATCGATGTGGCGACGCGGGCAGTGATTGCACATACTCCTGCTCCGAGGAAGCGTACTTTTGAAGACTTCGAAACGGCGGCGAAGGCGATGCGCGAGCAGGATGAGCGCAAGGAGAGTATCTTCCGACAGTCAGTGGACGCGCAGAAGAATCGCGAGGACCTGCTGGAGAAAAAATTTGCCGAGGCGCTCAAGAAGGCAAAGGAGACTCCCGATACCGGAAAGCCACTGCGGGAGTTTGACCTAGACTGAGTGCTGGCCGCACAGGCGGTTGCTTTGCGTGGCCGCTCCGTTGGCCGGGCAGCGCATCGAGACAGAATGCTATGCGTTCAATTTAATCTTTACTGACGACGCAAAGCCACTTACACTCATTCCATTTGCTGAAGGACATTTGTTAACGGAATTATGACAACAAACCTGAAGACCCTCCCCGCCAAAATTGAGGCCCGCATTCCCGAAGTTGTGAAAGAGACGCCGTGGCCCCGAGCAGTCGCGGCCGGATCGCTGCTGGCAAGCGCGATTCTCCTGGTGACTGGACGGCGCAAGGCCGCTCTAGCGGTTGCCGTAGCCGGCGCAGCAGTTGCGGCACTGGAAAAGCCAGAAGTGGTGAAGGAAATCTGGGAAAACACCCCAAAGTATCTGCGGGCCGGGCAGGATTTTCTACTGCGTGCCGAGGATGTGGTCGGGGATCTGAAGGCCAGAGGCGAAAAGCTGAAGGGTATGCTGAGCAAAGCTTAATTCCCAGCCAATAGGGATTAGCAATCGGGCACAGAATGGTTGGATTTCGAGAGATCGGTAAAACCTCGAGAGGATTACCTATTTCAAAAGATCGAAGCATCATGGGAAGCCAAGTCCGAGTGAGATAGCCTCGGCTAAACGAGATTGCGATGATTTTGAAACAGTACTATCTTGGCTGCCTAGCGCACGCTTCGTATTTGCTGGGGGATGAAGAGCGCGGGACGGCTGTGGTAGTCGATCCGCAGCGAGACGTGGAGCAGTACCTGGCAGACGCCGAGCGGATGGGTCTAAAAATCAGGCATGTATTTCTAACGCATTTTCACGCGGATTTTGTCGCGGGGCATCTGGAACTGCGCGACCGGTGTGGAGCAACAATTCACCTGGGAGCGCGGGCAGAGGCAGAGTACGCCTTTGTGGCGATGAAGGACGGGGATACGCTCGAGTTTCCAGGCATGCGGCTGGAGGTGATGGAGACGCCGGGGCATACGATCGAATCGATTTCGATTGTGGTGTATGACCGCAAGAAGAGCGAGGCGGACCCGTATGCAGTACTGACAGGAGATACGCTGTTTATCGGTGATGTGGGCAGGCCAGATCTGCGGGCATCACTGGGATGGACGGCGCAGGCGTTGGGTGAGTATTTGTATGACTCGCTGCACGAGAAGTTGATGACGCTTCCGGATTCTGTGCTAGTGTATCCGGCGCATGGGGCGGGGTCGCTGTGCGGGAAGAAGCTATCGTCGGATACGGTATCGACGCTGGGAGAGCAGCGGAAGCTGAACTATGCGCTGAAGCCGATGTCGAAGAAGGAGTTTGTGCGGCTGGTAGCGACGGATCAGCCGGATGCTCCGCCGTACTTTACCTATGACGCGATCCTGAATACGCGGGAGCGGGCGACGCTGGAGAAGAATCTTGAGGCGGCACTGCGGCCGATGGAACTGGCTGATGTGGTGCGGATGCAGGATACGAGCGCGCAGGTGCTGGATGTACGCGATTCGGCGGAGTTTGCGAAGGGGCATCTGAAAGGGAGTATCAACATCGGGCTGGATGGGCAATATGCGACGTGGGCAGGAACAGTGCTGGACCGCGATAAGCCCATTGTGATTGTGGCGGAGCCGGGGCGTGAGACGGAGGCGGCGCTGCGGCTGGGGCGGATCGGGTTCGACCAGGTGAAGGGATATCTGCGCGAAGGGATGGCGGCTCTGGCGGATAATCCGGAGCTGGTGGCACGTACGGAACGGGTGAGCGTGCTTATTGCGGCGGAGGAGTTGGCCGGAGAGGATGCTCCGATAGTGCTGGACGTGCGTGCGCCGCAGGAATGGGTGCAGAAGCATATTGCTCGGAGCGTGAATGTGCCCCTAAATCACTTGCAGGGACGAATTGGCGAGGTGCCGCGCAGGCGGCGGATTCTACTGCACTGTGCGGGCGGGTACCGGTCGTCGATTGCGGCAAGCGTGCTGAATAGAGAAGGGATTACGAACGTAGTGGAACTGGCAGGCGGACTGGCAGCGTGGGAAGCAGCGCAGCTTCCGGTGGTTGCGGGAGGCTGACATGCGGAGGAGTACTATTCGATTCCGAGTTGTTTGCGCGCTGCGGGTGTGATGCGGTGCGGAGTCCAGGGCGGGTCCCACGTGAGATTGACAACCGTTTCGCTGATCTGTTGAAGACCGGCGAGACGGTTTTTTATTTTTTCGATGATGAGTTCATGTGCAGGACAGCCCTGCGAGGTCAGGGTGACGTCGATTTCAACGCGTTGGCGCGGGACCATGCCGGGCGCATCGGGGTCGGGTGCGACGGCGACACGGTAGACGAGGCCGAGATCGACGATGTTGACGGGAAGCTCGGGATCGTAGACATCGCGGAGCGCGGTGAGGATGTCCTGTTCCGTTAATTCCTTGACTTGAAACATCAATGAGTCCGCTCGACGAGATAGCGAGCGACGGCTTTAAGTCCGGCGGCGGATTCTCCATAGGGGAGAAGTTCATTGAAGGCCTCAGATATGAGACGGGCGGCGTCTTTGCGGGACTGCTCGATGCCGAAGACAGCAGGCCAAGTGGCCTTGTCGCTGGTGAGGTCCTTGCCAGCGGTTTTTCCCAACTGCTCGGAGCTTTGGGTAACGTCGAGGACGTCGTCCATGATCTGAAATGCGAGTCCAGCCTTGGTGCCGAATGCAGTGAGGCGGTCAGCATCGGAGGGGGTGGCTCCCGCATAGAGGCCACCGGTAACGATGCTGACGCGAAGAAGCGCTCCGGTTTTGGCGCGGTGGATGGCGTGGACGCTTTCGGGAGTGGGCTTAGAGTGCTCACCTTCGAGATCGAGGACCTGGCCGCCGATCATGCCTTCGACGGTGCCGGTGGCTTCAGCGATGAGTCGGATGATTTCGACGATGGTGGGCGCAAGGCAGCGGAGTCCGGATAGTGTCTGATAGGCCAGGGTCTGCAGCGCGTCACCGGCAAGGATGGCGATGGCTTCTCCGTAGGCGACGTGGCAGGTGGGCTTGCCGCGGCGGAGTTCGTCGTTGTCGAGTGCGGGCAGATCGTCGTGAATGAGCGAATAGGTGTGCAGCATCTCGATGGATGCAGCGAGATCTTCGACGCCGGCGGGGAGATAGCCTTTCGCAATCATGCGCGCGGCTTCGTAGACGAGGACCGGGCGGAGACGCTTGCCTCCTGCGAAGGTGCTGTGCCGCATGGCGGAGTGAATCGATGCGGGCACCTGTGTGGCCGGTGGCAAGAGTCGTTCGAGGGCACGGTCGGTGAGTTCAACGCCGGACTGGAGAATGTCTTCGAGATGAATTTCAGCTTGCATTTTTGTTCATGATAAATGCATACGGCGGGTCTTCGCAGCGAGTGTGAGCCAGAGAACAAGCGTAATCAGGGAAACGATGCGACCGGCCCACATGTCGCGAGTGGTCGTGTATTGAACATCGATGGTAGTGGTTCCGACAGAGATAGGGATAACGACAAGGCCATCATCTCTGCGTGGGCGGTCGTGAATTGTGACCTTATTTACCTGTACACGCCAGGCTGGATAATCCATGACGCGGAGGATGGCGTAACCAGGATGATCGGTCTGGACGTCTGCGGTCATGTGCTCGACGTTCCAGCGGCGAATCTGAATGATGGCGGGGACAAGGTCATTTTCGTTTGGCTGCCAGTCGGGGTTTTCTTCGATCGAGCTGTCGGCCTCGTCGCCATCGGGTGAAGAGACGACGCGAATAGGTGCGAGATTCTGCTGGATGGATGCGTTGTCGGCGGGTGCGGGAGTGTATTCGTCGGTGCCTTCGAAGCCGTTGTCATGGAAAGTAGCAATCTGGGCGCGGATGTTGTCCTCGTCATCGCAGAAGAGCCAGAAATGAGACCAGGCGTGAATGCAGAAGACGGCGGCGAAGGCGATGACAAAGAGGACGTTCAGCATCTTGCGCGTCGTTTTTAAGGTATTCAAGGCCAACATTACCGCGGCGAAAATAGCGAAGATGAGTCCGAGAACGAGGAGCCATCGCCAGGGGAATTGCAGGAAGCGGAGCTCCGGCGCGATGTTCCAGAGAAATTTGCTGATGGGGAATTGCAGGAAGGCGATTAGGGCGGCGAGGGCAATCAAGGGCGCGCGAAGGGGCTTCACTTTTTCCGCGCGAAACGACGCGATGACGGCAAGGAGGGTCGCAACCAGCATGAATGTAGCGATCCACGACGCGGTGCGAAGCACCTGATCGTGGTAAGCCATGCCGGTGTGTTCGAAGAGGAAGCTGTCCTGAATGCGCATTCCTGGCATGATGGCGCGGTCTATCTCAACCCAGCGCTGTTCATAGACGGCAGGAATGATGTAGACAGCAGCAAGGCCGAGGCCCAAAGCTACGGCAGATGCGGCGCGCGCGAGGAGGGTCCAACGGCGTTCGGTAATTGTAGCGACGAGGACGATGATTGCGAGCGCATAGCTGCCCATGACAGCGGCTGGTGCGTTGGTGAACCAGAGTGCCGCGACGGTGAGCGCGAGTTGAAGCGTGGAAGGTTTGTCGCGCAGGGTATACAGGACGAGCAGCGGGAACCAAACGGCGGCAAGAAGCTCGGCGCAGGCGCTGCGCTCGTAGATGACAAAGAAAACATAGGGGCTGATGACATAGAAACAGGCTGCGAGGGTAGCGGTGTTCGGCGGGAGCCATTCGCACGCCATTTTGTAGCAGGCGGCTCCCATGGCGAGCAGGCAAATGGTGGTGAAGAGAATGGGCGTCCACGCCCAGGGAAAAAAGGTGCCAAGGATTGCGCCAAGCATCCAGGAAAGAGGCGGGTAGAAAACGAAGCGCGGTTCACCGGCCTGGTAGTTGGCGGAGGCAACCCAATGCGGGTAAAAGACACCTTGATACCATTGGCGCGCGGCTTCCATCCATGACTCGAGATGGAAATCGAAATCCTGGCCGCATGAGGTTCCGCGCAGGGCTAACGGCGCGATGGCGATGGCGACGCAGGCGAGAAAGAGGATAAGTTCCGGGCGCGACGGCGATTGGCGCTTCGATTTCTCGTTCATGCGGCTATGGCAGGAGACGCAGCGTATGTGCGGTCTGCTCCTGGGCGGTCCGATCGTTAAAGAGAAGTATGAAGGTTTTACCGTTATACCAATAAGGCCATTGGTCGAGATAGTACGGACTTAATGGATCGCCGGACTGGCCAGTGACGATGTTTTCGGTGGCAGAGTCGGGATTGCTCCAGTCGATGGTAAAGCGTTGCGAGGGACCGAAGTCGCGTCCGGCCTGTTTGACGGTAGTCGTGTCTCCGGGGTCGGGATGCCGGCCGGTGCCCGTCCAGCGTTTGAACCAGGGAAGGTGATCGTAGAGCGGATGCTCGATGTCGATGGGATGCGCGTTGCCGTAGCGCCATTCCTTAAGTATCAAAGGTGCAGTACGGAGACCTTCCTTGACGACGCCGGCGAGGAAATCGTCCCACGAAGCGTAGCCGGGAGGCAGCCATCCGGAGGGTTTATTGGAGATGATCTGCTCCAATGCGAATTCGCGTTCAGACCACCTATAGAGGTGCCAGTCGTCGCCCAGCTTGGGCTTAAGAAGCATGGGCCAGAAGGCGGTTTTGGCTGCTGCAACGATGGCAGCTGCGGCTGAGTTGTTGCCGACCGTTCCGTCCCAGGTGCGCATGATGTCGGCAGCTTCGCGGAGACGGCGGTCGGGGCTTTTAGCGTGGTCGATAGCATAGGCGAAGCGCTGGGCGAGCTCCTGATCGACTTCGGAATAGACGTCGGTCTGGAGGGTGAGCATGTCAGGGGCGGTGAGATGGCTTCTTGCCGCGAGCCACTTCCAGATGCGCTCGTTGCGGTAGGGGTCTCCCCACTCATCGCTGATAGCGTAGGCATAATTGTCGGGCGCGATGCGGGAATTGGCCGTGGCGATCATTCCGTTGGCGGGATCAAGGGTGGAGGGAAGCTGGTCGAAAGGGATATAGCCTTGCCACTCGTGGTTTGAGTCGGTGATGGGCATGGTTGTAATGCCCATTGGGCGGTTGGGGATGCGGCCGATGGCCTGATAGCCGATGTGCCCCTGATCGTCAGCATAGACGGTGTTGAGCGATGGGCCGGCCCAGCGGCTCATCGCATTGCGGAAGCTGATCCAGTCGGAAGCAGTGTCTAGTTCCATGACAGGCAAGCAGTCCTCGGGAATGTCATAAGCGCTCCAGCGAAGGGCAATGGTGCGGTGCTCGTGCGGGATGAGTGGAGTAACGATGGGGCCGTGGCCGGTGCTGGCGACGTCGAGTGTAATGTCGCGTCCTCCGCGGACATAGATGGTCTCGCGATTGTGCTCAATGGGATGCCAGGAGCCGTCAGGAGCGCGGTATTCGTCCTGGGAATTGGTCTGCTCGACATAGAGGTCCTGCATGTCGGCGTACATGGCCGTAAATCCCCAGGCGATGTGGTCGTTGTGGCCAGCGATGATGTAGGGTACACCGGGAAGCGTGACTCCGGCGGCGTGGAAGCCAGGCGCCTGAAGACTAGCCTCGTACCAGATGTTGGGGATTCCGTAGTCGAGGTGCATGTCGTTTGAGAGAATGGGCTTGCCGGAGGCAGTGTGCGCGCCGGAAACGACCCATTCATTCGAGCCGGGGTCGCAACCGTCGCAACTGCTTTGCGCGGGTTCAACGAGTCGGCTAAGTTCCAGTAGGTCGTTGACAGAGGGGCCGCCGCGCAGAAGCGACTGGGTTTCGTCGAGTGGGATATCGGGGATAACCGGCTGTGGTGCGGTTAGGTCAGGAACGATCTCGGTTGGGGGATGATCGCGCCAGGAGCCAACAGGATAAAGCTGCGCTGCGAGCGTGGGGCCGAGGCGCGCTGTGACACGCTCACGGTCAAGCTTCGAGTCCCAGCGCTGGTCGAGAATCTGAGCCATACTCAGGGCGATAAGCGCAGAATCGACAGTCTGCCAGGGCTGTGGCCTGTACATGAGCAGGCGGAACTCGGCTGGGAGGTTGTTTTGATGGCTCTCGATGAATAGGTTGACGCCACGCGCGTAGTCGTTGAAGTAGCGGCGGTCGTCTTCGCTGAGATTGGCGACGATGTGTTCGGCAGTTTCGCGCATGAGCAGGACGCGCTGCATGCGGTCGTGCTTGATGAGCGCGGGGCCGAGGACCTCGGAAGCGTCACCGGCAGCCATACGGCGCTCCATATCCATCTGCCAGAGACGGTCCTGCGCGGTAACGTATCCCTGGGCGAGGAAGAGATCGTCGAGATTGGCGGACTGGATGTTCGGGACGCCGTGGCGGTCGCGGCGAACCGTAACGGGGTCGGTGAGGCCGTGGAGGTGAAGCTGGCCATCAAGCTGCGGCAACGAAACATACATAGCGTGTTTGAGCCAGTGGGCTCCGCCGAAGAGGGCTGCTGCGGCTGCAATAGCAAGCAGGATAACAGTGGCGACGAAAAGCCGCAGGATGGGGTGTCCAGACGCTGCTTGTTTCCGTCTCTCCGATGAATGCCCGACCGGTCGGGCAGCTGGCGCGGATTCAAGGCGACGTCCTGAGTCGGGGTCTACATTTCTGCCTAAAGACATTTCGTCAACTTTGTCTATTGTCTCTTAGGACGTGCGCATTCGCTGCGTTGAGGGCGGTTTGTAATGTGACCCGCCCTGGCAATGCTTCGATGGATGGTTTGCCGGTTTCCACCCGACTGAACTCGAAAAGGGCACGTATCGCCCTTTGTTAAGACTACTCCGGCGCCCCGAGGACACCGGGTTCAGAGGACGGATTTTCAATATTGCGGGGCCTGCGCGACCATGCAGGACGCAACCCCTGACCCGCAAATGGGGATTGAACGCGGCGTCCCCACCAGAACCACATGGCGAGCGCGATGATGATCAGGAGCGGGATGATGTAGAGACTTCCCTCCGGGCCAGTGAGGCCGCCGCTCCAGAGCAATTTGCCGACGGGATGCTCGCCGAAGAGATGGCCTCTGGCAATGAGACCGCTATCGGAGGTCCCATAGAAGTAAGATTCGCCCCAGTCCCATGCAGCATGGAAGCCCACGGCCCACCAGAGCGAGCCGGTATACCAGATGCTGATGCAAAAGACGAGTCCGATGGCGCCCGCGGCAAAGAGACCGACGGGGGATTCTCCAGGGTTGTGACCATGGGCGAATCCGAAAAGAAACGAAAAAATGAGCGCACCCCACCAGAAGCCGAGGCCGCGGGTAAAGGTGTATTGCACATAGCCGCGCAGCAGTGATTCTTCACAGATGCCGACCAGCAGAAACATGAGTCCCCATTTGGCTGCATATTTCAGGATGAACGGGCCGTGAAGCAGTTGGCCATCGAAAGCAAGGAAACCGGTTTTCCAAAGCACGAGCACAAGAACAGAAATAGCAACGAAGCCCCAGACGAGTCCTGAGAAAAAGCGGGCGGCGCGGGCGGTTCCCTTAAAACCATAAGCGAATAGCGATTTGCGCTCGATGAGGGCCAGGGCGCCGGTTGCGATGGCGATACAGAGCAACTGAACGCCTTCGAAGGTGACTCCCATGCGGGGCGTCATCACGGCGGGGTTCATAGGGTGTGGGTGAAAGAGGTGCACGATCAGGAAGCTGATCCCACGCGCGACCAGCAAAAGAATGATGATAAAAAGTGCGATGCCCCATCCGGCGCGGATAATGCCGCTTTTGCCGATGAATATCCAACGCAGGCCGCGTTCAGGCGCTGGTGGTTCAGAAGACGATTCGGGGGATGGTTGTGGGAATGATTCTGAGTTTGTGTTGACTTCGTCCACTGGGCCCTCCTGTTAAGTGCAGACATATTACGCGACAGGAAACAAATGCGGCGAGAGAAAAGTTCAGGAGCAAGGAGGGTTTCGCACGCGTCGCCTTGACTTTGCGGGCGGTCCCGACGATTCTAGACAATCGTCTTCCTTATTGACTTTTTCCGGCTGTTCAACTCTTTTTGTCATTTTTACCGCTAAATCTTCTATGGAGTTCCGGGTTTGAACGTTCGCGTTTTTTATCACGACAAGTGTTTCGACGGGGCCTGCTCGGCGTCGCTGTTTGCGCGGTTTCACCGCGAGTGCGTTACGCGGGACGCGAGCTATGAATATTGGGGGCTGGTGCACCGCGCCGGGGCGCTGTTCAACGAGGCGGACTTTACCGGCGACGAAAACGCGATTGTGGACTTCAAATATTCGGCATCGCCGAAGATTACGTGGTGGTTCGATCATCACCTGAGCGCGTTTCTGACCAGGGAAGACCAGCAGGACTATGCGCGCGGTATGGAAGACGGGCGGTATGTGAACCGCCGGTTTTACAACCCGGAATATATTTCGTGTACGAGCTTTCTGGCGCACATTGCATCAACGAAGTTTGGGTTTGATGCTGCCCCGGTGGCGGAGCTGTTGAAGTGGGCGGACATCGTGGATGGGGCACTGTATACGTCTCCAGAGGCGGCGGTGGAGATGGCGGAGCCGGCGATGAAGCTGACGTTGATTATTGAGGCGACGCAGGACCCGAAGTTTATTCCGAAGCTGATTCCGCTGCTGACGTCGGAGCCGCTGGATGCGGTGCTGAGGGAGCCGTTCGTGGCTCCGTTGCTGCCTCCGCTGCTGGAGCGGCACGAGAAGGCGATTGCGCTGATCCGGGAACGGTCGGAAGAGAAAGACGGCACGATTTATTTCGATATCAGCGACCATCCGATGGAGGGGTACAACAAGTTCATTCCGTACTACCTG
>JASHRS010000078.1 GCA_030037215.1 Silvibacterium sp. | reverse complement strand
ATTTTCGGAGCCGCCACTATGACCGAACCCGTTACCCGTTTCTCAGCCACCCGCTTTTCAGCCAACCGGCGCTTAGCTGACACAGCTAACTCACACACCAGCCATGATTTACCCCGAATCCGCCGCATAACTCCTTTGGAATCAAGGACGCTGCCTCCAAAACGCACCCTGAAACCATAGCCAAATCAACCATTTAGAACGAATATCCCGGATAAACCACCAAGGAACCCAAACCATGATCCAGCTTTGCCGGCACATCCTTCCCGCCGGACGCGAATGTGCTCAGCCCGCGCTCCACGGAACCCTCTACTGCCGCTTCCACACCCAGGCCCGCAAACACACCAGCCGCCGTCGCCGCAGCCCCAACGACTTCACCTTCACCATCCCGTTCGCGCTCCCCGAGGACCGCGCCGCCATCCAGCTCAACCTCCACCTCATCGCCCTCGCCACCATCGAAGGCCGAATCGAGCCCGCCATCGCCCGCGCTCTCACCTACACCTACCGCGCCTGCGCGCTCAATCTCGCCAAAGGCCCGCTCGTCGATGCCGACCGGGACACCACCGTCCGCCGCGTCATCCTCACCCCCGACGGAGAAGAGATCGCACAGCCGCGCGAAGCCCTCGAAAAGGGCGAAACCCTCGCCCACGGCCCCGTGTGCCCCTGTCTCAAATGCGCCGAGCAGTACCGCAACGCCCCACCCGAACTCCACCACCACGACTGCAACTGCGGCCTCTGCGAACACACGGCAGATGCGGTTGAACCCTCGATGCTCAACCCTGAAATGGATAGTCAGGCCGCAAGGCCGCACCTTGCTTCCGAACAGCCTGCCCTGAGCTTGTCGAAGGGAGCGCACCTCTCTGCCGAAGGCCTGAGCGCAGTCGCAGACGGGGTCCCCACGGACAGGTCTTCGTCTGTGGGGTGGGTAGCCGAAGCGAGCGCCGCCTGGACGGCCAGTCCCCGCGCCAAAAAACACAGCCGCCGGACAACGCTATGAATCGCTGCCCCTTTCTGGGGAGCGATCATCGCCGATTTGCTGAGAATGTCAGGGGAATGTCATCCTCTGATATGAGGAAAACACTACTGCCCGGCATCGCAGCCGGACTGCTTTGGATTTGCGTTCTGCCCTGTTTCGCTCAAGACAAAGGATATTGGCGCGCCGAGAATTCGACAGCGCATTCCATTACCGGCGACATTGCAATTACTGATTTCAGGCTCTCGATCAACTACTTTCCGTTTACGCTCGCACAGATACGGGAACTCAAGCCCGCGGAAGCGGCTGCAGCTTTCGATACGGCCAGCCACCCCGGCGGGAATGGTTATCTTTACCGGACGAACGTGCCGGCCGCGAAGAGATTTCTTCACAAAAACACGCTCTGCGGGAGCGACGATACACAATGGATGGCCACGTATGCCGCTGGGAATGAGTTGCAGGTCGTATTCTTCTCGGGCGCAGCAATGCCCGTATTTACCTCCGATGCTCTTGCAAACTCCACCAGTCTCTGCGGTATGTATACATACACCCGCTAGCAAGCGGAACTGACATTACTTCTTAGCTAGAATCAAGTCATGCTCGAACACGGCGAAGTGCAGGCGCGCGCACGCAGGATCAAGCTCTTTCTCATGGATGTCGACGGAACCATCACCGACGGAGGCGTCTGCCTCATCGCCACGCCCGGCGTCGAAGGCTATTCGGAGATGAAGGTCTTCGGAGCCAGGGACGGAGCCGGCCTTACATTGGCTCACATAATGGGAATCAAGACGGGATTCATCACCGGACGCAAGTCGCAGGCCGTGCAGCAGCGCGCCAACGAACTCGGCGTGAGCTTCGTCTATCTCGGCCAGAAGACCAAGACGGCGGCTTACGAGGAATGCTTGATAAAAGCAGGCGTCACCGACCAGGAGACCGCATATCTCGGCGACGACCTGCCCGACATACCGCTGGCGCAGCGCGCCGGGCTCGCCGTGGCCGTGGCCGACGCTGCGCCCGAATTGAAAGCGATCTGCCACTACACCACGCAGGCCAACGGAGGCAAAGGAGCCGCACGCGAAGTCGTCGAGCTGATCCTCAAGTCGCAAGGCCGCTGGGAAGAAGCAGTGCCGAAGGCGCTAGCCTGAGAAGGCGGCTAAAAAAGCGGACGGCTGGTGAAGCGGGTTGCTAAAAAGCGGGTCGCTGATAATGCGGGTAGCGAGATTGTCTCTCTGCGCGATGCAATTATGTTTCGTCTAATTATTGGCTGTTGACTGTTGCTGCTTTTCGCTACCCGCTTCTTAGCTACCCGGACTTTCGCTACCCGCTCCACCAGCTACCCGCTTTTTAGCTGCCTCTTTCATTTATCCTCGCTGTATGCGTCTTTTTCACCTCCTGGCCTGTGGCCTCAGTCTGCCCATCGTTGTCTCCGCTCTAGCCCAATCCACGCAGCAGCCCGCTGCCCAGCCGGCTGCGCCTGCACAGTCCACAACCCCGGCCCAGTCGACGGCCCCTACGCTCCAGTTGCGCGACCTGCCGCCTGAGCCGCACACGCCCACGCCCGAGGAGCTGGCCGCGCAGAAGGCCGCACAGATGCGCATGGCGCTCACCCGCCTGGCCACGGCACAGGCCAATTGGGGACCTCCGGCATCCACGCCCGGAATATCTCTGGAACTGAAGGAGACCGGCCGCAAAAGCACGCCTGACGGGACTGAGATCACCTGGCAGCTCGCCGGCAAGGGCTTTACGCCCGACATGCAGCTCACCCTGGTCCGCTGGCCGCTGAATCAGAACATCACCAGCGTGATGTCCGGCATCATGATCAACGCCGACGGTACCGCGGTCTGCAGCAGTGCCGCGTCCGGCCCGCAGTCTCCTACTGACGCTGCAGCAGCCGCAACCGAGCCCCTTGCGCCGTCCTGCACAAAAACGATGGCGCCCGGAACGCCCATTACCATCACCAGCACCGTCGCCAAAGGAGAGGCCGTTCGCGTGGCTCTCGTCACCACCGATCGCAAGCGCGGAGCCGCCGTAAGTCTGGTTCCCTTCCCCATCGAAGGCCAGGACAAAGGCTGCAAAATCCAGGTCATCCTCGGCTCGAAGGATGCCGATCTCGTCCTGATCGAAGGCGAAGGCTTCAAGCAGGATCCGACCTACACCCTCGGTAGCGAGAGCTTCGGCAATAAGCGCCCGCTGGATGTGACCATCAACCAGCAGGGCCGCTTTATTGGGGCTCTTACGCCCTGGGTCCCGGACCATGACACGGGAGACACCGTCGTCTACTACCAGAGCAGCACCTGCACCCCGACCGTCTCCTTCCGCTGGGGCAAAGATACCTACAAACCGGAATAACAGCCAGAATTACAATAGCTTCCTGAATGCTCGACCATTTCGCACCCACGCTGGCCTGCCTGAACGTTGCCGCTCAGACGCTCGCGCTCTTCCAGCCGAGAAACGACTTCCGCCACTACCTGCGCTATCACTACGGCGATCACACATTCGAGCATCTGTATCAATGGAACTGGTTCGACACTTCGCTGCTGATCCCATATTTCACCGTTATGGTGATCCTGGCTTTCTATGGCCTGCACCGTTACCAACTGGTTTGGCTCTACTACCGGCACAGGAAGAACGCCGCTAAAGACCCACCAAAGCGATTCGAACAGTTGCCACGCATCACGGTCCAGTTGCCCATTTTCAATGAGCAGTTCGTCATCGACCGCCTCATCGACGCATGCAGCCGCCTGGACTATCCGCGCGAGTTGCTTGAGATTCAGCTTCTCGACGACTCGACCGATGAAACAAAGGAAGTAGCCGCGGCCATCTGCAACCGTTACCGCGCCGCGGGAATGCCTATTGTCTATCTGCACCGGACGAATCGTTACGGCTTCAAGGCCGGAGCACTCGACGAAGGCCTGAAGGTCGCAACAGGCGAGTTCGTGGCGATCTTTGATGCCGACTTCGTGCCACAACCTGAGTGGCTGATGCAGGTCATCCATCACTTTGCCGAACCGGGGATCGGCATGGTGCAGACGCGGTGGACACACCTGAATCGCGACTACAGCTTCCTGACGCAGGTGGAAGCCATTCTGCTCGACGGGCACTTCGTGCTCGAGCATGGTGGCCGTTCGCGCGCTGGCGTCTTCTTCAATTTCAACGGAACTGCGGGCATGTGGCGTCGCGGCGTCATTGACGAGGCCGGTGGATGGCAGCACGACACGCTGACGGAAGATACCGACCTCAGCTATCGCGCACAGTTGAAGGGATGGAAATTCAAGTATCTCCAGGATGTGACCTGCCCGGCCGAGCTGCCGATTGAGATGACGGCTTTCAAGACACAACAGGCGCGCTGGGCGAAGGGGCTCATCCAGACCTCAAAGAAGATTTTGCCCAGCGTCTTCAAGAGCAACCTGGACAAGCACACCAAGCTTGAAGCCTGGTACCACCTGACGGCGAACCTGAGCTATCCGCTAATGATCGTACTTTCGGTGCTGCTGATGCCCGCCATGATCATCCGCTTCTATCAGGGATGGTTCCAGATGCTGCTGATCGACTTCCCGCTCTTCATGGCGTCGACGTTTTCGATTTCGTCGTTCTATCTGGTCTCGCAGAAGGAGCTGTTCCCGCGCCGGTGGTACAAGACATTTCTGTACCTGCCATTCCTGATGTCGCTGGGCATCGGCTTGACCATCACCAATACCAAAGCCGTGATGGAGGCATTGTTCGGCATTCAAAGCTCGTTCAAGCGCACGCCGAAATATCGCGTGGAAAAGCGCGGGGAGAAATCGAAGGCGGCAAAGTATCGCAAGCGGCTGGGCATTGTGCCATGGATCGAACTGGCGATTGGTTGCTATTTCGCCCTGACGATCTGGTATGCGTGGACGAATGAGAACTACTTTACGATTCCGTTTCTGCTGCTGTTTGTCGTCGGCTACTGGTATACGGGCTTGCTCTCGCTCTTCCAGGGACGCTTTGAGCGCTGGCGCACAGGCGCGAACCTCGAGGAGTCTTCGCCGAAGCCGTTCCCGGTGGGCGTTTGAGAACCCCTAACTGACTTCGCAGGTCAGGCACTTTAAGTATTCCGTCTCGGGAATGGTGAGGATAATTGGATGGTCGGCGGCTGCGCCGCGACGTTCGATCAGACGCACGCGGCGTCCGGCGTCTCCAGCAGCGGCGGCGACGACGGCCTGAAAGTCGGCGAGCGAGACGTGGTGCGAGCATGAGCAGGTCACGAGCACGCCGCCGGGGCGCAACATTTTGAATGCGCGCAGATTCATCTCCTTGTAGCCGCGAAGCGCGCCTTCTACGGCACGCTTCGATTTGGCGAAGGCCGGAGGGTCGAGCACGATGGTGTCGTAGATTGCACCGGAAAGACTCCAGTCGCGGAGGAGATCGAAGGCATTGGCTTCGATCCAGTCGACTTCGGCGCGGAGCAGATCCTGATTTGCGGCGAGGTTTTTATCGGCAACTTCAAGCGCAGCGCGGGAGACATCGACTCCCGTAACGCGATTGCAGACGCGGGCCAGATGCAGCGCAAATCCGCCTTGATAGGTGCAGACATCGAGAGCTTCGCCATGAGCGTACCGGGCCGCGGCAGCATAGTTCTCGCGCTGGTCGAGAAAGGCCCCCGTCTTCTGGCCTGCGGCTGCGTCGTAGTAAAACCGGAGGCCATTGAGCAGGAATTGGGTTTGCAACTCTAGCTCGTCACGGACATAGAGAGGAGCTGCGTCCAGAGGAACGTCAAGCTGCTCCAGCTCACGGATGCGCGCGTCCGGGCGCTCGATAATGACGGAGGGATTCAACACATCTTTGAAGACGCTGGTGGCGACGATGCGGACGGCTTCGTTGTCGAGGGCTTTGGTGAGCAACTGGAGAACGATGAGATCGCCGTATTTGTCGGCGATGAGACCTGGCAGCGCATCAGCTTCGCTGAAAACAAGCCGGCATGCGTTGGTGTCGGTGCCGGCGAGGATCTCACGGCGTACGGCGATGGCAGCGCGCAGACGCTCAGCCAGGATACGGAGCCATTCTGCTCCGGATTGAATCTCTTCGCGGGAGATCAAACGCAGAGCAATTTCCGAAGTTGGGCTATAGAGCGCAGTTCCGAGAAGCGCTCCCTTGTTATCGCGGACGGGGAGCAGGCTGGACGCGTCTTCAGGAACCGAAGTAACGTCTGACCGGTAAACCCATACATGCCCGGTGCGGAGTCTGTCAGCCGCTCTGCGCGTGACGATTGCCGCATCTTCGCAATCCAAAGTCTGCGCCAAAACCTCGGATTTGCCGCGGTTTGCAGCCTGATGTCCATCGTTGCGCGGCTTGCCTGACGGTTTTGCTGTCATCGTGCCATCTTCGCACACTGGCAGACCAGGCTACCGGCTTAACCTTAACCGTATAAAATAAGGTATGGCAGCCACCCAGACCTCACCGGTCAAGGCCGAGCCTAAGGCCGGAACGAACAACGAGCTGTTTGCGGATAAATTCCACAAGCTCCTCGCGATGGTGCGCGCCAACCGCCCAAGCGACGACCCCGAGATCATACGCAAGGCCTGGGAGTTCTGCCTGGAACACCACAAGGGCCAACTGCGCGCCTCAGGAGAGCCTTACGTCCTGCACCCGCTGGAAGTAGCGATGGTTCTGGCGGAAATGAAGCTCGATTCGACGGCAATCGCAGCGGGGTTGCTGCACGACGCTGTCGAAGACACGCCTGTCACAACGGCAGATATTACGGCTATGTTCGGCGAGCAGGTTGCGCACATCGTCGAAGGCGTGACCAAGATCGACAAGATTCAGTTTGCCAATCGTGAGGACCGCCAGGCGGAGAACGTGCGCAAGATGCTGCTGGCGATGGTCAGCGACGTGCGCGTAGTCCTCATCAAGCTCGCCGACCGGCTTCACAACATGCGTACGCTCGAACACCTGTCTCCGGAAAGGCAACAGGCAATCGCGCGTGAGACGCTGGATATCTATGCACCGCTCGCGCACAGACTGGGAATGGGCAAGGTGCGCGGCGAGTTGGAGGATCTGGCGTTCCGATATGTCGATCCCTTCACCTATGAACAGGTTCATGAAGCGGTTGAGGCGCGGCGCAGTGAGGGCGAGCAGTTTCTCGCGGGCGTGGAAGCGCTGCTGAAGGAAAAGCTGGCGGAGAACCACATCAAGGCGCGCGTCGAGTGGCGCATCAAGCGCTTGTATAGCATCAACCAGAAAATTCTGAAGTCGAAGATTTCCGTGGACCAGGTCTACGATCTGCTGGCGCTGCGGGTGATCACCTCCAGCGTGCAGGACTGCTACGCGGTCTTCGGGCTGATTCACAGCATCTGGCGGCCCGTGCCGGGACGAATCAAGGACTTTATTGCGATGCCGCGCCCGAATCTTTACCAGTCGCTGCACACCACCGTCATGGGCGAGGGCGGCCATCAGTTCGAAGTGCAGATTCGCACCGAAGAAATGCACCGCATCGCCGAAGAAGGCATCGCCGCGCATTGGAAGTACAAAGCCGGCGGCGGCACCGTCACCGCACGCGATGAAGAGCGGCTCAATTGGATTCGCCAGCTCGTCGAGTGGCAGAAGGAGATGACCGATCCCAACGAGTTCCTCTCCAGCCTGAAGATGGACCTTTACCCGGATGAGGTCTACACCTTCACGCCCAAGGGAAAAGTCGTTGTGGTTCCGGCCGACGGCACTCCGGTCGATTTTGCCTACACCATTCACACCGATGTGGGCCACACCTGCGTAGGTGCAAAGGTGAATGGGCGCATGGTGCCGCTGCGCACCAAGCTCCGCACCGGTGACCTTGTTGAGATCATCACGCAGAAGGACCACAGGCCCAGCCGCGACTGGCTTACCTTCGTCAAGAGTCCGCGCGCCCGCAACAAGATCAAGCACTGGCTCAACGAGGACCAGCGCCGCCGTGCCGTGGAAATCGGCCGCAAGC
>JASHRS010000077.1 GCA_030037215.1 Silvibacterium sp. | reverse complement strand
TGGTGTACTCCAGCATTTGCCGGTCTCCAATGGAGTTGCCGAATGCCGCGAAAGGCCGACGGCCGATCATCAGATGAATGCCTTCCGGCTTGCCGGCATGATCGTCGTTCAGTAACAGCTTTGGTTCTTTGGTGAGAAACGGCCGGCCATCTTTGTCGTAGCCGAAGCTAGTACCTCCAGCTGTGCCGACGACTTGTTCCGGCGGGATTCCGTATGTCTTTTCGGCGTACACCCGCACGAAATCCTGACCACCGCCGGTGACGATGTACGTCTTGTACTCATTGGCGCGCATGTAATTCAGCACCTCGAGCATCGGCAGGTAGGTGAGGCTGGTATAGGGCCGCTTCCAGCGCGGGTTGCGTGCATGGTCGAGCCACTTTTTCACTTCAGCCTCGAATTGATCAACACTTATGCCTGTAAGCGTGGCGGCGAGAATCTTGAGGAGGTCAGCGGCCGGGAGCCTTGCGATCGCGGCGCGGTCGCCCGACAGGACGGTCTTGAACGGCTCGACCCCGGCAAGCTCCGGCTTAGCCTTCACGACAACCGGTACCCGGTCGAAGCAATAGACGACCTGCGCGTACATGGGTTGCTCGACCCACAACGTACCATCCTGATCGAAGGTCGCGATGCGCTGCTCTATCGGAACAAAAGCCGGGCTCGATTGGCTGGTTGTAGAGCGCACAAAGTCGAGAATCGCCTTTTTCGACGGCCCATCGTTCCACGATGGCAATGGATCGTCCGCCGCTGAAGACACGCCGCTCAATGAGCCTGCGATGACAACTGCTGCAGATCCCTTGAGCAGATCCCTGCGCGTAATTTCCATGACTGCTCCCTCGATTGACAGCAACAAATATGGGGAATGCAGCCGGCACTGACAACTGTCATATCTGACAGCTGACTATGCCGATGGCGAGCGGCGAATGAATAGCGGCAACTGATTTCATCCTGTTCGACGGGTCCGGATAGGACCAGGCTGCGACGGTTTGCCAAAGTAGCTATCGGACAGATAAGTTAGTTTGTTTTGCTGAGGTGAGCGATGGCGAGTGGAGAGTTGAAGTATCAGTCGGGGTTCGGGAATGAGTTTGCGACCGAAGCGGTGAGGGGTGCGCTGCCGAAGGGACAGAATGCTCCGCAGAAGGTGAAGTTCGGGTTATATACGGAGCAGTTCAGCGGGACTCCATTCACGTCTCCGCGGGCGGTGAACAGGAGGACGTGGACTTACAGGATTCGCCCGTCGGTGACACACAAACCGTATGAGCCGTATGGACGCACGGTCGAGTTGCTATTACGGAGCGGGCCGTTCAACGAAGTGGATACGCCGCCGAACCAGATGCGGTGGGACCCGGTTCCCATTCCGAAGAAAAAAACGGATTTTATCGATGGACTAATTACGCTGGGCGGCAATGGCGATCCGGCGATGCAAACAGGCGTGGCGATCCATCTGTATACGGCGAATGCGTCGATGGAGAAGCGGTTTTTCTATGACGCTGATGGCGAACTGCTGATTGTTCCGCAGGAGGGTGCGCTGACGTTGCATACGGAGCTGGGCGTGATCGGCGTGGCTCCGGGCGAGATTGTGGTTATTCCGCGCGGAGTGAAGTTTCGCGCAGAGGTTGAGGGCGGAGTGCGCGGTTACATTTGCGAGAACTACGGGCTGCAGTTCCGGCTGCCAGAACTGGGGCCGATTGGCGCGAATGGGCTGGCGAATTCGCGGGACTTTCTGGCTCCCGTGGCGGCGTTTGAGGATGTGGATGGGCACTTCAAGATTGTGGCGAAGTTCCTGGGCAAGCTGTGGGAAGCAGAGATCGATCATTCTCCGCTGGATGTGGTGGCCTGGCACGGGAACTATGCGCCATATAAGTACGACCTGAAGAACTTCAACTGCATCAATGCGGTCAGCTTCGATCATCCGGACCCATCGATTTATACGGTGTTGACGGCTCCGTCGGTGACTCCGGGAACGGCGAATGTGGATTTTGCGATCTTTCCGCCGCGGTGGATGGTAGCGGAGCATACGTTCCGGCCGCCGTGGTTTCATCGCAACATGATGAACGAGTTCATGGGGCTGGTCTTCGGGCAGTACGACGCGAAGGCGGAGGGATTTGTGCCGGGCGGCGCGAGTTTGCACAACTGCATGTCGGGGCATGGGCCGGATGCAGAGACGTGGGAGCGGGCGAGCGCGGCAGAGCTGAAGCCGGTGTATCTTGCGGATACACTAGCGTTCATGTTCGAGACACAGCTGGCAGTTCGTCCGACGAAGTGGGCTCTGAAGTCGAAGATTCTGCAGCATGAGTATTACGAGTGCTGGCAGGGGCTCAAAAATAATTTCAGGACGGCGAAGAAATGAGTACGATCGAGGCGCTGATGAGGAGCCTGGTTGATTACGCCGGACTCTTTCCTCCTGCAGCGCTGAGCATGCCGGATGCGGTGCGGAGATACCGGGAGTATCTGGCGGGCGACGACGCGTGGGCGCTGGGGAAGTTTGTGGTTCCGGCGTCGCGACTGAAGGAGTTCTCCGCATCGTTCAACGAGGTGTGCTGCGACGAGCGTGAGCCGGTTTGGGGGCTGAGCGTGCTGGTGTCGGATGATCTGGCACGCGATGCAATATTGATGGAGGCGATGACGCAGGGTGCGGCTTCACTGGATTCGGTCGAGGTGAAGGCGAAATCTGGCCAGGACGCGGAGCGCATTTTGGGGGAACTTGCTCCGGGGGTGGAGATACTGGTTGAGTTTGAGCCAAAGAGTGCGCGGGAGATGCTTCCGGTGCTGATGCGGTTTGGCGCGTTGGCGAAGATCCGCATGGGGGGTGTGACGGCAGAGGCATTTCCTACGGTGGAGACGGTGGCCGGGTTTCTGGCAACGTGCGCGCGAGAGAAGGTTGGATTCAAGGCGACGGCGGGGCTGCACCATGCAGTGCGCGGTTCGCACAAGCTGACGTATGAGGCCGACAGCGCGCGGGCGACGATGCACGGGTTTGTGAACGTGTTTCTGGCGGCGGTGCTGGCGTGGCGCGGCGAGGATTCGCGGGCAGTGACAGCGACTCTTGAAGAAACGGATCCGTCAGCGTTTGCGTTCGGCGAGGAGTGCGTGCGCTGGCGCAAGTTTGAGGCCGGGGTGGATGAGATCGAAGCAGTGCGGCGGAAGTTTGCGATCAGCTACGGGTCGTGCTCGTTCACGGAGCCACTTGAAGAGGCGAAGGCGAACGGATGGCTGTGACACGAAGCTGGGTTGAGTCGGCACTGGGATCAGACTTTCCGCTGGAGAATTTGCCGCTAGGTGTTTTCCAGCGGCGTCCCGGCGTGCGTTGCGTAGGAACGGCGATTGGGGATCGGATTCTGGATCTGCGCGCGGCTGCTGATGCGGGATTGTTGAAGAACGAGGTTGCGGCGGCATGCAGGCAGGACATACTGAACGCGCTGATGGCGATGGGTCGCGATGCTTCGCGCGAGTTGCGGACGCGGCTGACGGAGTTGTTGTCGGATTCGGCTGCGCGGAAACACGTTGAACCACTGCTGGTGAGGCAGGCGGATGCGGAGATGCTGCTTCCGGCGAAGATCGGCGATTACACGGATTTCTACGCATCGATTTATCACGCGACCAATGTGGGGCGACTGTTCCGGCCGGAGAATCCGCTGCTGCCGAACTACAAATGGGTTCCGATCGGGTATCACGGGCGGGCTTCGTCGATTGTGGTGAGCGAGGCCGAAATTCAGCGGCCGAATGGGCAGACGAAGGCGGCGGATGCGGTGGAGCCGAAATTTGGGCCGAGCCGGATGCTGGATTATGAACTCGAAGTGGGATTTTTTGTAGGGCCGGGAAATGCGCTGGGTGAGGCGATTCCATTGCGTGAAGCTGAGGAGCACATCTTCGGGTTGTGTCTGCTGAATGACTGGTCGGCGCGCGATATACAGGCGTGGGAGTATCAGCCGCTCGGGCCTTTCCTCGCGAAGAATTTTGCGACGACGATTTCGCCGTGGGTGGTGACGATGGAGGCACTGGAGCCGTTTCGGGCTGAGGCGTTCAAGCGGCCGGAGGGCGATCCGGCACCATTGGAATATTTGAGCGATGAGCGTGACCGCGAGCGGGGTGGTTTTGATATAACGCTGGAAGTTTGGCTGCGGACGGCGCAGATGCGGAGCGCAGGTGCGGACGCTGTTCGCGTGAGCAAGGGCAATCTGCGGGACCTTTACTGGACGCTAGCGCAGATGCTGACGCATCACACGAGCAACGGGTGCGATCTGGAACCGGGCGATCTGCTGGCGAGCGGGACCGTGTCAGGCGCGACAGCGGATTCGCTGGGGTGTCTGCTCGAGATCACGCAGCGCGGGGCGCGGCCTCTGGTGCTGCCGGACGGAGAGACACGGAAGTTTCTTGAAGATGGCGACGAAGTGATTCTGCGTGGGTACTGCGAGCGCGAAGGGCAAGTGAGGATTGGATTTGGGGAGTGTAAGGGAACCGTGGTTGGCTAAAGGAGCGGGCAGCCAAGCAGCGGTCAGCTAGGCAGCGGTCAGCGAGACTTGAGACATAGCGCCATTTTTCGCGGAAAAATTCATCCTTTTGTGACCGACAACGAGTCCACGTAAAGAGTAGGAT
>JASHRS010000076.1 GCA_030037215.1 Silvibacterium sp. | reverse complement strand
GACTGTCGAGTTGAGCACCCAAAAGTGCAGTTAGCATTGTGATCATTGCCCATGGGATTTAGTCAGATATTCCTGCCAATCTGTACCTACTCCCACATAACCAATTGCTTGTGCGGTAGTTTGTCCTTCTTTCGCAATGGCCCCTCATTTCAATAGAGTATTCCCACATTGTCATGACATCGTAAATTCCGGTAGTGGTGCAGTTTGAATTTTGTAGCTATGGCCACGCGGTATATAGAAAAATGCATAACAGCGCCGTAATCATCGTTTCGAGGGATAGCCACTCGATTTCACGTAAAAGGCTTCTTGTAAAAGGCGCTTCATGCTCTTGAAGACTATCGTTGCTACGAATCAGTCGTAGGGCTTCCGCACGGTACCGCGACCACAACTGCTTGTCCACTATTTCGGAGCAATGAACTCGCCATAGCCACCAAGTATGGATAACCCAGACTGCTGTGAGAACCAGCAATATCCAGCATCCCTTATGGATACGGACATTTTCGCGGGTGACTACATAGATTGAGGCAGCAAGAAGAGTCCAGATTCCAAAATTGGCCTTCCATTCAATTTCTTGCGTGTGCTGATAGTGCGCCATCTGCTGCTTGTAAAAATCCCGCAGAGTTTCGATGCGCTTTGTATCTGTCTGTTCGTTCATTAGATAGCTCTTTTATAAGGCCCGCGCTTTGCTGGCTTCGGAAGGTAATTGTCAGCCATGAGAATGATTTCTTCAAGGCTCCAAACATGATCGCTCAAGTTAGCGGCCATTGCCGGGGTAATTCTCAGTGTCTTGTGGGTTCGGGAAAAATTGTAATAAACAGAGTGAATCGCAACCTAAATTCCCTGATATGGCCACTCCAACTAAAATCAAACCAAATGGCTGACCATCGCACTTCCTTGCTCCAACTGCTGTCGCGAATCTCCTTCAAGCTCGGCGAGTTCACGCTCTCTTCCGGCGGCAGGAGCGACTACTACATCGACTGCCGTACCACCACGCTGCACGCTGAGGGCGGACGCCTTACGGGGCTGGCGATTCTGGACCTGCTGCATCAACATAAGCTCAAGCCCGCGGCTGTCGGCGGGTTGACACTGGGAGCCGACCCTATCGTTTCTAACGTAGCGACGGCGAGCGCATATCACGCGCAACAGCACCCCAATTCCCCGCTCATTCATGGATTCCTCGTACGCAAGGCCGAAAAGGCACATGGAACCGCACGCCGCATCGAAGGATTCCTAGAGAAAGATGCGCCTGTGCTGATTGTGGATGATGTATGCACCACAGGCGCTTCAACCATTACCGCGATTGAAGCGGCAAAGGATGCAGGAATGAAGGTGATTGCAGCGGTGTGTCTCGTCGAACGTCAGGAGGCCGGTGGCAGGCCTGCAGTAGAAGCAGCCTGCGAAGACGTACCATTCCTGAGTTTATTTACCGCACACGATGTCCGTGCAGCGCACGTGGCGCAATTGCCCCTCTAAGACAAATCACCCCGGACTCCTTAGGAATCCGGGGTTGGTAGTGAGGGATACACTCTATTGAGGAAGAATAAGGATCTTACTGTGCCTGCGGCTTCGTAAGCATGCTGGTTTGCGGCGGGGCCTGCGGCTCCTGCCCGGTCATATTCGACAACAATTGAATCTCTACCCTGCGGTTCTGCGCGCGTCCCGCAGATGTGCTGTTCGAGGCCACAGCCTGGTCTTTGCCGATGCCGATCAGGTAAAACTTGTGCGGAGGCACGTTGTACTTCGACGCCAGATACTGCACCACGGTCCGTGCGCGGCGCTGGCTCAGGTCATAGTTATAGGCGGCAGAGCCCACGGAGTCCGTTCCGCCGGTGACTTCGAGAATGTAACTCTTGGCGGAGCCGAGTTGCCCGGCGAAGTCATCGAGCTTTGCTCTCTCGGCGCTGGTCAGAGTGGCCTTGTCAAAACCGAAATTCACAGTGGCCACAGCAACCTGCTTATAGCTGTCGAGATTGGCGACGACGCTTGAGAGCGAGTCGGCCTGGTTGACCGCCTCCTGCGCTGACTGTTGCGCCTGGTTTGCCGCGGTCTGCGCCGTCTGCGCCTGTTGGTTAGCTGAGTTTGCCGAAGTCTGGGCCTGCTGGATACCGGCCTGCGCACGCTGGTCAACGTCGTGAAGATTGCGGTTGTTCGCTGCCACCTGGTCGTCCAGCTCATTCGTGTGCTGAATGATCGGCGTGGTCTGGCTGCGCACATAGTTTTTAGTCGTGCATCCGGTGGCAAGTAAGAGCGAAATCGCTCCGAGAGCGGAAACAGCGAGAACAGCCTTATTTTGAGCTTTCTGGTATGTCATTTGTCATGCTCCCTATGTGGGCATCATCCGGGCATCAGGGATTCTGGACACAATCCCCTTACCCTTGTGCACTTCTTCTTAAGCAACAGGGGGGCCAAAACAAACATTCACGTAAACTACTGATAATGAATTGTTTGTCGCAAGATTTTGAGATGCCCTCTTCATGCAGACTGTGTATTTTTTACCCTACTCAGGCTTGAGCTATCCCTTTTGCGTCGGCGACTAAACTAAAAAGAGAGCTTTGATGGACCTTCACGAGAAAATTCGGTCTTTGCCAACCGGACCCGGCGTGTATCTCTACAAAAATGCCGAGGGCGAGGTTATTTACGTCGGCAAGGCGAAAAATCTTCGTTCGCGGGTAAGGTCGTATCTACTGGAGGCGTCGCAAGTCAACGCCAAGACCGGCTCGCTGATGCGCGAGGCCGTCGACGTAGACTATATCCTCGTCGACAACGAGCACGAAGCACTGGCGCTTGAAAACAACCTCATCAAACAGCGCAAGCCACGCTTCAATATCCTGCTGCGCGATGACAAGACGTACCCCTATGTGAAGCTCACGCTCGGTGATCGCTATCCCAAAGTTTTTGTCACGCGGCGGCTGCGCAAGGACGGCAGCGCCTATTACGGGCCTTATTTCCCTGCCAATCTCGCCTACCGCATCACTGAGCTTATTCATCGCAGCTTCCTGATTCCGAGCTGCAAAGTCGATCTTTCGCGTTACCATCCCCGACCGTGCCTGCAGTACTACATCAAGCGCTGCCTGGGGCCATGCGTTGAAGGCCTGACTTCACCGGAAACCTATCACGAAGCTGTGCGCGATGCGCAGATGTTCCTCGAAGGCCGCGTCGCCGATCTTGAAAAATCGCTGCACCAGCGCATGGAAGAATCCGCCGACGCTGAGCAGTTTGAGATGGCGGCAAAATATCGCGACCTGCTCATCACGATCAGCCAGTTGCAGGAGAAACAACGCATCGCATCGACAGACAACGACGATGCTGACGTGTTTGGCTATCACTATGAAAACGGAATGCTGGCCGTGAACCTCTTTCATATGCGTGCCGGCAAAATCGTCGACCGTCGCGACCTGTTCTGGGAGGATTTGCAGGAGCTGCTGCTCGACTCGGACAACGAAGCTGATACGGAGGAGAAATCTGACGCGGAGAATCCTCCAGAAGCTGCGGCGTTCGAGGCCGGGGCGTTTTTCTCCGCACTGCTCAAGCAGCTTTACATCGATCAGCATTACGTTCCGCGCACAATTTATCTGCCGGTCGATTTTTCCGACCGGGCTGTTCTGGCTGCGCTGCTGGCGGAGCGCAGCGGGCATCGCGTTGAGATTGCTGTGCCACAGCGTGGAGAAAAACGGTCGCTTGTCGATCTCGTCTGCCAGAACGCACGCCAGAGCTTTGACCAGCGCTTCCGCGTAATGCAGCCCTCGCAGCGCGCCATCCAGGAATCGCTGCAGGATACGCTCATGCTTCCAGAGCTGCCGCGCAGAATTGAATGCTTCGATATTTCGCACATTCAAGGCGCGGAAACAGTTGCCTCGATGGTCGTTTGGGAAAACGGTGCGATGAAGAAGTCCGATTACCGCAAGTTTCAGATCAAGACGGTAGACGGCGTTGACGATTTTGCCTCCATGCACGAGGTGGTTCTGCGACGCTACCGTCGCGTATTAGAAGAAAAGCGCCCCATGCCAAACCTTATCCTCGTCGACGGCGGATTGGGCCAACTGCACGCCGCTGCACAGGCGCTTGAGGAATTAGGCCTGACCACGCAGCCGCTCGCGTCTATCGCCAAGCGCGAAGAGATTATCTATCTCTACGGGCAGGAAGACGAGCCGATCGTGCTGGAACGCCGGTCGCCTGTCCTGCACCTTATTCAGCAGGTGCGCGACGAGTCGCACCGTTTCGCCATTACCTACCATCGCAAGCGCCGCGAGATGCGAGATCGCGACTCCGAGCTGCTCACCATACCCGGAGTGGGCGCGCGCACGCGCACGCGGCTACTGGAGCATTTCGGAAGCCTGCGCAGCGTACAGCAGGCCGATGTAGAGGCGCTCGCTGCAGTTGTTACCCGAAAAACCGCCGCAATGATTTATGGTCATTTCCATGCAGCGGAAGCAGCCGCCAATCCGCTGCCAATTCTGCGGAACGGAACCCAGCCCGATTGAACACTACACAAACTGCCCCTCGTGACCTACCCCGCGTACTTGGGACTTCCCATGCAACGGCTATCGTTGTCGGAACGCTGATTGGCAGCGGCATCTTTCTTGTCCCGCATGAAATGATGATCGCCACCGGCTCGTCTGGGCTGGTTTATCTCGCGTGGATTGCTGGCGGACTGCTGTCGCTTTTCGGTGCGATGACCTATGCCGAGCTGAGTGCGATTATGCCTTACACCGGCGGCGAGTACGTCTATCTGCGCAGAGCCTACGGCGACCTCACCGCATTCCTTTATATGTGGACGTGGTTCGCAGTGGCCAAACCTGCCTCGATCGCCAGCGTAACGATGGGCCTTGCGCGCACTCTGGCTATTTTTCATTCCTTAGCATGGCTTGACTACACCGCTTTTCGGCTGCCGTTCCCGGTTTCGTGGGGGCAAATCTTCGCGATTGCGATGGCATGGTTCATCACCGGGCTCAACTATCTCGGCATCAAGAAGGCCGGCGATTTCCAGCTTATTTTTACGTGGCTCAAGGTCATTCTGATTCTGGCGATAGCCGGGTTCTGCTTTGCGGCTGTCGGGCACTGGAGCAACTTCAGGACAATTTATATGCACGCGCATGGCGGCTTCAGCGGATTCATGATTGCGCTCATAGCGGCGCTTTGGGCCTACGACGGGTGGAATGATCTAACGATGGTTTCCGGCGAAGTACGGAATCCGGAACGCAACCTTCCGATCGCGCTGATTGCCGGGCTGGGAATCGTCGGCGTTTTGTATATGGCGACTAACGCGGCGATCCAGTACATTCTGCCCGCTGCGCAGATTGCTGCTTCACCCCGCCCGGCGGTTGCGGCGCTCGGCGCCGTCACCGGACCATGGGGCGCGGCGCTGGTTTCGGCTGCGATGGCATTGAGCATTTTTGTCGCGCTCAATGGGACGATCATGTCGGGCGCGCGCGTTCCCTTTGCCGCGGCGCGCGACGGCCTGTTCTTCCGGGGTATGGGACACATCCATCCACGCTTCCAGAGCCCGTCGACATCGCTTATTGTGCAGGCCCTGCTTACAACAGGTTTGCTACTTGCTGTCGGGAGATTCCAGCAGCTTTTTGAGCTGGCCATTTTCTCGGAATGGCTCTTTTACATGATCACGTCGACGACCATCTTCTACTATCGGCGCAAACAACCAGCGGCGAAAACCTACCGCGCGTGGGGTTATCCGGTTGTGCCTGCGCTTTTCATCGTTGCGGCAGCTGTCCTGCTTTACTACTCCTATATTGAGAACCTAAAGAATTCGATTATCGGGACGGTTGTAATCCTGCTCGGTATTCCTTTTTATCTCTTCTTTCGCCGCAACGCCCATGCAGGGTGACACTGATAGACTCGAAACAGATTCTTTTGATCGAGGAGCAGACTGTGTCTGAAAGCGAAGTAAAGATTACTGTGCGTCCCAACGGCCCCTTTCGAGTGGAAGGCCCCATCAAGCTGGTTGATGCCAACGGCGTTGAGTGGGACCTGGCGGGCAAGCCTGCAGTGTCTCTTTGCCGCTGCGGCGGCTCGACGAACAAGCCCTTTTGCGATGGCACGCATTCGAAAATCGGATTTCAAGCGGCGGAAGCTGCCGTAGCCGCCGCAGACACGCAGAAGCAGTGACCGCGCAGATATCGGCGTTTCTCTGAACCTTCCCGCAGTCTCCGGCATCCATAACCGGAGACTGCTTTCGTACTTTCGGAGACTGATTTGCCCCGAAGACCTTCCGGCCCTGGCCTGAGCTTTGCGCTGAAACTTATTGCAAAATCCATTCTTCGGCCTGCGTGGGGCCCGCAGCACAAGCCCGTGCTCGCTCATCCAAACGAACTTGGCATCACGTTTATTGGGCATGCGTCGTTTCTGCTGCAACTCGGCGGCCTCAACTTCCTTGTCGATCCTATCTTTGCTCACTGGCTGGTGCTAATCCACCGCTTGCGACGTCCCGGCGTCCGCGTGAAGGATTTGCCGCCCATCGACGCCGTTCTTTTGACGCATGCGCACATGGATCACTTGAATTTTCCATCGCTGCGGCGCATCGTCCGGCACACCCGCAAGCTTCGCGGCAGGCCCCCGCTGGTCTTCGTTCCGCCGGGCGTGGAAGACCTGGTACGCAAGCTGGGATTTGCGTCAGTTACCTCTCTGGAATGGTGGCAATCCACAAACATTCTCGGTGTTGAGATCACCGCGACACCCGCGCAGCACTGGGGAGCGCGTGTGATTCGCGACACGTATCGCGGCTACGGCGGATATGTGCTGCATCATGGACCGCACTCGGTCTATCACTCCGGGGATTCCGGCTATTTCTCCGGCTTTAGCGAAATCAGGCAGCGGCTGTGGCCAAAAATCGCGCTGTTGCCGATCGGGGCATATAAACCCGATGGGTTTCGTCGTGTTCATATGAGCCCTGAAGATGCTGTGCAGGCCTTCCTCGACCTCAGAGTGCAGCGGCTCGTACCGATGCACTACGGGAGCTTTTCGCTTTCCGAAGAGCCGATGGACGAACCCCTGCCCTGCCTGGTTGAAGCGGCTAAGCAAGCCGGTATAGAAGACGCTGTGGACGTGATCCACGAAGGCGAAACCAGAATTATCGCGCGCGAGTGATGCGCTGCAATGCACGGGTTGCGTCACCGTCCTCATCGCAAGCTACCATCCTGATATAGTCAAGCGGGACATTGAATGAAAGCGAACCTTTACTCCATCGGCGTGGACCTCGGCGGAACAAATCTTCGCATCGCAGCTTATACGCAAAATAACGGACTGCTCGAAACCATTCTGTTGCCCACTCGTCTTGCCGCGGGGCGGGATGCAGTGGTCACAGACATGTGCCATGCGATTGAAACCCTCCTGACCCGGTACTCCGCTTCGCACTCGCTGGCAGGAATCGGCGTCGGCACTCCGGGACCGCTCGAACTGCCTGCAGGAGTGCTGCACAATCCTCCCAATCTCACTGGATGGGACGATTTCGACCTGCGTGCAGCGATCGAGTCGCGTCTGAATCAGCCCATTGTTCTCGAATCTGACGCAAACGCTGCTGCGCTGGCTGAATGCATGCTCGGAAGCGGGCGCACTATGAAAGTTGATTCGCTCTGCATGCTGACCCTGGGCACGGGCGTCGGGAACGGGATCATTCTCAACGGCAAGGTATGGGATGGAGCTACGGGCATGGCCGGTGAGGCCGGACATGCCACGATTTATCCCGACGGCCTTGCATGCCCCTGCGGCAGCAACGGCTGCCTGGAAATGTATGCTTCGGCAACTTCCGTTGTCCGCGCCGCAAATCAGCGCATTGCAGACGGCACTGCGCCTGCCCTGCAAGGAAAGACATGGACTGCGCACTCGCTGGCAACGGCTGCTGATCAGGGCAATACAGACGCAAAAAAGATCTTCATCGATGCAGGACATGCGCTGGGAATCGGACTCGCTGCGCTGGTCAATACTCTCAACCTGCCGCTCTATGTTGTTGGCGGAGGTTTGGCGCAAGCATGGCACCTGATGAAGGACACGATCTTCGAGGAGCTGCACCATCGTAGCTACGTTTACCGGTTTACTGCACCGGGAAGTCCGATTGCGATGCGTAATCCCAGCGGCGCCACGCACGTGCTGCCAGCGGAACTGGGCCCTGATGCAGGATTGCTTGGAGCCTGTATCCTTCCCTTTTCGGAATATGGGACCTTGGTGGAGGATCGGAACGATTGATTCGTATTACGAATACACACCCGGTTCATTTTTGAAGGCTGAGGACACACCAGCATGCGTTTGAACTATTACCTAGCCAAAGGCACTGTGGTGGGCGCGCTTGGCGGGCTGCTT
>JASHRS010000075.1 GCA_030037215.1 Silvibacterium sp. | reverse complement strand
GGGTTTTGCCTCTGCGATTCGAACGGACGCTCAGAGTGGACGACGGGGCGCTGCACATTGCGTATCGAGTAGAGAACGTTGGCGAGAGTGAGGCTCCGTACGCCTGGTCGGCGCATCCACTGTTTTCAGTGGATGAGGGGGATGCGATTGTGCTTCCGGCTTCAGTGAAGAAGGTGAGCGTGGAGGGATCGGCTGGCGAAAGGCTTGGAGCGAAAGGGAGCGTGATCAACTGGCCGGTTGCGGAGTTACGCAATGGGGAGCGTGCAGAGCTCTCCATTACCGGAAATATAAGCGATAACACAGGAGACAAGCTCTATACCGCTGCCCCTCACGAGGGGTGGGCAGAAATTGAACGCAGACGTGCGGGGCTCCGGATACGGGTTGGGTTTGATCCTGAGCTTTCGCCTTGGCTCGGGCTGTGGCTGTGCTATGGCGGATGGCCTGAGGGTCAGGTCAACAGGCAGCAATGCGTTGCACTTGAACCGTGCACAGCACCTGGAGACTCTTTGGCGGAAGCGCTCGAAAAAGGATGGGCGAGGGTGCTTGCGCCAAGGCAGTCAGCCTTTTGGCGGATGACGATTGCTGTAAGTGAGATATCGTAAGAGATTGCGGGTGAAAAAGAGGGAATGGGAAGCATTGAAATGCTGGATGTAAACGGTATCAGCGAGCTGCATCACGAGCGATTCGGGCTGAAACCCCGTGTTTTTGCGGCGCCTGGGCGGGTGAATATTATCGGCGAGCATACGGATTATGCGGATGGCTTTGTGATGCCAGCTGCGATTGACTTTGCCACCTTTGCGGCCATCAGCCCGCGCGACGACGGCAGGATTGAAATTCGCTCGGAGAACTATCAGGATTCAGTTGCTTATGAGCGGAACGGGCTGCCGAGGCAGCAGATCGGGCATTGGAGCGACTATCCGGTGGGAATACTTGCTGTGCTGCACGAGGAGGGCATGGAGATTCCGGCGTTCAGCCTGACTCTGCAAGGGGACGTTCCTGTGGGCGCGGGGTTGAGTTCGTCAGCAGCGGTCGAAGTGTCGACGATGGCGGCGGTCTTGAGCCTGATAAATGTGGAGATTCCGTTGCCGCGGATGGCGCAACTGTGCAGGAGGGCGGAAAACGGCTATGTAGGCGCATCGACCGGCATCATGGACCAGTTCATCGCGTGCTGCGGGGCAGAAAACCATGCGCTGTTGCTGGATTGCAGGAGCCTCGAGTACCGGCTGGCGCCAATACCTCCGGACTTGAGCCTGGTGATCTCAAACACGATGGTGAAGCACGCGCATGCCGGGGGGGAATACAACACGCGCCGCGCAGAAGTTGAAGAAGGGACAGAGATTCTGCGCCGGCATCGGCCTGAGATCCGCAAGTTGCGCGATGCGACGATAGCCGATCTGGAGAAGTGGGGCGATGAGATGCCTCCGGACGTGCTGAAACGTGTGCGGCATGTAATTACGGAAAATGAGCGGACGGTGGCTGCGGCGGACGCGCTGGAGCGGGGCGACCTGGAAACGCTGGGGCGGCTGATGTATGCGGCGCATGCGAGTTATCGCGATGATTTTGAAGCCAGTTGCCGCGAGGCTGATGCGATGGTCGAGCTGGCATCAAAGGAAGAAGGCTGTATTGGCGCGCGATTAACGGGAGGGGGATTCGGAGGCTGTACTGTGAATCTGGTGAAGGCAGCCTGTGCGCGGCAATTCGCGGCCAATTTGCAAAGAAGGTACCGGGAAGTTACAGGGATTGATGCGGATGTATACCTTTGTCGCGCATCGGCGGGAGCGCATGAGGTTGAGGCGTGAAGCGCGGATGATTGATTTTCAAAAACTTAGAGTTAAAACGATTTTTGGAACGCAACATGCAGCAGGTCACCGTGTCGGAAATGAGGCGGATTTACGAAAGAAAAGTCTCGCCGATTGGTAAAATGACTTGGAATTATCGGAGACCTTATCAATGAGTTTTGCCTGGCGGTCGGAAAAGCAGTCTGACCGCAATCCTGTTGCGTATCTTTCCATGGAAATTGCAGTAACCCCTGAAATGCCGACTTACAGCGGCGGTCTGGGTGTGCTTGCCGGAGATACTCTGCGTGCTGCAGCCGATCTGGGCTTGCAGATGGTGGCGGTGACGCTTGTGCACCGCAGGGGATATTTCGAGCAGCATCTGGATGCGAATGGCAAACAGACAGAGGAGCCGCAACCCTGGAGCCCGGAGACCCTGCTTGCGCCTGAGGAGCCGATTGTGCGCCTGACCATCGAGGACCGGAGCGTGGCGATTCGGGCATGGCGGTACGATCTGGAAGGAATCACCGGACATGTTGTGCCGGTGTATTTCCTCGACACGAATCTTGAAGAAAACGATCCGGGTGACCGCAAGCTGACGGACCGGCTTTACGGTGGAGACGGCAATCACCGGCTGCGCCAGGAGGCGGTGCTGGGAATGGGCGGCGCGCGCATCCTAGACGCGATGGGGTATGTGCCTTCGGTGTATCACATGAACGAAGGGCACGCAGCGCTGCTGACTGTGGCGCTGCTCGAACAGGAGCGTCACGGCGCGAATGTGGACCACGCGAGCGAAGAAGATATTGCCTCGGTGCGCGAGCGGTGCGTCTTTACGACGCATACGCCGGTGCCGGCAGGCCACGACCGGTTTTCGCCGGAGCAGGCCTACCGGATTCTCGGACAGGACCGGGCGCAGCTACTGGAGCGGGTGGGCGCCTTCCACGATGGGCTGCTGAACATGACCTATATTGCGTTGCGCTTCTCCCGCTTTGTAAATGGGGTAGCGATGCAGCATGGCAAGGTCTCCAGGGAGATGTTTCCGGACTATTCGATAAGCGCCATTACCAACGGCGTGCATGCGAGAACGTGGACGGCTCCATCGTTCCAGGCGGCCTTCGACCGGCATATGCCGCGCTGGAAGCAGGACAATATCTCGCTGCGCTACGCGATCGATATTCCGGAGAGCGAAATTGCCGCAGCTCATGCAGAGGCAAAGAGCAGGCTGCTGGCGGCGGTGAAAGAGCGGACCGGAGTGGAGCTGCATCCGGAGATATTTACCGTTGGTTTTGCACGCCGGGCGGCGACCTACAAGCGCAGCGACCTGCTCTTCCACGATCCGGAGCGGCTGATAAAGCTGGCGCACGAGTTCGGCGGGCTGCAGATTGTTTACGCGGGCAAGGCGCATCCGGCGGATGAGCCGGGCAAGGCGATGATCCGGCATGTGATTGAACTGGCCAAACAGCTTAATACCGATGCGCTGAAGATCGTTTATCTGGAGAACTATGAATGGACGCTGGGCGCGCTGATGACGAGCGGCGCGGATTTGTGGCTGAACACGCCCAAACGGCCTTATGAGGCTTCCGGCACGAGCGGCATGAAAGCGGCGCTGAACGGCGTTCCCAGCCTAAGCATTCTGGATGGATGGTGGATCGAGGGATGGATTGAAGGCGTAACGGGATGGGCCATCGGCGACCACGACGAGGAAGACGGCGAGGCTGTGTCGCTTTACGATCATCTGGAGCACACGATTCTGCCTCTCTATACGCGGCAGCCGGAGGAGTGGCACCGTATTATGCGCTCCACGATTGCGCTGAACGGCTCGTATTTCAACACGCAGAGAATGCTTGAGCAATATGTGCTGGACGCGTATTTTCCGGAAGACACGGTGCAGGAAAGTCCTGCGCTTGAGCCAGCGATAGCGAAGTAAAAAGCCAAAAGCGGGCAACTGATGCAGCGGCCGGCAATGGATCTTATCCTGGGATTGCGCGACTCTTTATAATCCGGGCAATACCATGTCTGACAAGTCCAGGGCTGATTCAGCTTCCGAGAAAGCCGCGGCGCGGCCTCTGTGTGTCGATCTTGACGGCACGCTGGTAAAGAGCGACACGCTTGTCGACTCGCTGTTGTTGCTGGTGCGAAGCCAGCCGCTGCAGGCGGCGGCTGCTCCGCTGTGGCTGACGCGTGGCAAGGCGGCGTTCAAGGCTCAGGTGGCCTCTCGAGTTGTATTGGATGTGGATCATCTGCCGTGGAACCGCCGACTGCTCGAGTACCTGGCTGCCGAGCGCGCGACGGGCCGCAAGCTGTACCTGACAACCGGAGCCGATGAGCGCGTAGCGCAGCGCGTGGCCGATCATCTGGGGTTGTTCGACGGAGTTCTGGCGAGCGACGGGGCGACGAACCGGACGGGAAATCACAAACTAGCCAGCCTTCAGGAGCGGTTTGCCGGGAAGGAGTTCGATTACATCGGCAACGCACGCGCAGATGGGCCGGTGCTGGCGCAATGCGGCGAGGCGATGGTGGCGAATCCTACGCGATCGCTGCGGGCACTGCTGCGCTCGCACAAGATTCCGGTCGCGCGAAGCTTTGATGACCGCCCGGCCTGGGGAAAATCCGTGCTGAAGGCGATCCGGCTGCACCAGTGGACGAAGAACATTCTGATCTTCGTTCCGCTGGCGTTGGCGCATGCTTTCAGACTGCCGCTGCTGCTTCAGGCGCTGCTGGCATTTCTCTGCTTCAGCCTGTGCGCGTCGGCGACATACGTCGTCAACGATTTACTCGACATCGAGGCGGACCGGCGGCACCCGAAGAAGCGCTACCGGCCCTTTGCCGCCGGAGACCTTTCCGTTGCGACGGGGATTGCGATTGCCGGGCTGTTTCTGGCCGCCGCGTTCACCGGAGCGTACTTTTTGCCGCGTGCCTATCTAGGCTGGCTGCTGGTCTACCTGGTGAGCACGCTGGCCTATTCGCTGCGCCTGAAGCGAGCAGTGCTGGTCGATGTGTTGCTGCTTTCGGGGCTATATACCCTGCGTCTGCTGGCGGGCGCTGCCGCGGTGAGAGTAAGCATCTCTCCCTGGTTTGCGGCGTTTTCGATTTTTCTGTTTCTCTCACTGGCAATCGTGAAGCGTTTCAGCGAACTCCAGAACATTCGGGCGCGGGGCGGCTCGATTGCGAATGGCCGGGGCTATCTGCTGAGCGATATCGAGCAACTACGCAGCTTCGGCACGATGAGCGGAATCGGCGCGGTGGTGGTGTTTACCCTGTATATCAACGGCGTCGAGATCATGCACCTGTACCGGCATCCGGGGAGAATGTGGCTGGTCGTGCCTCTGCTGCTTTTGTGGATCTTTCGCGTGTGGCTGCTGGCATCGCGGGGCGAGCTGGACGAGGACCCGGTGATCTTTGCTGTTACAGACCGCATGAGCCTGTTGATTTGCGTGGCGATCGCCGTGATTGCCGCCTTTGCTACTGTGTAAGACCAGAGGACGAACGATGCCGCAGAAATCCGCCGGGCCAGGCTTCGAGAGCTGGGGACGCTATCCGAAGCTCGACGCGAGCGTTGTGCCGCTGAACTGGACAAGCGATTTTCCGCTGCGGCCGCCTCCGGCGACGCGGATGCTGCCGGTGGGAGCGGGCCGGAGCTATGGCGATGTTTGCCTGCTGGGGCATGGAACGCTGCTGCGGACACGCGGGCCGGGTCTTTCGGGCGGGATGGACAGGCTGCTCGATTTTGATCCCGCGACGGGGATTCTGTGCTGCGAAGCAGGGGCGACGCTAGGTGAGATTCTGGATTTTGCTGTGCCACGCGGATTTTTTCTGCCGGTTTCTCCGGGAACGAAGTATGTGACCGTGGGTGGAGCGATTGCCAATGACATCCACGGGAAAAACCATCATGTGGCGGGGACATTCGGCCGCCATGTGCCGCGGTTTGAGCTGTTGCGTTCGGATGGAACGCAATTGATTTGCTCGCCGGCGCAAAATGCGAACTGGTATGCAGCCACGATCGGGGGGATGGGGCTTACGGGACTGATTGCGTGGGCGGAGGTGAAGCTTCGTCCCATCGTTTCGCGCCGTATTCGTTACACAGGGATCAAGTTTTCAGGAGTTGAGGAATTTATCGCACTGTCGGAGGCGCATGCCAAGAGCGAGTACACGGTTTCGTGGATCGACTGCCTTGCGACGGGACACAATTTTGCACGCGGGATTTTCATGGCGGGCGAACACGACACCGTTGCAGCGCCGCTGAAACGAAGCAAACCGGCGAGGCTTAGCCTGCCGTTTAATTTTCCGGAGTTCGTGCTGAACCGGTGGTCGGTGGGTGTGTTTAACGCTCTTTATTACAACAAACAACACACGAAGACAAAGAACGCGATTGTAGATTATGAGCCGTTCTTCTATCCCCTGGACAAGCTGCAGCACTGGAACCGCATGTATGGACGGGATGGTTTCCTGCAGTTTCAATGCGTGCTGCCGTGGGAGGCGGGCCAGCCGGGACTGTTGGAGATTCTGAAGACGATCAGTTCGTCGAGGCTGGCGTCGTTTCTGGCAGTGCTGAAGGTTTTTGGCGATGCTCCTTCGCCCGGAATGATGTCGTTTCCGAAGCCGGGGATCACGCTGGCGCTCGACTTCCCTATCCGGCGCGAGATTGCTTTCGACCTGCTCGAGCGGCTGGCGGCCATTACTCTGGAGCACAAAGGGCGCATGTATCCTGCGAAAGACGCGACCATGACCGCAGGGCAGTTCCAGGCTTTTTATCCGCAGTGGAAGAAGTTCGCCGCGTATATCGACCCAGCGTTTGATTCGGCCTTCTGGCAGAGGGTAACAGTCTGATGCCAGCGCGCCGGTTTCCCACAACTGTTCTTGCTTTGGGCGCAACCTCGGCGATTTGCGAAGCCACGCTTCGCGTGCTGGCCGAGCGCGGCGCACGGTTTTATCTTGTGGCGCGCAATCAGGAGAAGCTCAATGCAGTTGCCGCGGATTTGCGCACGCGGGGCGCATCCGGCGTGGTTACGCATGCGATGGACCTGGATGATACGGCGGCGCATCCTGCGATGCTGGCTACGGCTGCTCAGTCGCTGGGCACGATTGACCTGGCGCTGCTGGCGTACGGCGTTCTGGGGAACCAGGCAGAGGCAGAAGCAAGCTACGCTGCCGCAGAAGAGGTTCTTCATACGAATTTTCTCTCTGCCGTGTCACTGATTACATGGCTTGCCAATTACTTTGAGTCGATGGGGCAGGGGACGCTGGCCGTTATCTCGTCTGTGGCTGGAGACCGGGGACGCAAAAGCAACTATGTGTATGGGGCGTCGAAGGGTGCATTGAACATTTTTCTCGATGGCGTGCGAAACCGCATCGATCGCGCAGGAGTGCAGGTACTGACCATTAAGCCCGGGTTTGTAGCTACGCCGATGACTGCGCATCTGGCGCAGGGCCCGCTATTTGCACAGCCGTCGCAGGTGGCGCGCGGCATTGTGAAAGCCATCGAGAAGCGGCGCGACATTGTTTATCTTCCTGCGTTCTGGGCTATCATCATGATGATCCTGCGTCTCATACCACGCCGGATTTTCAAAAAATTGAGTGTGTGAGCGGGAGCTCGCACGAGTTTCAATCAAGCAGGTTGAATCGCAAGAGCCGTTTGGGGCATCCACTATATACCCACGTTGTGATCCGGAGTCCTTTCACGGCTCTGAATCGTCTAGAAAAATAAATCAGTCCAAACGCTTCGGTTGTTGATTCTGCCTGCGCAACAAGCTGATTTCGAGAACGATCTTCCGGAACCCTAGCCGGGGGACCGTCGCGCTCTCATCGCCCGCGTCGCCGCCAAAGAACACAGGAGAAGCTGAAAAGACATGTGGATCGTTCGCCTCGCGCTCCGGCGGCCTTATACCTTCGCCGTCCTTGCGCTCCTGTTGATGGTTCTTGGACCGATTGCGGTAATCAACATGCCGACGGACATCTTTCCGAACGTCAACATCCCGGTGATCGCCATGGTGTGGCAGTATACGGGCTTTTCGCCGGAGCAGATGGCAGACCGCATCACCACCCTCAGTGAACGCTCCCTGACCACTACAGTGAACGACATTGAGCACATCGAATCGGTGTCGCTCGACGGCAGATCCATCATCAAGATTTTCTTTCAGCCCAATGTAGATATCGGTAACGCCGTGGCGCAGGTAGTGGCGATCGGCCAGGCGCAGGTACGGCAATTGCCGCCGGGAACAACACCGCCGTTCATTATCCAGTACAACGCCTCCAGTGTGCCGATTCTGCAGCTTGGACTTTCCGGGAACGGGCTTTCCGAACAGGAGCTGAATGACCTGGGCCTGCAGTTCATCCGCACGCAACTGGTTACGGTCGATGGAGCGGGGATTCCGTATCCTTACGGCGGCAAACAGAGACAGGTACAGGTGGACCTGAACCTGCCCGCATTGCAGGCCAAGGGACTTTCGCCGGCGGACGTGGTGAACACGATTGCGAACCAGAACCTGATTCTGCCGTCGGGAACGGTGAAGATCGGCAAGTTCGAATACGAAGTGGCGACGAACAGCGCTCCGGAGACGATCAGGGAGCTGAATAATCTTCCCGTCAAGTCAGTGAACGGGGCCATGATCTACATTCACGACGTGGCTCATGTGCGTGACGGGTTTCCTCCGCAGACCAATATCGTTCGCGTGGACGGACAGCGGGCTTCTCTGCTGAACATTCTCAAGACGGGCAATGCTTCCACGCTCGACATCGTGAAGGGCATACGGGCGAAGATTGAAGAGATTCGTCCGCAACTGCCGCAGTCGCTCAAGATCACGCTGCTCAGCGATCAATCGATTTTCGTGCGCGCATCCATTGACGGAGTTGTGCACGAGGGTGTGATTGCCGCGTGCCTGACGGCGCTCATGATTCTGGTGTTTCTCGGGAGCTGGCGCAGCACGCTGATTATTGCGGTGTCTATTCCGCTGTCGATCCTTGCGTCGTTGCTGACGCTGAGCGCGCTCGGCGAGACGATCAACATCATGACGCTGGGCGGCCTGGCGCTCGCTGTGGGCATCCTGGTGGACGATGTGACGGTTGAGATTGAGAACATCAATCGCAATCTTGAGCAGGGCAAGGCCATCGAGCAGGCTATTCTCGACGGCGCGGCGCAGATTGCCGTTCCGGCGCTGGTCTCAACGATTTCGATCTGTATCGTCTTCGTGCCGATGTTCTTTCTCTCCGGCGTGGCGAAGTACCTTTTTGTTCCTCTGGCGGAAGCGGTTGTTTTTGCGATGATGGCGTCCTACATCCTGTCGCGCACCGTGGTGCCGACGATGGCAAAGTATCTGCTGCAGGAGCACGATGACGACGCTCACGAGAGAAAACTGTCCAGCCGCAATCCTCTTGTGCAGTTTCAGTTGATGTTCGAGCGGGGATTCGAGCGGTTTCGCAATGGCTACCATAGGATTCTGCAACTGTGCATCGACCATTCCGCGGCGTTTCTCGTAATTTTCCTTGGGTTCATTGTGGTCTCGACTGTGGCGTTGTATCCATTTCTGGGCGAGGACTTCTTTCCTTCGGTGGACAGCGGGCAGTTCAAGCTGCACGTGCGCGCACAGACGGGAACGCGCATTGAAGACATGGCCGCGCTGTGCGATCGCGTCGATAATGCGATTCGCGAGACCATTCCAAAGAACGAACTGGTCACGATCATCGACAATATCGGTCTGCCTTACAGCGGCATCAACACGGTCTACTCGAATTCGGCGCCGATTGGCCCTGCGGACGCCGATATTCAGGTGTCGCTTACAGAAAAGCATCATCCGACAGACGGATATGTACAAGAACTGCGCGCCAAACTAAACCGGGAATTCCCCGGCGTGATTTTTTATACGCTGCCGGTGGACATGGTGACGCAGATCCTGAACTTCGGGCTTCCGGCACCGATCGATATTCAGATCGTGGGCCCCGATGCGCAGGGCAACCGGGCTTTTGCCGAGCAGCTTTTGAACAAGGTCAAGATGGTGCCGGGCACGGCGGACATGCGCATTCAGCAGCCGTTCGACAATCCACACCTGATGATCAACGTGGACCGCACCAAGGCCAGCCAGATCGGGCTAACACAGTCGGATGTGGCGCAGAGCCTACTGGTCGCCACCAGCGGCAGCTTCCAGACATCGCCGACGTTCTGGCTCGATCCGAGAAACGGAGTGAGCTACAGCATCGCGGTGCAGTCGCCGCAGTACTCGCTGGATACAATGCAGGACCTGCAGAATATTCCTCTGACGGGCGCGACAAGCGCGCTTGCACAGCCCGGGGACCCACCGTCGATGGGTGGAAAGCCGGTGCAGATTCTGGGCAACGTAGCGACGATTACGCCCGGCGCAGAGATGGGTGTTGTGAACCACTACAATATCGCGCCGGTGATCGATATTTTCGGCAACGTGGTGAACACAGACCTGGCCAGCGTGGACAAGAACATTGAAAAGATCGTTGCGGAGTCGAAGAGCCAGCTTCCACGCGGATCGCAGATTGTTATCCGGGGCCAAGTGCAGACGATGCGGAGGTCGTTCCGCGGCCTGTACAGCGGCCTGATTTTCTCGATTGTGCTGGTGTACCTGCTGATCGTGGTTAATTTTCAGTCGTGGCTTGATCCGTTCATCATCGTTTCGGCATTGCCGGCCGCCATTTGCGGCATCGTGTGGTTCCTGTTTGTCACACATACGCGGATCAGCGTTCCCGCGCTTACGGGAGCGATTATGTGTATGGGAGTGGCGACCTCGAACTCCATTCTGGTAATCAGCTTTGCCCGCGAACAGCTTGAGGAAACGGTGGGCGACGCGCGCGCGGCAGCTCTGAGCGCAGGTTTTGTGCGTTTCCGTCCGGTGCTGATGACGGCGCTGGCAATGATCATAGGCATGGTTCCGATGGCGCTTGGACTCGGTGACGGTGGCGAGCAGAACGCTCCGCTGGGACGCGCAGTGATTGGAGGACTGATGCTGGCGACCGTCTCCACGCTGTTTTTTGTTCCCACCTTTTTCAGTGTGCTGCACGGCAGGCTTGAAAAACGGCGCAGAGAGCGCGAGGCAGAGCACCACAGGAAACTGGCAGCCATGGCGGAGAACTAACGATATGACCGACTATTCGCCCAAACAAACGACGAACAACGAAAAGCCGCCCATCTCGGGCAGCAAAGCGATTGTTCTGCTTTTTGTCGTGCTTGCAATTGCTGTTCTGATTGCGGTTCTGGAAATCGTGCCGCGGGTGCATGCGCGCACCAAGCTGCAGAAGCAGACAGAAGCCCTTGCTGCGCCTAGCGTCGTAGTTGCGAAGCCGCAGATGGGCTCTCCTTCACAGGAAATTGTGCTGCCCGGCAACGTCCAGGCTTATGTCGACTCCGGAATCTACGCGCGCACGGACGGATATCTGGATAAGTGGTACTTCGACATTGGCTCACGAGTGAAGAAGGGCGAACTGCTGGCAGTGATCGCAAGCCCGGAGGTCGACAAGCAGCTTGCGCAGGCGAAATCGGACCTAGCGACGGCAGAGGCCAATGCAGGCTATGCAAAGACACAGGCGGCCCGCTATCAAGAGCTGCTCAAAAGCAATGCGGTGACGCAGCAGGACACGGACAATTTCACCACGCAGGAAGCATCCACTAAAACACAGGTGCAGTCGGCACTCGCGAATGTGCAACGGCTGGAACAGCTTGTGGGATTTGAAAAAATTTACGCGCCGTTTGACGGAACGATCACGGCACGCAACGTCGACATCGGCACTCTGATCAGCGCCGGGACTTCGCTCGAGCTGTTTCACCTATCGCAGGAAAACGTTCTGCGTGTTTATGTGAATGTGCCGCAAATCTACTCGCCGGCGTGTGTTCCCGGCGTGGCGGCGACGCTCACCCTTGCGGAATATCCGGGCAAGGTTTTTCAGGGCAAGATTGTCCGCACGGCCAAAGCCATCGATCCTACATCGCGGACGCTGCTGGTTGAGGTTGACGTGAAAAACCCCACGGACGAACTGTATCCCGGGGCTTATGCGCAGGTCCATTTCAAACTGAACAACACACGGCCGACGTTGATCCTGCCGGTTTCCACGCTGATGTTCAGGTCGGAGGGGCTGAGGGTCGGCGTGGTCGAGAACGGTAACACAGCGAAACTGGTGCCCATCACAATCGGGCGCGATGACGGCGATACGGCCGAGGTCGTCGAGGGCCTCAATCCCGATGATGAAGTGATCCAGTCGCCACCCGACTCGCTGATCGATGGCGAAAAGGTGCAGGTGGTTCAGAGCCAGCAGCCAAGCCAGCCGCAGCAGGCTGGAGGAGGGTCCGGAACGGCGGAGGAAAACAAGTGAGGATGAAGCGGCCTTTAAGAATGGGCGTTTTGCTCTGCCTGGCCGCTCTGACGGGCTGCGTGGTGGGGCCGAATTATCATACGCCGTCTACGCCGCCTGCTCCTGCGGCGTATAAGGAGCTGCCTCCGCCGAACCCGCCCAACGGAAGCTGGAAGCAAGCGCAGCCGAACGATGCGCAGGTCAAGGGAAAATGGTGGGAGGTTTATAACGACCCACAACTGAATGCGCTTGAGGAGAAGATTGCCGTTTCGAACCAGACACTGAAGGCTGCGATGGAGGAGTACTTCGAGGCGCGGGAGCAGGTAAGAGTGGCGCGCGCGAATTACTATCCCACGCTCGGCGCAGGACCTTCGATTTCGCGCACGCGGGAGAGCTATAACCAGCCCAATACACAGCGCGGAACCACAGATTTCCAGTACAACACGTTTACTCTTGCGGGCCAGGTTTCGTGGCAGCCGGACTTCTGGGGCACGGTGCGGCGCAGCGTGGAAGCAGCGCGCGCCAACGAGCAGGCCAGCGCTGCCGATCTTGCCAATGTAGCGCTGAGTCTCGAGGGCGAGCTGGCAATGGATTACTTCCAGATGCGCGGCCTTGATTCGCAGGAGCAACTTTTGAAAAGCACAGTGGCGGCCGACACGGACTATCTGCAGTTGACCCAGACACGCTTCAAGGGAGGAGTTGCCACCGATGTGGATGTGGCCGAGGCGGAGACGCAGCTTGAAACCGTGAAGGCGCAGCTGATCGACGTGGGCGTGGCGCGCGCACAGTATGAGCACGCGATTGCAACACTAACCGGGCAGACGGCTTCCACCTTTTCACTTCCTCCCGCGCCGCTCACGCTGGCACTGCCGGTGATTCCGGCTGGCGTGCCGTCGGAGCTGCTGGAGCGACGTCCGGACATTGCCGCAGAAGAGCGTCTCACCGATGCGGCGAATGCACAAATCGGGATCGCAATTGCTGCGTATTACCCGAACATTCAGCTCGGAGGCACGGGGGGATTCGAGAGCGCCAATGCGGGGACGTGGATCCAGGGACCGAGCGCGATGTGGTCGCTGGGAGGCTCGGCGATCGAGACTTTGTTTGACGCAGGACGCCGCCACGCGATCACGGACCAGGCTCGCGATGCCTACGAAGCGCAGGCAGCGAACTACCGGCAGAGCGTACTCAACGCTTTTCAGGAAGTTGAAGACAACCTGGCCGCTCTGCGCATTCTGAACGACGAATCGCAGACGCAGACGGAAGCGGTGGATGCGTCCCGAAGGTCACTGCAGATCAGCACGAAGCGGTATACGGGCGGGGTTACGACCTATCTTGAGGTGTTGACGGCGCAGACTACGCAGCTTAGCAACGAACAGACACAGGACAACATTACAACGCGGCAGTTTGTCGCCAGCGTACAGCTGATTATGGCTCTGGGCGGAGGCTGGGACCGCACGCAGCTGCCTCACTAGCATTTCAGGGATGTTCGCGACTTCCCTGCTCTAATGCGGGATTGCGCTCGTCCCGGAACCGCGTTGTCTCGTCCAACTCAACAGAGATGCCAATCGTCGTTATTTCCCAGCTATGACGCAGACTCTGCTTGAAGCAACAAACACTGCGCGCGCGAGAGTCTATGCCAACCGGACCGCGTTGCGCATTGCTGCACTCACGCCCGCGGTCCTTCTTATCCACGGTTACCACCCCTTTGCGGATGATGCGGGTATTTATGTTGCCGGAATCCGGAAGCTGCTGAATCCTTCACTTTATCGCCCGGATGCAGCATTTGTACTGGCAAATACGCGCTACTCGGTTTTCGCATATGTGCTTGCTGAGGCTGTCCGGATCACGCATTTGCCGCTGACCATCGTCCTGCTGGCTGCACATCTGGCATCGATTTATCTTTTTCTGCTTGCCGCGTGGAATGTGGCAGAGCGTGTGTTCGCGGAGGAGGCAGAACGATGGCTGGCTCTCGTTCTTAGTGCAGCGTGCTTTACATTGCCTGCTGCAGGAACGGCGCTGGTTCTTATGGACCCCTACGTTACGCCGCGTTCATTCTCGACCCCGCTCGGTTTGTTTGCAGTGGCGGCAGCGCTTAACCGCCGCTGGATGCGGGCGGCACTTTTCGTTGTGCTCATGGGGCTCGTGCATCCGCTGATGGCGATTTATGCTGCGGCGTTCGTGATTCTGTACGCACTGGTGGATACGCATCACACGCAAGCAGCGATTTTGCTTGGCGCGGGCGGTGTTGCCGCGGCGGGCCTGATTACTCTGACTGCTCATCATGCATCTGTCTCACCCGCATATTTTGAGGCCATGCACAGCCGCGTAAGGACATTTCTGTACCCAGCCAAATGGAAATGGTACGAAGATTTTGGACTGGCCGTTCCACTGGCTTTGTTTATGCTGGCTGCGTATCGATCGGAAGCGGAAAGCCGCATTCATAAGATTTGCCTTACGTGCGTGCTGCTGGGAGCATCGAGTGTGCTGGCGGCGTTTCTCTTTGTCCACTCTTCCGGGCCTTACCTTCTGGTGCGGCTACAGCTGCTGCGTAGTTTCCACATCATTTACCTGTTGGGAGTGGTGTTAATGGGCGGGTGGCTCGGCAAAGTGCTTGCCTACAGACGGAGCACGCGCTGGCTGGCTTTTGCGCTCCCAGCCATTGCGGCCTGCGGGTTGTTTGCGGCACAGCGCGCGACGTATCCGTTCTCGGCGCACATCGAGTGGCCTGGGATGCAGCCGCGCAATTCGTGGGCGCAGGCATACGACTGGATTCGCGGGAATACTCCCGCGGATGCGGTTTTTGCAGCCGATCCTGATTTGGCTCTTCTTGAAGGAGCAGATATGCAGGGATTCCGCGTGACGGCGGAGCGCAGCCTGCTTGCGGATAACAAAGATCAAGGAGTCGCCGCTGTTATGGAGCCGTCGCTTGCAGAGGAATGGGCGGCGCAGCGCGATGCGCAGGCTGGCCTGAACCGGATGAGCGATGCCGAGCGCGAATCCCGGTTAAAGCCGTTTGGAGTTACCTGGCTTCTGCTCGAATCGAAAGCGGCGACGAGCTTCCCTTGCCCATACCAGAATGCAATAGCCAAAGTGTGCGAACTGCCTTAACTATGCCTCCGGCGGTGTGCTGGGCTGCGCCCGGTCAGTTCGCCTCAACCGCCTGGCCGACGCGGAAGATAGTCGCTTCGTCGAAATGCCGGCCGAGAATCTGCATGCCGATGGGCAGGCCGTCGCGCGATTCGCCGCAGGGAACGGAGATTCCGCAGATGCCGGCGAGGCTTGCGGTGACGGTATAGATGTCGGCGAGGTACATCGACAGGGGATCGTCCACTTTTTCGCCGAGTTTGAAGGCCGGCGTTGGCGCAGTGGGGGTGAGAATGGCGTCGACCTGCTGGAACGCTGAGAGAAAATCGTTTGTCAGCAAACGTCTGACCTGCTGTGCTTTTTTGTAGTAGGCGTCGTAGTAGCCAGCGCTCAGAACGTAGGTTCCAAGCATGATGCGGCGCTTGACCTCGGGGCCGAATCCGCCGTCGCGGGAGCGGCGGTACATGGCGGAAAGAGTGTTGGCGCCGGGTGCGCGATAGCCGTAGCGCACTCCGTCGAAGCGGGCGAGGTTGGCGCTGGCCTCGGCGGTTGCGATGACGTAATACGTAGGCACGGCGTAGCGCGTGTGCGGCAGCGAGATCGGTTTGATCTCGGCACCAGCAGCGCGCAACTGCTCGATGGAGGCTTCGATGGCTCTGCGGACTTCGGGATCGAGGCCTTCGGCGAAATATTCTGCGGGCACGCCGAGGCGCATGCCACGGACTCCGGC
>JASHRS010000074.1 GCA_030037215.1 Silvibacterium sp. | reverse complement strand
AGTCACCATGAGGTTTGGCGATATAGTCTGAGCAACTGCGTCGTGAAGACCATTAAATGAGTTAATGATTGGCGGGTGGCCCACATCTGCCCGTCCCTCGTGATGGGTGCCCCACATCTCGGCTTTTGGAGATGTGGGTTTAGCTGGATGGCATAAGCCGCTTTGGCTTGACCGGAATATTCATGTCAAGTCCCTCGCTCCTAAGCACACCCTCAAAATATTCAAAACAGGTAACTTCCAGCCGCTCCGCAAATGCATTTGAATTCCCCGGAATCGCTACAATAGAAATAGGGGAAGGTGGTGGCCTCGGACACGCTGTCTTACTTGCGCGCAGGGGCGGAAATCCCAAACCAGATTATCGAAGTCTAAGTAGTTGAATGCATGGATTTTACAGGTAAGTCGTTATTCCTCGGTATTTTACGGAAGTCGATCCTTTAGAATCATGATCTTACGTTGGGGTTTTGCGCAAATTTCAACTCGGACAGGACAGGCTGTCCAAAGGTGGAAGGGAATCAAGATCAGGGGCAAAATCTTCAGTTATCCTCGTTGAGCGTTTCCTCTGGGCTGTTCCAGAATGCCGCTAGCAGTGCGTCCCGAACAAAGGCTTTGACCCCAAGATTGCGCGGTACATAGTTCCCCTTCGCCAACATCCTGGCAAGCATTTTTATCGCAGTCAGTCGGCGTCCGCACGCACGGTGAAGCTGCGCACGCTCGGCGCACAGGTTGCCGGAGCGTTCGACCTGGCCAGCGTAGTCGTAAAATGTCCGGCGCGCTGCCTCGTCACAGAACGACGCTGCGTAGAGGAGGAACTTGGCCAATCCTGCAAAGTTCTGTGCCCCCCGTTCGAGCCCGGATGGATCTGGCGTCAGGCGCGTCAGGCCTTTGGCGGGCAGCTGAAGCGTGGCGTTGTCCTCGTGCAAACGGTAAAAGGAGAGTTCATCAGATAGCAATGCCACCTGGCCACAGGACAAAGCGGCGGCCGTGGCCCAAACATCATGAGCGCACCATCGGGAGAGAGCAGCATTGAACTCGGGCACATGTGCGCTGTTCAACACTGCCCGCCTCAGTACCATTGAAAAACCCAGTAACTCCCAGCGATGCGCGGCGAAGTTCCCGCCACCGCGCCACATGCGCGAGCGGTGATCGGGTTTCCTCAAAGGGCCAGCCATAGGCTGCGAAGAGAATACAAACGCAGAGTGGCTGACCAGCGCGACGCTGGGATCGCGCATTACTTCTGTACATACATGTAGTTTTGATTCCTTCCAAACATCGTCCTGATCGCAAAACGCTACCAGATCACCGGCGCACAGGCAGAGCGCATTCAGGAAGTTAAAGCCAGGGCCCAGCCGTGTATCGTTCTGATAAATCCGAACTCGGAAAGGAGCACTCGCCGCGAACCGGCGTAGGATCTCGATCGTGCCATCTGCTGACCCGTCGTCGCACACGACCAGTTCAAAGGGCAGCAGCGTCTGCCGCGCCAGGCTGTCCAACTGCTCCTGTAGGAACCGCTCGCCGTTATACGTGGCCATTGCCACCGAGATTGTTGTCTCATTCATCCCGTGATAACTGGGTGTCCTCACTTCGTTTAGGGTGGCTCACAAAGAGCCGGTAACCGAAACCGCGTACATACCGGCAGGCAACGCTTCTAAGGCTTCCGGGTAGGCCGCATCAGCACCTCGCTCACAAACGACTGCGGAGCTTGTGTCACCAGCATCGCGACCACGTTCGCCACATCCTCCGGCTGGAGCCGCTTATCCGGATTCTTGCCGCCCGGGGTCCCCACGGGCAGGTCTTTGTCCGTGGGGTGGTTGCCACTGCTCACGTTGAACCCGGTATTCACCGAGCCCGGAGCCACCGCAGACACCCGTACCCCGTAATCCCGCAACTCTTCGGCCACTGAGTAGGTCAGTCCGTTCAGCCCCCACTTCGACGCTGCGTAGGCCGCGCCGTTCTTCAGCGGGTTATGCCCCGCCAAGGAGGAGATGTTCACGATATGCCCACTCTTCGCCGCCATCATCATCGGAGCAAACGCCCGGATCATCAGATAAGGTCCGCGCAGGTTCGTCCCCATCACCGTGTCCCAGTCCTTCGGGTCCATCTCGTGCAGCGGCCTGCCAATCCAGCCCACGCCGGCGTTGTTCACCAGCACGTCGCACCGCCCATGACGCTGCTGGACCGACTGTGCAAACTTTGTCACCGCGCCCTCATCCAGAAGTTCGAACGCCGCAACCTCGGCCCGTCCGCCCGCAACCCCGATCTCGCCCGCAACCTCCTTCAGCCGCGCTTCATCGCGGGCCGTCAGCACCACCGTAGCCCCCATTGCCGCGAGCCGCTTGCCGATCGCTGCCCCGATGCCGCGCCCCGCGCCCGTAACCACCGCAACCTGTCCGGAAAGATTCTCCATGCTGATCTCCTCATCGCTCTTGAATCGTCTAAGTAGCGTCGCCCCCTTTGGATGAGCGAACTTCTGCCGGGGATAACTCCCCTCCGGCCAGACAAAAGTCCTTCCCCCGCGGCATCTTAAAAGCATGGGTGCTGGTCCGGGAAAGCGAGGAAACTGTCTCTCCGGGGGAAAAAATATGAGCACGACACCAAAGGATGCTTGTCACAATAAGCCGAAGCTTTCTATAATCCAGCCATTGTCGCATCCTTCGTTGATCTCAATCGTTGCAGCTCATAGGATTCAAACGATTCGGTGCCGACCGTGCGCGTCCCTCCAGGCTTGCACTCACAGTTTCAATTTCAAGGATCTTCCTTAGGAGCGTTGAATGAAGAAGGTTGTTTTTGCTTCCATGCTGGTCGTTGCCTCCATGGTTTCTGCTGCGGCTCCCGCTGCACTTGCGCAGGACCAGAGTTCGCAAAGCCAGATCACCATTAAAGACCCGGCGGAATACAACGCTTACACCAACGCCATCGGCCAGTCGACACCCTCAGCCAAGGCAGCCGCCATCGAGAGCTTCCTGCAACAGTATCCCAACAGCGAGGTAAAGCAGCAGATGCTGGAGCAGCTTGTAGGCGCATATCAGGCGACTAACGACGTTGCCAAGACTCTTGATGCGGCCAAGCGTCTCCTGCAGGTCGATCCCAACAATCTCCGCGCGCTTACGTTTGTTGTCTTTGTGGAGAAGACGCAGGCCAGCGGCGATCAATCCAAGCTCGACGACGCGGCCGCTCTTGCGCAGCGCGGTCTGAGTGCGACCAAGCCGGCCAGTATGGATGAGGGTGATTTCGACAAGCTGAAGGCTGTCGCAACACCGATCTTCCAGAGCGCCATCGCCGCCGATGATCTTGGCAAAAAAGACTACAAGGACGAAATTGAAGCCATCACGTCTGAGCTCAAGGGCGAGCAGCCTGCACAGACTATCCAGCAACCCAGCCTCGCCGATACCTACTATCTCGGAACGGCTTATGTGCAGGAGGATCCTAAGGACCTCGTAAACGGCATCTGGTTCCTGGCCCGCGCCGCGCAGTATCTGCCCGATCCTTATAAGACCACGGCTGAAAAGGCTGCTGAGTACTGGTACAACAAGTACCACGGCGGCATGGACGGCTTTGATCTCATCAAACAACTTGCTCATGACAATGTCTTCCCGCCGGCCACCTACAAACCAGTGCCTGCACCGCCGCCGCCTTCGCCGCAGGACCTCGCGCACAACGCCGTCGCGAGCACGCCCGACCTGAACACGCTTGCGCTCTCTGACAAGGAATTCATCCTTGCCAACGGAACCCCCGACGACGCCGGCAAAGTCTGGGCAGTTCTCAACGGCGTGACTGCGGAAGTTCCCGGAACAGTCATTTCTGCCACGGCTGATTCCGTGCAGTTGGCAGTCTCCGAAGACGCCAAGCAGTCTCAGAAGGCCGATTTCACCGTCAACATGAAAACTCCGCTCAAGGATGTGCCTGCGCCAGGAACGAGCGTGACCTATATCGCTACGTTCGACTCCTATACGCAGAATCCTTTTATGATCACGATGAAAGATGGTGGCCTGAAGCCTCCGCCGCCAGTGCATCACACCACGCGCCGCCGTCCCAGCGGAAAATAGCAAGTTGCTGAAGCAACGTAACCAGCAAGGGCAGCCCATAGTGGCTGCCCTTGCAGTTTTGCCAAAATGGTAGAGTGAAGATTGCGATGAAGAAGGTTTTCCAGTCGCCGATATTTGCCATGCTGGCGCTGGCCGTCGCTGCGTCTTACCCTGTATGTGCGCAGCAATCGCACCCGTCGCTCGACTATCCTCCGCGGCACCTTGCGCCCAGTGCGGTCAGTCCCGCCGATATGGCTGCGGTTGAAGCTCATCGGTCGGCTCTGGCTGAATCGGCCGCAATTTATGGCTACGACCTCGAAGCAGGGGACTGGTCCTGGGAACAGGTTCTTTGCGTGCCTATGCCGGACACCATCCTGCTCCACTATTCCAGACAGTTTCCTGACGGAACCGAGTCATTGTTCACAGCCCTCATTCCCCGTGAAGCAGGGCGTGTCCACGTCGTGCCCGTGCTCTATCGCAACGCCACGCCATTTGTACCGGCACCAAAAAACCCTGCCAGCTTCGCACTTTTCAACCAGCTTGTACCCCTGTCCATCGCTCGCCAGGCTATGACAGGCAATCAGATTCTGGTTTTAAGTGCCTGCTATGCAGAAATGACAGGGGGCATTGCCGGCATGCGGTCAGTTGCAGCAAAAGATGCTGCTTCTATAGGACTTCCTGTGCCGATGATCCACCTCGATCCAAAGAATCATCTCGCTCGCGTTATGCTTCCCACTCTCGAACAGTCGCGCACATACAGGGCCTGGACCATCACCTTCAACAGTAACGGTCGCGTGATCGCCGCCGACACTGAGGAGCATACCCTGTATGCCTCGCAAGGAGCACCTCAGCCGCAGCCTGCTACGGCCGCAACAGCATTGCCCGCAACAGAGCCGGCATATCCGCCTGCCTCTGAGCCGGCCATAGCGCCGCCCCCGCCCAGCGCGCCGTCGGCTCCTGCCACAATTTCAGCTCCGGCCACAGCTTCAGCTCCGGTGAACGCCGCCACATCTTCCAGCCCGGCTCCGGCATCTGGTTCCGAATCACAACCGGGCCTTCACTGGAAGGTGATACCTCCGGCTCCGGCACCGGTTTGGAAGTCGATTCCGCCCGCGCCGCAGCCCCCTGTAAAAGTGGTTCCTTCGGCCCCCGATCCATTAAAGCCGGCCACAGACAATCAACCGCAGCAATGACGAATCTGTAGCAAAAAGAAAGAGCACGCCGCGCGCCGAAAACTTCGACCCGCACTCCGCAGCAACCCCTCATCCTCTGATACACTGATCAAGTCCGGAACTCATTCCGAACATCCCATCCGGGGACGTAGTTCAGTTGGTTAGAACGCTGCCCTGTCACGGCAGAGGTCGCGGGTTCGAGCCCCGTCGTCCCCGCCAGATTCCAAAGAGCTTAACTGGAATAGGCGAAACCCTGGAGGGTTTGAAAGGACACAGAAATGTGTCCTTTATTCGTGCCTTCACATCTCAATCTCGTCACTTGTCCGCTCGCTTTGTCATGGATGGCCTCAGTACAGAAGATATGGTCTCCGTGCAGCTTCAAATTGTTGAGCCGATGATTGCCAGTTCTCAGCAATTCGCTGAGGGTCTTCTCCGTTCAGAAGAGCGTGAAGAACGTCGCTATTCGCAAGCAGGGTATCGATTTTGGCTAACTGAAACTGGCTGCCATAGAGCTTATGCAGTGCTGAGGCAATCTCCAGCCCGAGTTCGGGCATATCGACCACATTGCGGTTCGTAACAAGAATATTCACGCCGCTGCACACCTGATCCGCAAATGGATACGGCTTCTGTGGCGTGAAGGTGACAGGAACAAAGCGAACTCCGGGAAGATATCGCTTGTTTAGATAACTTGCCAGCTCGCGTCCGTCAATCCACGGAGCGCCTATCTGTTCAAACGGGGCATCCGTACCGCGTCCGACGGATATGTTCGTCGTTTCGATCAGCCCGATAGCCGAATAAAGCATCGCCTCCTGCAGGCTGCGTAGATTCGGTGACGGATTGATCCACGTTAATCCGGTGGAATCAAACCAGTCGCCGCGCTGCCAGCCCTTCATGCGAACCACAGTAAGAGGAGCATGCAGCCCAAGCGCTCCATTTATGTACTGCGCCAACTCTCCAATCGTCAGCCCGTGTCTCACGGGAATACTCATCACATCTACATAGCTGCTTCTGCTGGCATCCGAAATTGGCCCCTGGACAAATGACCCATTCAGCGGATCGGGTCGGTCCAGGACAACAATATCGGTGTTTGTCTTTGCCGCAGCCTCCAGAAAGTAGCGGACAGCAGCCTCATACGTGTAATAACGCACGCCGGCATCCTGAAGATCGACGACGACAACATCAAGCGACTTCAATGCTTCAGGAGATGGCCTGCGCTGCGCATCGGTTGATCCGTAAAGGCTAATCACTGGCAGGCCGGTGGCCGCATCTGTCGAGTTCTGGATATCTGTGGTATCGAGCGCGCCGTTGACACCATGCTCTGGGCTGAAAATTATTTTCAACTGAAGGCCCGGGACAGAGGCTTCTGCATCGCGGGCAAGAACGTCTATGGTTCGTCGTCCCTTTGCATCAACGCCGGTCTGATTGGTCAGCAAGCCCACGCGCAGCCTACCGCCGTGTTTGCGCACGAGGTCAGCCAACTCAGCGAAATGATCTTCCTCCAGAACGTCGATGCCAGTTTCAACCTCGCCGTTTCTCGCCTGCCATAGCCGCGTACCGCTCAATGATTCGTTATAGCCGGTCAGCCTGGCAATGTATCTTCCTCCATCGGGAGCAACGCCAACCGCGGCTGCCGCTACAGTCGCAATCTCGCCGCGCAATGCGTTGATACCGGTGGGCCCGTGTGGATGAACCGCATTCGTGAGAATCACAACATAGGTATCACTGACTGGATCAATCCAGAGCGATGTGCCGGTAAATCCGGTATGTCCGAAAGAGCCGACAGGGAAGAGCTCTCCACGGTTGCTCGAAAATGGAGATTCGATGTCCCATCCCAGGCCGCGCAGCGACGTTCCTGTAGCTGGCTGGCCAGGCGTGGTCATTTTCTCAAGCGTCATGCGGCTCAGAGGGAAATGACTTGGACGGCCAGCGAGCCGATCCAGCAGATTCTGCGCATAGACGGCAACATCGTCAGCGCAGCTGAATAAACCTGCGTGCCCGGCTACTCCTCCCATCCTGCGCGAGGTTGGGTCGTGTACGACTCCACGCAGCATTACTCCATGCTCGTCATATTGCGTGGGCGCGATAAGCGGTCTCCAGCTTGCTGGTGGAAGAAAACGCGTATGCTTTAACCCCAGCGGGGCAATGATGTATTTGCTCGCGTACTCGTCCAGCGTCAGGCCCGAAAGCTTTTCTACAAGCGCACCAAGGACGATGAAGTTGATGTCGCTATAGCGAAACTGCACGCCGGGCGGTGTCATGGGAACCGAGGCAAACGCCCTTCGAAATCCTTCTTCTTTTCCCGACCAGGTGTCTGCAAGAGGTACATCCGGCGGAAGGCCGGAGTAATGCGTAAGCAGCTGGCGAATGGTGATGTCCTGCTTGCCGTTCGCTGCAAACGCCGGCAGATATTCCGATACAGGATCATTCAGCCTGAAGCGGCCCTCTTGATAGAGCTGCATAACCGCAGTTGCAGTCATGAGAGGCTTCGTCAGCGAAGCCATGTCGAAGATCGTATTCTCCGTCATCCGCTCCTGCGTAGGCTCAAGAGAGCGCATTCCATAGGCTTTCCGGAAGATAATCTTTCCGTTATGGCCCACAATCACAACTGCGCCAGGAATTTTCTTTTCCTGGATGCCCCTTGCGATGATCTGATCAATCGACGAGAGATCCTGTTTGTGTTCGCCGATCTCACTCGCATGGATAAACTCGCTGCAGCATGAAAGACACAACAACCCTGCGATCAAAAGAACATAACGGCGCTTCCTCATGCTGCCTCACCCTCCTTGAGTACTTCTGTTTTCGTGAATGGTAAGCAGCTCGTAGCCCAGCCCACCACAAAGGTAAATAGCGAACCTATTAGTACAAACCATGTCCACCCGATCTTCGGCACAGTAACCCGGAACCCTGCCAGTGGAAATGACCATGCGTGTGGCTGCTTCCAAAGAATCAGATTAATTGCGAACCCGCACACCATGCCGACTATGGCCCCTCGCTCGTTCGCGCGCCTGGTCAGGGTGCCCAGCAGGAAAACTCCAAGAAGTGATCCATAGGCAACGGATGCGATCGACAGGCCGACCTCAACAACATGACCTGCTGTGCGCGACATGAGCGCTAGAACAAAAAGCACTACCGCCCAGAAGAATGTCATCAGGCGTGACAGTCTTGCACGCTGTTCGTCGCTGCTTTCCGGCCGCCATCGCAGGTAAAAATCAACTACGCTGGTAGAGCTCAGGGAATTGACCGCTGCGCTCAGGTTCGACATCGCTGCCGCTAGGATCGCGGCAACAAGCAGGCCCGTTATTCCGACTGGCATATACTGCACGATGAAGATCGGGAAAACGCGATCAGGACTGAGCGATAAATGCGCGCCCGAGCCTTGATTGAAGAAATAAAGCCCCGTTCCAATGGCAAGGAACAAGGCAAACTGAACGAGAATCACTAGGCCGCTCGAAAGCAAAGCGATTCGCGACTCGCGCAGATTCTTCGCAGCCAGCAACCGCTGCACCATAAGCTGATCGGTGCCATGGCTTGCCATCGTCAGAAAGCAGCCTCCAATCATTCCTGCCCAGAAGGTGTAGTTCTGGGTAAGGTTCAGAGCAAAGTCGAAAATCCTCAACTTCCCCGTAACCAAACCGGCCGCATAAACCGCGCTCCATCCATTCGTTATTTGATGGCCGAGCACGATGACAGCAATGATGGTGCCTCCAATATAGAGACACATCTGCGTGACATCGGTCCAGATCACCGCAGCAAGGCCTCCCTCCAGCGTATACGCGAGAGTGAGCGCGCAAATGATGGCGATGGAGACGATGTCGTTCGTCCCAATGGCGATGCCGACGACGATCGATACGGCAAAAACCCTGACTCCTTCTGCTGCTGCCCGCAAAAACAAAAAGAGAAGCGCCGTCAGCCGATGTAGCTTCGGCCCAAAGCGCTGCCCGATGACCTGATATGCGGTGAGCAGGTCGCCGCGGAAGTAACGCGGCAGAAAAATCACGCAAATCACGATTCTGCCCAGCAGGTACCCCAGTACTACCTGTAGAAATCCCCAATTGCCCGTGTACGCGAGCCCGGGAACGCTGATGACGGTTAACGTGCTCGTTTCTGCTGCAACGATGGAAAGCGCAATGGCCCACCAGGGGATGGTGCGGTCCGCAAGAAAATAACTCTTTAGCGAGCGGTCCTTCGAGCGAAACCGAAGACCGAAGAGAGTAATTCCGACGAGATAGATGACCACGAGCGCAAGGTCAGGCGCGCTCATCCGGTGCAATGACTGTACAGCGACCGGAGCCAGCACCAGGTTCAATTCTCCTGCATCATAGCGATGCCAGGTTCGGGAAAGGGCAGTGCATGATCCTCATGCATTTTTAATGCCCTCGCCTTCAACAATTGTGATGTATTTATCGATGGGCAGTTGCGTAAACCTTTCGGTCTTGCCGCTAGGTTCAGGCCATTTTATTTCAAGCCAGTCGATCTTTGTCCGCCCGCCGATGCCGAGCACGATGCGCGGATCGTGTGACGAGAGATAACTTCCGCCACCGACTTTCATTCGATGACGCATCAGGTCTCCGGCCTGATAAGTAATTCGTGCGCCGATAGCGTCACGGTTCGATGTCTTGCCCACAAGTTTGATTCCCAGCCAGTGATTGCCTTTGGCCGCTGTGTTGCGCAGCAAGACCGGTGCACCGTCATTCACTCCAATGAGAACATCGGTCGCGCCGTCATTATTGAAATCACCGATCGCCAATCCTCGCGCCGAAAACGGCTGCTCGAAGATTGGCCCACTCTGCTGACTGATATTGCGAAACCCCTTACCAGTGCTCTGAAATAAGAGGAGACGCTCTTCATAGGTCACCTGTGAGTGGATTCGGTCAATTAAATCGTCAGGATTTCCGTTCGCTAAAAATAGATCCAGATTCCCATCGTTATCGAAGTCGAAGAACTTGAGCCCCCAACCACTCATCAGATAGGTAGCAGCAGCAATGCCGGTCTGGCCGCCAATATCGTCAAAGGTTTCGTCATGGTTATTGTGGTAAATCGAGTACGATTGGCGATCGAGGTTGGCGACGAAAAGATCCATGAAGCCGTCCTGATCATAATCCGCGGAGTCCACGCCCATTCCTGACCGGGCGCGCCCGTCGGCACTGTAGCCCACGCCGGCGATTTCTCCGATTTCTTCAAACCGCCCATTTCCTCGATTGAGGAAAAGAAAATTTCGAACGGTGTCGTTGCTCACGAAGAGATCCATCAAGCCGTCGTTGTTGATGTCGGTCGCAACCACTCCCCACGCCTTTCCCAATTGACTGGCGATGCCTGACTCCTTGCTGACGTCGGTGAACGTGCCGTCACCATTGTTGCGAAAAAGCCAGCTCGGCATGGGTGTGTAAACCGTAGGAATGCAGTAGTGCCGCAGGCCATCCTCATGGATGCCGCAAGGTTTGTTCAGTTCTTTGCTGAAATCGACAAACCGGCAGACAAAAAGATCGAGCAATCCATCATTGTTATAGTCAAACCACACGGCGCTCGATGACCATCCCGGAGCTACGACCCCGGCTTTCTCCGTCACATCAGTAAAGGTCCCATCGCCGTTGTTGTGGTAGAGAATATTTTTTCCGTACTGCGTAACGTACAGGTCGGGTAAACCGTCATTGTCGTAATCGCCGACTGCAACTCCCTGGCCGTATCCTCCAGCAGCAACGCCTGCTTTTTCGGTTACGTCCGTGAAGGTTCCATCTCGATTGTTGCGATAGAGCGCGTTGTGCAGCGGCGGATTGGGATTATAGAAATCGCATTTCCCGCTGTTCACCAGATAGATGTCCATCCATCCATCGTTGTCGTAGTCGAGAAAAGCGCAACCCGGTCCCGAACTTTCCGGAAGGTATTTTTCAGGGGACTTTTCCGCTGTATGCACCCATTTAATGCCGCTTGCTTCAGGAGGAACCACAACGAAAGGAAACTGTGTTGCGCTGGTCGAGGCGAGAAGTCGACGCTGCGAAATCAGGAAAGCGCTTGCGATCATCTGTGACACAAATTGCCGGCGTGTCAATCGCGCTGTGCGAATCTCATTCATCGTTTTTCTGCAGCCTATGTCCAGATATTGACTTTGAGACGGACTACACCAGAGAGAGAAGTTATTGCGGTTGATCTCCCGCAGGCGCGCCGGAATGGTCCGTAGAACTAAGGCTCCGGAGAATCGCAAACTCCTTTTCTGCTTCGTCCTTGTGGCCGGTTCTCACCAAAGCGGTCGCCAGCGCGTTGTGGATGTCGGGATTTCCGGGGGTCAGGCGCTCGGCTCTGCGTAAAGGGGCGATCGCCTCTTCATACTTCTTGTCACCGAGCAGGGAAACTCCCCATCCAAGGTAAGCTTCTGCAAAATTCTGATCGAGTTTTGCTGCCTGCGAAAAGCGAGTAATCGCTTCGTCCCAGTCTTGTGCGCGACGGGCAAGTTCTCCCAGGATATATTCTGCATCGGCGTTACTGGGATCGATCTGTAGTTCTTTCAGGAACTCCTGTTTGGCGCGGTCCGGAGCATCCGGTCCGCCATCGGGCCGCGAGAGCAACAACCTTCCCAGCAAAAAATGAATGCCGCGGGCATTGGGATCTTCCTTGAGTATCTCCTCATATTCAAGCTCTGCCGGTTCCCACCGGCCTTGCTCTTCCAGCGTTTCCGCGTTCAATTTGTGGGCAGCAATGGATTGCGGCGCAAATCGGGCTAGATCCAAAGCTGTGCGCGACGATAAGTCGGAGTAGGCATGGACAACGACAAACAGCACATCGGGATCGTGACCGAAATCTCTGCTGAGCACGCGAATGAAATCCAGGGCGGCGGATCGGTCGTCGATGGCAAGAGAGCAGCGAATCCCGATTACACCGGCCTGTTTTCGAGTTTCTGCGGGGACCTGGGCCGTCATGGCTTGCTCGAGGGCGGAAATTGACTCCCGGCAGCGGCCCTCTTCGGCTAGGGCGATAGCTTGTTGAGGTGTAACATGGATCGCCGGTACAGCAGACCTCGCCTGCTGAGCGTTGGAATTGAATCCGGAAAGTGCGGCAACCGACAAGAAAAAAACGGCGGATGTCTTGACCCGGTAGTTACCCATTTCGACGCATACTGCTTTTCAAAGAATTTTCGACCCCAAATAGCAAATCGCTGATACAGACGCAATCTGTGTCTGTATCAGCGATTATACGTGGTGTTTGGTACGTCAATAGTACAGCTTTAAAGCCAACTGAATGTTCCTCGGTGGTTGAGCGCTGGTAATCTGCCCCATCGTTGACCCGATTGAATTGTTCGGAGCATTGTACTGAACGTGATTGAAGGCATTCACGAAGTCGGTGCGGAATTGCAAACGGAATCGTTCTGTTATTGGGAAGTCCTTATGTATACTCGCATCGACATCGGTGTAACGTGGCGTCCGGAGACCTGAGAGCTGCGGTGAGCAGTTTCCGAAGGTACCAATTGCCGGTTGAGTGAAGTTGCCGTTGTTGGTGAACCACTGGGTGCCTACCCCTGGGATCGGAGTATTTTCGATTGGCGGCAGGGAGTTGCAGTCCGCCCGAGGACCACGGCTGAAGGTACCGGAGTTGTCCGACCCTCCGATCGGTATTGGCCAGCCGGTACGGAACGACACGATCGGGCTCACCGCCCAGCCGCCAATCACTTCATCCACAGATTTGCGGACGCCACTGGCGAATTGCTTGCCGTGTCCAAAGGGTAGTTCGTAAACGGAATATGCCGATAGCACGTGAGTGGCGTCGTAGTAGCAAGGCGCCCACTCCGCCCTCTGATCGTAGATGTTCTGCCAGTACGCCGAAGCGCTCAGGGCATTATTCCACGCTCCGTAATATCCCGTGCTGTCAGACATGCATTTGGAGTACGTATAGGAGACTTGTCCCTGAAGGCCGCGGGACATTTGCTTCTGCAGAAC
>JASHRS010000073.1 GCA_030037215.1 Silvibacterium sp. | reverse complement strand
TGGCTGTCACGCCGCGCCTTGCTTTTCGCCGGTGCCCTCTTTTTCGCATCCACATCACACGCCGTTACAGTTCACGGAGTCGTTACCGACCCGGTCGGCCGTCCCGTCTCTGACGCCACCGTTGCTCTCGTCCAGAACGGCAAGGTCATTCAAAGCAACGCCACGCACTATGACGGAACCTATCAGCTCAGCAGCGGAGCTACAGGCCAGTTCTACGTCCTCGCCGCTGGAACATCCTTCCGTCAGGTCAGCACCAAGGCTTTCTACGGAGGTGCGCTCGACGCCGTCGAGCAGAACATCGTCCTCGAGCCCGAATGGGTGCGTCAGTCCATCGTCGTCACCGCCACCGGAACACCCACTCCGCAGGGCCAGGTTAGCGCCTCCGTCACCACCATTCCTGCAACGGACTTCACCAACCGCCTCGATATGGTTGATCCGCTCCGCCAGGTCGCCGGCATCAACGTAGTCCAGACAGGCCAGCGTGTCGGAGTCACCTCCATCTTCATTCGCGGCGGCAATTCCGACGCTAACAAGATTCTCCTCGACGGAGTTCCTATCGAAGACATCGGCGGTGTCTTCGATCTCGGCGGCGTTTCTACCACCGGAATCGCCAGCGTCGAAGCCTATCGCGGCCCCAACAGCGTCCTCTACGGCTCCGACGCTTCCGCGGGAGTCATCGCCTTCACCACTCCCCGCGGCAGCACCTCGTTTCCCACGCTCATTTATGCCGGTGACCTCGGCAGCTTCGGAACCTACCGCAACGAAGTCCAGCTCGGCGGCACGCACCGTAAGTTCGATTACTACGGCGGATTCTCCGACCTGCAAACGCAAAACTCTGTTCCAGCTGACGAGGCCCACAACATCGCTGAAGTGGCCAACCTCGGCTACGCCTGGTCCAGCAGCACTGAGATTCGCGTCACCGCCCACAACAACGACAACGCCACCGATCTCCCCGGCACCTACGCCTTCTGGGGAATCCCCAACGACGGCAAGGAATCCGACCAGAACACCTATATGGCTGCGGAAATCAGCCACAGCTTCAGTGACAACTGGAATGCCCTCGTCCGTTACGGCCTCGTGCGCAAAAGGGAAGAGTCCGTGCAGTGGTATCCCGCCGGCAATCTCGTCGAAGGCAACTACTACGGCAACTACACCACCATCACCGGAGCCAACGGTTACTCCGCCAGCGGCCAGGCCATCATGAATTACGCGGGCATCTACCCATCCACCATCAACCTCGTCAACAACCGCGACAATCTTTACGCGCAGACCTCCTACAACATCACGCCGCATCTTGCTGCCGTTGCTGGCTTCCGTTTCGAAGACGAGCGCGGAGCCGAAAACGAATGGGTCTACGACTTCAGCGAAACCCTCGAGCGCGCCAACTACGACTACATGCTCGCCTTCAACGGAGACCTCCTCAAACAGCGCATCTTCTACTCGCTCGGCGGAGGCATCCAGAAAAACCAGCTCTATGGAACCGCAGGCACGCCGCGTATCGGCGTCTCCTTCTATCCCGTCCGTCCCGGCAAGGGAATCGCCCACGGCACCAAAGTCAGCTTCAACTTCGCCAAAGGCGTGCAGGAGCCCAGCATCGACGACCAGTTCGGCTCGCTCTACACCTTCCTTCTGCAGAACGGTGGTCAATCCACCGCCTCCGAATACGGAATCCAGCCCATCGGTGCTGAAGAATCGCGCACCTACGATGGAGGCGTCGAACAAAGCTTCTTTAGCGAGCGCGTTGTTCTCCGCGCTACCTACTTCCACAACGAATTCGGCGACCAGATCGAGTACGTCCCCGCCAACATCGTCCCGTTCCTGCTGCCCAATCTCACGCCCGCGCAGCAACAGGCCCTTGAGGCATTCCTCGAAAGCGAAGGTGCCTACTCGCTCACGCTCAACTCACTCGCCTTCCGTGCGCAGGGCTTCGAAACCGAGCTCCAGTATGGCCTCGGCCGCAACATCTTCATCCGCGGCGGATACACCTACCTCGATGCTGCTGTGCAGCACTCATTCTCCGCCGACGCTGTCGGACCCAGTTTCAATCCGCTCTTCCCAACCATCCCCATCGGCAACGACTCGCCCCTGCGCGACGGGCGTCCATTCCGCCGTCCGCCGCACACCGGCTTCACCACCATCAGCTATAACGGCAAGCGCTTCGTCCTTGTCGGCACCGGAGCCTACGCCAGCCGCAGCGACGACTCCACCTACCTCGGCGGAGGCACACCCAGCTTCGACAACTCGCTCTTGCTGCCCAACCGCAACCTCGACCACGGCTACGCCAAGCTCGATCTCGCCGGAACTTACAACATCAATTCCTGGCTTGGCGTTTACACACAGCTCGACAATCTCCTCAGCCAGCAGCACATCACCCCCATTGGATACACGTCGTTGCCCTTTAACACGCGCTTCGGTCTGCGCTTTACCCTCGGTCATTTGCCCAAAAACCAATAGCGGCATACCAACCTGAATAGCCCCGCTTGACTGGCGACATCCGGCTGAGTGCCGTCCATCGATCGCACTGGTAAGGCTGCGAGCTCTTCTTCACGCTCGAATATCGCCCACTGTGAACAGGCGTTATCGGCACGATGTATGCTCCGTGTCCGGCTTATGGATGCGGCAGTAGCTTCGCTCCGATGACAGACAGAATAGAGAAGACAAAAATCAAAACCAGCGCCAAACTTGCCAATGCCACAGCCGCCAGAAAGCTCGGCTCTTTCAAACGGATGCGATTTTTCACTGGAGGAACCGGCTGCATATTCATGTAAGATGCCGTCACTCGGCCTCAAAAATTGCCACAAAAATGGTGCAAATATGCAAAATTTAGCCAGGAACAGACAAAATTTGCCAAAATGAACGGAATTTTATGCACAAAGTCGTCATATTGCGGTATTTTGGTCGCGCATTTTGAAATCCCTAAAAGGAACCTTCTATGCGCAAAGCCCCTCCTGTTATCTCCTCGCTCGCTATCCTCGCCTCGCTCGCTATTCTTCCCGTGAACTCCGCACGCGCGCAGGTCGTCATCGTTCCCACCACCCCGCAAATCGGTTCGTCGAATCCCGTCACAGCCGCGCCTCTGGTGCCGCGTCCCAACACCAAGCCTTGCGTCGTGCAGCTGTTCAGCAATCTCGCTTTTGACAACTTCACTCCCGCCACCTTCAGCTACGCACCGCCAGCCAACTGCCCCGGCCCCTGGTCCAAAGTCGTCTTCACCGCCGACTTCACCGTCACTGCCGGCCGCCAGTTCGACCGCACCGCAGCGTTCTATCTCGGACATGCCAGCATCTATTACGGAACCACCGCCGAGCCGCGTGCATCACTCAGCCCCTCCTGGCACGTCGAGCGCGATGTCACCGATCTCTCCGCGATTTTCAAGTCTGACCAGACTGGCGAAGCCAACATCGGCAACTTCATTGGTGTCTCAGGAGGCGTCACCTACAACGGAATCATTTACTCGAGTGCTGCGCTTGAGTTCTACCCAGCCTCATTCCGCGATCCCGCCCCGCGCGTTCCCGACATCGTCATTCCCGTCAACGGCTCAGGTGGAGACGCCGGTACCCTCAACACCACCGCCGATCAGATCACGCAAACCCTCGACCTGCCCACCAATGTCGAGAGCGTTTATCTCGATGTAATCGCGCAGAACCAGAGCGACGACGAGTTCTTCTATTTCGACGTGCCCAACAACGAGACCTCGAATCTCGAATCGTATGGGGGCACCGCCTTCCGCGAGACGGAAATCTCAATTGATGGTCAGCCTGCCGGTGTCGCGCCAGTCTATCCCTGGATCTTCACAGGTGGCGTCGATCCCTACTGGTGGGAGCCGATCCCCGCTAACCAGACCCTCGACTTCCGGCCCTACCGCGTCGATCTCACGCCCTTCGCCGGACTGCTCTCTGACGGCAGCACGCACACCGTAGCCGTCAGCGTCTTCAACGCCGACAGCTATTTCCTCGCCACTGCCAACCTGCTCGTCTACACCGACCACGGCAGCAAGAAAACCACCGGCGGCGTCCTAAGCAACACGCTCTCCGCCGCGCCCACGCCGGTCGTAGATGAAAACATCAGCTACAACGCTAGCGCGCAGGCTTACACCGGCACCATCTCAGTGGCATCCGATCGCAGCTTCACCATCAGCGGATACATCAACACCTCGCATGGGCGCGTGACCACCACGGTCCAACAGAAAGTACACTTCATCAACACGCAGGAGTTTGACATTACGCCCCTGATCGACGGTCAGGACGCGCAGCAGGACACCACCGTTGACTCATTCACCTCGACGCGTACAGGTCCCATCGTGACCACGCGCGAAGAGCACTTCGACTATCCGTTGACGATGAACTACAACTTCACCGTTAGCCCTGACTTCACCACGGGAGTCCAGACCGCGAACGTCAACCAGCAGTTCAAGCTCGACACCACCGACGGCTTCTTCGGATTCCCTGCCTACTCCAGCCACACAAGTGAGCAGAGCACCGCGTCCGACACCCTCAACTACAACTTTGTAGCCGGAACGGCTGCACCACAAAATCCGCAAACCAGCCAGACCTACCAGTTCCACGACTCACGCGGAGCCTGCTACAGCGAAACCCTCACAGCCGCCAACAACGCTCTCGCCAGCATCACCAACGGCTGCCACAACGGTCACGGCTGGTAGAACTCAACCACCGCATCAAACAGAAACCCCACGCCTCGCCTGAGACGTGGGGTTTTCACATGTTACGAGTTGGAAGTGGAGCAACCTCGACAATCTGATGCTGAAGTTGATCGCTGACCACTACCCGCTTTATCAGCTATCCGCTTCTTAGCTGACCGGTTTTCAGCTACCCGCCCTTACGCTTTCTTCAACTCCCCCGGACCCAGGGATGACATCTGCTGGGTTACCGGCTGAAGTGCGGCTCTTCTATCATCTCGTCTGGCCTTGACGAGGAAGACAACGGTGGAGCGGTCTGGGCTTCAATCCGCCGGCAATCCCGTTCGAGCTCCGCCACAACATAGCGGGAAAAGTGGAGAAAGTGATGCGCGGCGAGGAGTATCTGCGATCCGAAAAACATTTTTGTAGGATCGTCGCGAAATTTCCGCCTGAGGTCGCGGAGGAATTTCCACCAGGACCTCCGGTAGCTCGAGCGGAGACCCTGGTTCCACAACGAGCTGAGAACGCCGTGCAGCGTGTCCAGCGGTCCTACAGAAGGCGGCTTCTGGCTGGCCCTGGTCTCCCATACTTCGAGCGAACGCAGGCTGCGGCGGAAATAGGTTTCGGGCTCGTATAGACGCGTGAGCAAACGACAGAAGCCGCGCATAAGGATGGGCAGGGGCATCGCGGTGTGGAAGTTGGGGGTACCGAAGTTGGAGGTCGGCTCCGTTACCTGGTGGAGGCGGCCTTCGCGCTTCATGCGGTCGTAGAGAGGTGTGGTGGGTGGGGCTTGCAGCATGCCCGCCATCGCCCAGGAGACGGCGGTCTTCTCAATAAACTCGAACTGGCGATCGAAGATGGTTTCGTCATCGGAGTCAAAACCGACGATGAAGCCTGCAACCACCCATAAGCCGCCGCGCTGGATGATGCGAATCTGCTCGATCAGGTCTCCGCGTAGATTCTGAAATTTCCTGGTCCCTCGGAGCGCGTCGGCCGACGGTGTTTCCACCCCGACGAAGACCGAGATGAAGTTGGCTTCCACCATGGCGGCCAGAAGCTCCTGCCGATCGGCAAGATCGATGGACGCCTCTGTCCAGAAAGCGAAGGGATACCCACGCTCACGCTGCCAGGAGGCGAGATCGCGCACCAACGCGAGGGCATTCTTCGCATTGCCGATGAAATTGTCGTCGACGACCAGAACGCCCTTGCGCCAGCCCAGGGATCGCAGGGCTTCCAGCTCGGCGATGAGCTGGGCCGGGCATTTGGCGCGCGGCCTCCGGCCGTAGGTGGTGATGATGTCGCAGAACTCGCATTGAAATGGGCAGCCGCGCGAGAACTGAACCGACATGGAGGTGTACTTATCGAGGCGCAACAGGTCGAAACGGGGAATGGGACTGCGCGAGACGTCGGGCTTGTCGTCGACCCGATAGACGGCGCGGGCCGTGCCCTCTTCGAGGGCAGTCGCGATGCCGGCGAAGACCTCTTCCGCTTCGCCTATCAGAACGTGATCAGCCATGGTGCGCAGGAGATCGGGTTCGCTGCTGGCCCAGGGACCCCCGATGAAAGTGCGCCTTCCCAGCTGACGCGCGCGGGCTAGGATCGCAGCGGTATCGGCCCTCTGCGCGTGCATGGCGCTGACCATCACCAGATCGGCCCAGAAGTAGTCCTCGTCGCGAATCTCCTCGATCGCATGGTCCAGCAGCCGCAGGGTCCAGGCGGGCGGGCACAAGGCTGCGACGGTGATGAGGCCCAGCGGGGGTGAGACAGAATCTTCCCGGAGCATGGAGAGGACGCCCTCGAA
>JASHRS010000072.1 GCA_030037215.1 Silvibacterium sp. | reverse complement strand
TGCTGCACGGCGAGCACCGCTGCGACAATTCCCGCTATCGCTGCCAGCAGAAGAGTAAGTACCGCAATGCGGCCCCAGCGTGTTTTCGTCCATGCCGGCAGAATGCCCTTTTTGATCGGGACCCGGCGCCGGATGCGCACATCGTTGCCGACCTCGCCAGGGCGCTTTGCGGGGAATCTGTCGCCAAAATTCTTCGGAAGGAATTCTTTTTCTACGCGTGAACGCTGCGGAGCGGCTGGACGCAGAAGGTCAGGCTCATCTTCGACAAGCGTTGCCCCACGGCCTTTATATCCATCAGTTTTCGTCACGCCCGAGCCAGGTCGTGAGAGTCGCCATCCCTGACTATAGCGTGCCAATGCCTGTGAATTTCCCCTCTAATTTGGAGGGGGAATCAAGTGAGTAGCCCGGTACAGCAGGGCAGCAATGAACGGGTGGCTAAAATCCTGATAGCGGACCGCACTGAGATAGATGACCCGGCTGGCCGCAAAAATCATTTGTAGAGAATCAGACTCGCTACCCGCTTTTCAGCGACCCGCTTCTTAGCGACCCGCTTCTTAGCTGCTCCTGGACAGAGCTCGCTTCAGTACCTGCTCCAGCGCAGCCTTCTGCTCCGCATATTCTGCATCGGACAGCTTCCCTTCCAGCCGCTCTGTTTCGATTGCGAACAATTCATCCTTGAGTGCTGCGAGCAGCGGCGCCTTGCTGCCTGCTTCTTGATTGCTTACCGGCGGTATCGGCGTTGGAACAAGCGGTGACGGAACCGGTACTGCAGGCCCTCCCGCAACTGCCTCTGCAGGCCTCGCGCGCAGGAAGAACGCCGCCGCGATCACCAGCAAAACCGCAAGCCCGCTCAGAATCCATGCCTTGTATTTCTGCAGCGGATCGGGCGTGTCGTTGGGATTGCCGAGTCCTCCGCCCGGACGAGTATCATTCTCAGCCGACGGAGCCTGCCCTCCACTGCCATCATCACCCTGAGCACTTGCCTGCCCTGCATCACCCTGCTGGCCGGAGTCGCGTGGCATCATGCCCGTACCCGATACGGTAAACGCCAGGTCCTGCGACGGCTGCACATTCTTCGCCAGATACGTCTGCGCGTTGTCTTCCACATCTGCAGGTTGAAAGGCCGGGTTGCCGTTAAAGCTCATACTCTTCGGCAGCATCACTGCCAGGTTGTCCGTCGGCAGCGCCACGCGCGGAGTGAACTTATAGCTGCCGTTGTAAGGCAGCGTGTAGCTCAGCTGAAAGCGCGTCTCTCCCGGACGAACCGGGAACACGAACGCATAATGGCCTTTATCGCCTTGCGGCATCGGCGACGAAGAAACGGGCATACCGCCAGGCCCCATCGCCGCCGAAGCCTCAATCTTCGCATCGGGAGGCAGATAAATCTCATACGCTGCCGTGCTGAATTGCGTGCGCGGTGGATTCGAGGCATTCTTAACAAAATAATTCTGGATCACGTGCAGGCCCTGCGGCCCGGCCTCCACGCGCATTACATCGGCTTCCGTCGAAACGCCTTCCAACTTTGCCGACACGTCGTACACATCCACGTTTACGGTGGTCGTTCCCGGCGGCACCGGCTCAAAGTACTGGGCCTTCTGGTGCTCCACGCGAATCAGGTGCATGGCGTCGTCCGGTACATCAATCGAATAACGGCCGCGCGCATCGGTCGTAGTGCTTGCCATGTCCTGCATGGCCTGACCAAAACCCACGAGCACAACCTTGTCGCCTGCGGCTGGCTTGTTTGTGGTTTTATCGGTAACAGTCCCGGTTATGGTCTTGGCCTGCGCCGCAAGCGATACCAGCATCAGCGCAGCCGCGCCGAGGTTTAAAACGAGCTTCATGCTTTTCCTTGTCATTCAGTTTAGCGAGCCTGCGACTCAAGCAGCTCGATCTCCGCAATCACTCCGGCCGCTTCGTCTTCCAGAATCGTCTGCTGTGCGTGGTAGTCCTCGTCGACGTACTTCCCGGCACGATACTCGAAGTTCAGATCGCGCAGGTTGTCGTAGAGAACGTCCTTGCGCTCCCGCAGATACTCCAGGCGTGTCTTCTGCCGTTGCGCTTCCACATGGCGCTCGGGATAGAAAACATACGCCAGAATTCCCAGCAACAGAAGTCCACATCCAAGAGCGGTCACAGTTGCGTCTCCCTCCGTATCCTCTCCCGAATCGCCTGAAAGCTGGCGTTGTGCTCCGTGGCGGTTCGCGCGGCAACACGCTGCCGCCAGCGGCGAACCAGCACTGCTGTGCCCGCAATGCCCAATAGCAGAAACGCGGGAGGCACGATCCACGCAATAATGTTGAACTTGGTCAGCATGGGCGCTGCCAGCACCGTCGGCCCATATTCATTCTGGAACGCGATAAGAATCGTATTCTCGCTGTCACCACGCTGGATCGCCGTCTGCAGCTCATCGCTTTCCCGCGTCAGTGCGGGGCAGCCGAGATGGTTGCATTCCAGCAGCACCTGCCCGCAGCCGCACGTGCACATCAGCTTGTGGCCGATATCGTTGTAGCGCGATGCATTGTCCGCCGCGCCCATCGACAGAACTGCCATCAGGCACACTGCAAAGCATGAAGCCACAACGCGTCCGGCGCGGGAAGTTCTTCGCATCAGTCACCACCCTGCGCAGTCACGGTCTGCGGAACCGCTACGCGCACGCGGCTCGCAGCCAGCGCGGCCGATATGTTCGGAATCAGCGCCACCACTGTCCCAAAAACAATAATCGCCACGCCAATCCAAATCCACGCCACCAGCGGATTCAGAAATATCTGGATGATCGGCTGGCCTGTATCCGGATTCTTGCCTGCATAAACAACATAAAGGTCCCATGCCGGCGTCGAGTGGTTCGCGACAACCGTCAGCGGCTGCTGGCTGGCCTCGTAAAAGCGCCGCTCCGGAGCCATCTTCGTTACCAGCTTGCCATCCCGGTAAACATTCAGCAGCGCATATTCGGTGTCGTAGTTCGCATTCGTGTCCTGCGAATAGCCTTCGCACTCGACCGTGTACGGACCAATGTGGATGCTCTGGTGCAGCGCCAGCTCCTGCTCCTGCTGCTGGTTGAAAGCCTGTCCGGAGATGCCGATAAAAATGATCACCACGCCGAAGTGAACAATGTATCCACCGTACCGGCGCGTATTGCGCCGCGTAAGCTGCACGATCGACGCAAGAATTCCCTGCCCCGTGTTGCGCGAGATCACCGCCGCGCCGCGCAGAAACTCCGACCCGATCGCCGTCACCACCAGCGCTCCCAGGCAATACGCCATGAAGGCATAGAACGATCCCTGATGATCGGTCGTGAAGATCTCCCACGGATGCACGCCGCAGGCGATCACGACAATTCCCGTCACAACCGCGGCTATCACCGGCAAAACAAAATTCTTCCGGATGCTTTTGAAGGACGAGCTGCGCCACGCCAGCAGCGGCCCTATCGCGGTCAGGAACAACAGGAACAGCCCGATCGGCACAGCCACGCGATCGTAGAACGGCCCGCTCACTGTCACCTTGTTGCCCACCACATACTCTGACAGGATGGGGAACAGCGTTCCCCATAGCACTGTGAAGCACGCCGCCAGCAGCACCAGATTATTGAATAGAAAGCTCGACTCGCGCGACACTAGCGACTCGATCTTGTTCTCGGCTTTCAGATGATCGCGTTGCAGGATAAACGTAAACAGGCACACCGAGAGCGTAACAATCAGAAAGATCCAGAACCAGCTTCCGATGGGCGACTGCGCAAATGCGTGCACCGAGCTCACCAGCCCCGAGCGCGTCAGTAGTGTGCCGAAAATCGCCAGCATGAACGTGGCGAAGATCAGCCACACATTCCACGTCTTCATCATGCCGCGCTTTTCCTGCATCATCACCGAGTGCAGAAACGCCGTGCCCGTAAGCCACGGCATCAGCGATGCGTTCTCCACCGGGTCCCATCCCCAGTAACCGCCCCATCCCAGCACCGAATAGGCCCAGTGCGCGCCGAGAAAAATCCCGCAGGTCAGAAAGAGCCACGTCACCATCGTCCAGCGCCGTGTAATGTGGATCCACTTCTCGCCCGGATACCGCATCATCAGCGCGCCCAGCGCAAACGCAAACGGCACCGCGAAGCCCACATAGCCCAGATACAACATCGGCGGATGAATCACCATCTCCGGATACTGCAGCAGTGGATTCAGCCCGAACCCGTCCGCCGGAACAGGCCCGCTCACCAGCGAAAACGGCATGGCGGCGAAATTCAACAGCAGCAGAAAGAAGATCTGTATGCCGGCCAGAATCGTCGACGCATACGCCGTCAGCTTCACGTCGACTTTATGCCGCACGCGCAGCACAAACCCATACGCCGTCAGCAGCCACGCCCACAGCAGCAGCGACCCTTCCTGGCCCGACCACAGCGCGGCAAACTTATATGGCCCGGGCAACGCGCGATTCGAGTGGTGCAGGATATAGGAAACGGAAAAGTTGTTCGTGAACGCGCACCATACCAGCGCAACCGCCGCCGCCGTGGTTGCGATAAACGTGGCGATGCCGGCCCGCCGTGCTGTCTCCGCCAGCCGTTCTGGCGAAATGCGGCTGCGTGTTCCGGTGGCAAGCTGGCGTAGCGCTACACCTCCCGCAAGAAGCGTGTACGCGCTCAAGGCAAGTGCGAGCAGGAGAGCGAAGCTACCGAATGTAGGCATGGGACGGAAACACTATTGTCGCAGACCGTACCTGCAACGGCAATGTGACGCGCGTCACAGTGGTGGGTCAATTTGCTGCAACAGGAGATGAAGTGATAAAGCGGCCGTTGTGCCTCAGTGCTGACTCGCTGTCTATGCAGTCTTGGTGAGCGGAGGATCAAGCAGCGATTCGGCCAGGGCGATCAACTGGTCTGGGGCCACAGGCTTGAGGCGGAACAACACGCCCATTTCCGCATATTCGGCTTCGACATCTGGAAATCCGCTGAGAACGATGACCGGAACAGAAGGCAACCTGTCACGGAGCCGGGCGACGAACTCCGGGCCGTTCATTCCAGGCATACAGTGATCGGTGATAACCAGTCCGAGGGAATGCAGCAACGTAGCATCTTCAAGCATGGCCAGCGCCTGCGCCGCGCCCTCTGCCACCGCCACAGCCCTGCCGGCCCTCAGCAATATACTTCTGCGCGTGGTCGCCTGAATGGCGTTGTCGTCAACGAGAAGAATGTCCGCAGTCATTATCAAATCGATTGAATGTTTAGACCTGAGGGTTGCGGGGACCTGAAAAGTTGACCCTTACGCTTTCTAATCGAAATTCACCCGGAATGCAAGTGGATAAACCGTTTTTCTTAGCTCGCAAGCCCGAAATAAAAGCGATCACAATCTTTAGATTTTGAAATAAAAGGAAAGGACGGCAAGTTGCCGTCCTTCCGGTTGAAAAGCAACGAGAGAACTAGAACTCAAACTTTGCTTTGAGTTGGAGAATACGCGGAGAAGCATCGCCGCCCAGGAATGAACCGAAGACGCTGGTCGGTACGCTCACCGTGCTCTGAACCGTTCCAAACCCAGGGCTGTCGTAATCGAATACCGGGTTCGCAAAGTCAGGATGATTCAGGACGTTGTAAGCCTGAGCGCCAACCTGGAGCCTGCCCGATTCGAGACCGGGGATCTTGAAGTCCTTCAACAACGAGAAATCCGTGTTGAAGTAGCCCGGTCCGAAGAACTGGTTCCTGGTCTGTCCGGTGAAGGAGGTTGGATCGGCGAAGTACTGGCTGGGGTTCGATCCAAAGCAGGAGGTTAAGACGTGCGATCTCCCGCAACTGTGAGTCACAGTCGGATCGGTAACCGCCGCGAGTGCCGTTCCACCATACGTGCCAAAAGCGTCGAGGGCTTCGGTTGCAGAACTGTCCGTCACGCTGAACGGAAAGCCCGTGTGCCAGAACAGCGTTCCGCCGACCATCCAGCCGTCAGTTATCACTTTAGGACCGCCAAAATAAGGTACGTGAATAAGGTAGTTGCCATTCAGATTGTGTCGAATGTCATAATCGGCGTTTCCATAGTTCTGCGCCGCTAGGTTGAAAGGATTGATCGGAGCATAAGCGTTGCCGCCGAACGGCAGGAACCCGCCATTCGAGATCATATCGAGCGCGTGGCTCCAGGTGTAGTTGAACATCAGCGTTACGTACTTCGACTGCTCCTTCACCGTCGCAATAAGCCCGTTGTAGTTGGACGAAGCAACACTCTGGATCTCTTGCACTTCGCCAAATGCAGGAAGGGCCGGATTCGCCGGCAACCCGCCGAATGGTATAGCTGAGCCAGCCTCAGAAGCGTTAACGCCGTTGTTGATCACGGGTTCGTGGTAGCCGTGGTTGCCCACATAACCGATTGAGAAGCTGGTAAATCTTCCGATCTGCTGCTGCCACTGCGCGCTCCACTCCTCGTACGTCGGATAATGAATTTTCTGGTCTACGTTAAAAACGTTCGGCACAGTGAAATTCGGATCCGCAGCATAAATGGTGTTGTAGCTGCCGCTGCTCGCATATCCTGCCTTGAACACTTCGTTAGTGGCAGCCAGAGCATTCGTGAAACTTCCCGGCTGCGCGGGATCGGCCAGGTAGCCTGCAGCAGAAAACTCCGGGTTCAATGGAGCGTTGTTCAGAAGGTCGTCCGCTACCGTCGCAGGGAAGATATCGGTAAACAAGCCAAAGCCGCCGCGGAACAGGGTATTCGGGTGATCCGGAGGAGAGAAGGTGAATCCGACTCGTGGATTAATCGATACCTTCTGCAGATTATTGAATGCATTGCTGAGGCCTGACAGTAGAGTCTGATTGTAAGGAGCGTCAAGACCGCCGTTTACCGCATTGTAGCTGTTGTCAAAACGCGCAAAGCAAGTAGTCTCGCAAACTGGATTGGAGTTGTGCTCCACGCGAACGCCATAGTTAAGTTGCAGGTTCGGTAAAACCTTCCACTGGTCCTGCGCATAGAAGCCCAGGTTGTACAGAGCAATCGGCTCGCTGGTGCGGTTGGGGAAGTTCTGTATCCCCAGGTACATGTAGCCATTGCCGAAATAGTCGCCTGGAGAAAAAGTACCTTCCGCCGGACCAAGATTGACGGCCAGTGGCGTGCTTAAAATTCCGAGATCGGCATCGGTGACATCGTTTCTCTTGAAGATGAATCCAAAGCTCAGACCATGCTTGCCCCTGGTCCAGCTCACGTCGTCATTGACCTGATACTGGGTTACATCGCGACCTTCCGGCCAATAAATGCCTTGGCCGCCCAGACTGTAGCCCGCACTGTTACTGACAAATGAACCATCAGCAAGTTCTAAGTTGTACGGGAAGGTCGCCGTTGCCTGTGCCTGATTCACGCTGAGGAAGTATGCGCTGTACCATGCACCGGAAAGAAGGAACTGGTTAACGACATTTGGAGAGAACGTGTGCGTCTCTTCGAGCTGACCTTCATAGTCGGGCTGATCGCTCTGCGCATTGAACGCCGAGTTGATCGGATCGACATAGGTCGGCTGAACACCGTGGTCCCACTTGAAGTGAATGAACATATTATCGTTCGTGCCGAGCCTCTGATCGTAGCGCGCGGTCACGAGGTTTTCGGCCAAGTCGTTTTTGGGAGTCGCCTCAAAATAGTTCGCGTAGACCAACCCGGTATTCGGATCGGTAGCGGAGGTATACGGCTGGGAGTGTGCCGCGCCCGGCGCGTTGTTATAGAGGTTGAACATCTTCTGGTAAAACGGAATTTCTGCCGGGTTGTAACCGGGGTTGGGAGAACCAACCGGGGTTGTTGGAGTTACAGCGTTGGCATAAATCGGATAGAGGGTGGGATCGGGAATTGTCGGGGTGTTTAACCAGTTGAGCACTGCAGTCTGATATGCCGGACTCGGGATCGTCACGAAATCGGAAGGCGATGTCACAAACCGCAGGGCTTCGTAGTTCACAAAGAAGAACGCCTTGTCTTTCACGATCGGACCACCAACAGAAGCTGCCCACTGGTTGGCATTGGCATAGGGCTGGGCGGTGCCGGAAAAATCGTTGAACCAGTCGTTCGCATTCAGGTCGCTGTTCGTCCACCAGTACGTCGCATTGCCGTGGAAGTGGTTGCTGCCCGAACGGGTGATGATGTTTTCCTGCACGCCGCCCAGGCCGCCATATTGCGCGCTATACGCGTTGGCAACGATGTTGACCTGGTCAATGTCGTTGCTGCCCAGCAACAGGTTGCTGGGGCCGGAGTTGTTCAGGTTCAGGAACGGGTCGTTATCCTGCGCGCCGTTCACCGTGAAGTTGTTCGATGTCGCCGGCAGGCCGAAAGCGGACGAGTTGCCGTAGCCGCCCTGCGTATTCATCACGACGCCCTGCGTCAGGTTGATGAAATAGGTGATATCGCCGCCGGGATTGGGCAGGTTCTGTACCTGCTGCATCGAGATGGTCGAGCCAAGATCGGCATTTTCCGGCTGCAGCAGCGGCACTGCTTCGCCCTGCACCTCCACCGTCTGGATACCTTTGGCTACCTGTAGGGTTATGTTAGCTGTGGTCGTCTGACCGACTGCAACCGCCACGCCCGTCTGAGCGGGCTGGAAATTCGGAGCGCTGGCCGTGAGCGTATAAGTGCCCGGCTTGAGCAGCGAAGCGCGGTACTCGCCTGCGCTTCCCGTCTTCACAATGACGGTGGCGCCTGTTCCCGTGTTGACGATTGTGACAGTCGCATCTGGAATCGCTGCGCCCGAGGCGTCCATTACTGTTCCGGCGATGTCACCTGAGATTGTTGTCTGCGCCCTCAGGTTACCAGGCAGTACAAAACTGCACAGCAATGCCAAACCGAGGGTAAAAATAAATTTTGCGGAAGCAAATTTATGCGGGCAGGGATTTTTCATGAAAAGTCGGT
>JASHRS010000071.1 GCA_030037215.1 Silvibacterium sp. | reverse complement strand
GTGGCGGCCATCATCTTGATGTGGCCCATGTAGTGAATGGAGCGGGTGCCCTTGGCCGGACGGAAGCTGCAGTCGAAGACGGCGAGGTGCTCGGGGCGGATGCCGGGCGCGCCTTCGATGGTGCCGGTGGCGTCAATGTAGCTGACGATGGCGTTGACTTCGTCGTTGTTGTAGCCGAGCTTGAAGAGCGCAGCGGGCACGGTGTTGTTGACGATCTTGATCATGCCGCCGCCGACGAGCTTCTTGTACTTGACGAGGGCGAGATCGGGTTCGATGCCGGTAGTGTCGCAGTCCATCATGAAGCCGATGGTTCCGGTGGGCGCGAGCACAGTGACCTGCGAGTTGCGATAGCCGTGCTTTTCACCGTGCGCGAGCGCGCTGTCCCAGCAGTCGCGGCTGGCGTCGAGGAGGGCATCGAGTTGCGGAACCGTAAACGGTTCCGAAGAATTGCGGGACTTGTCGATGTTGTTGACCTCGGCGCGGTGCATGCGGATGACGTCGAGGAAGGGCTCGCGATTGACGTAGAAGCCGGGGCAGGCTCCTCCATTGTGCTCGACCGATGCGGTGAGCGGCGTGGCCGAAGCCAGCGCGGGGCATTTTTCGGCGATGCGCGAGGACTGAAGGTAAGCCTCGCCGCACATGATGGCGGTGAGGGTCGCGGCAAAGTCGCGTCCAGCATCGGAGTCGTAGGGAAGGCCGAAGGCCATGAGCAGCGCGCCGAGGTTGGCGTAGCCGAGGCCGAGCGGGCGGTAGTCGTGCGAATTGCGCGCGATGGATTCGGTGGGGTAGCCGGAGTTGTCGACGAGGATCTCCATGGCCGTGATCAGGATGTCGATGGCGGCGCGATAGGCGGCGATATCGAAGGTTCCCGCAGGCGTGACGAACTTGAGCAGGTTGAAGCTGGCGAGGTTGCAGGCGGAGTTGTCGAGGAACATGTACTCCGAGCAGGGGTTGGACGCGTTGATGCGGCCAGTGTTTTTCGACGTGTGCCAGCGGTTGATGGTGGAGTCGTACTGCATGCCGGGGTCGCCGCACTGCCATGTGGCTTCGGCGATCTTGTGCATGAGATCGCGGGCGCGGTAGGTCTTGACCGGCTTGTGATCCTTAACGGAGTAGGTGGTGAAGTCGCCGTCCTTTTCAAAGGCACGCATGAACTCGTCGGTAACGCGGACGGAGTTGTTGGCGTTCTGGAAGAAGATGGAACTGTAGGCCTCGGAGTCCGGACCCGAGGAGCCGTCGTAGCCCTCGCGCATGAGCGCCCAGGCCTTGGCTTCTTCCTTCATCTTGCATTCGACGAAGTCGATGATGTCGGGATGGTCGACGTTGAGGATGACCATCTTGGCGGCGCGGCGGGTTTTGCCACCGGACTTGATGACTCCGGCGAAAGCGTCGAAGCCGCGCATGAAGCTGAGCGGGCCGGACGCGGTGCCTCCGCCGGAGAGCTGCTCCGTGGAGCCGCGCAGAGTGGAGAGATTGGTTCCGGTGCCCGATCCCCACTTGAAGAGCATGCCTTCGGTCTTGGCGAGCGTGAGGATGGAGTCGAGCGAGTCGTCGACGGCGTTGATGAAGCAGGCTGAGCACTGCGGTGTGCGATATCCGGTGACGGAGAACTCGATGGCGCAGGTGTGCTGATTCCAGTGCCAGTTCTGCGCGTCGGAATTGGGCTCGAGGCGGTCGCAGCCGACGTTGAACCACACGGGCGAGTTGAAGGCAGCCTTCTGCGTGACCAGCAGATGCACGAGCTCATCGTGAAAGATGGCGGCGTCTTCGGGCGTGGAGAAGTAGCCACCGGCCAGGCCCCAGTCACGGATGGTCTCGGCTACGCGGCCGACGAGCTGGCGGACACCCGTCTCACGCTCGGGCGTGCCGAGCTGGCCGTGGAGATATTTGCTGGCGACGATGTTGGTCGCGGTCATCGACCAGTCGACGGGGACTTCCACATCCTTCTGCTCGAAGATGGTTTTGCCGGAGGCGTCACTGATGAGCGCGGTACGGCGCTCCCACTGGACCTCGTCGTAAGGCGAGACGGTGGCCTTTGAGAAAAAGCGATCAAAACGCAGAGCACTGGCTGAAGAGATTGCAGCGGGGACAGGGGCTGAAATGGAAGCAGTTGAGACGGATTTTTTGGTGGCCTCGGCCATGATTGCTCCTCCAAAAGGGGGCTAGAATTTGGATGCCCGTCGTGGGGCAGGTTCAATTAAGACAAGGCGGCAAAAAGGGTGCCGTAGCAACCAGGTCTTACCAGGTACAACAAAGGCCGGAAGGAGTTATCCGCCTGGGGGACGGTGCGGATGAAGACGGTATAAAAGCCGGTTTCCTGAGCCTGCGGTCCAAATTTTTTCAGGGGCCGCAGATGGCAAAGTACCGCTGTTAATGGGGCGTGTCAAGCTATAACCACTACATCTTGTATTTTAGATGAAAATCAGTAATAGAGCGCTTCAAAATGGAGCAATTCGCTGTGGAGAACCGCGGGAAGCCGCTCAGGATGCGGGGGAGGGCCGTCGAAGAGCAGTGGCCGATAGTTCCATTTTGGGAAATTCGGCGCTGGGATGACGCTACTCCGCAGACAGGCAAAGAACAAGGCGCATAACTGGTGCAGTTTCTGTGGAGGTTTGTGGAAGCAGTGGATAAAAAGGCCGATTCCGGTGGATAAAATGCCAATTTTTCAGATACATGGCTGCCCGTGACGGCAACCTTCCCACGCGTGCGCAAGACGATTGCCGTACACGAGCAGCGTTGGGGAGGGCCGATTGACCCGTAAAAAAGCACGGGCCAACTCTATGAATGCAAGGGGGACTGGCCGGAGATATGAGGCATGCAGGGGTGGGAAAAGCGTGCCGTTTTCGGCCAGCCAACACAATACCAGAAACCGGAGCAATGCGTAGATGGAGATGGCACTTTCTGGAGAAAAAAGAAAGGGAATCCTGTTGAAAAGATGGGGTAAACCTGGAGAAATTGGAGCAGCGCGCAGGAAGTATGGCCGGAATCAGCAATGATCGAGAAACCCGTCCGGAAATTTTCGGTTCGGACGGGTTTCGGGGATGGAGTCTCAGGCTGAGGCAACGTTGAAGCCGCTGACGACGATGGTTGGGGATTCGCCACGCGTGTCGGCGTGATTGAGTTCAGTGGTGATGGTGCGCTGCTCGCCGGGCATGAGGGTGATGTAGTTGTCGCTGTAGATGGCGGGAAGAATTCGATCGCCGGATTTCTGGCGGGCGGCTTTGAGACGGACCATCAATGCAGGGTATGAGGATGAGTTCTGGAGTTGCGTGGTGAGCTGCCATGTATCACCGTTCTGCGCCGCAGTTGTTGTGGCGTGCACCTGAGCATTGGGCAGCTC
>JASHRS010000070.1 GCA_030037215.1 Silvibacterium sp. | reverse complement strand
GAAAGATGCGCGTGGGTGCATGATTCGTATCTCCCGGAGGGGATATGGCGTTGCTGGGCACAGAATGGCATGAGACTTCGCAGGGAATGCGAGAGCAAGATTAAATGCACTAAAAATTATGCAAACATTCGTTACTCTCACGATTCCATTCCGCACTGCGCCGCCTGTCCTTATGCACGTCGGAACCGTCTTCAACGTTGCTACACTTGAAGCATGCTCGATGAACTCACCTTTCGCCGCCATGCCGATCAGGCCATCGAATCCCTCAAAAAAAGCCTGATCGCCGCCGAAGAAACCGGCGATTTTGAAGTGGAAGAACAAAGCGGCGCGCTCAACATTATTTTTGAAGAACCGCCTGCGAAGTTCGTGATTACGCCCAACACTCCCGTGCGGCAGATATGGATTTCGGCTCTCGCCACCAGCTTCAAGCTCGACTGGTCAGAAGAACTCGGCGACTTTCTTTACCCCAGGGACTCGCTTACGCTCAAGCCGCTCGTGGCGCGGCTCATCAACCAGCATCTTGGGACCGAATCTGTCGCGCTCGATTAGATCGCGGCTTGCCGTGCCGCACCCTGCGCCGCTATCCTTATGAGTTTCATGCGCGGGCCTGAATCGAACTCGAAGCGGCATCCATCGGCCGAAGAGCAACGCTGGAGCAGGGATACCCTGGCTCCGGCACTGGCCAAAGCTCCCGAGCGCCCGATTGGCAAAGCATCCGGCGTCAATCTCGATGAGCAGGGCAACGCCCGCTTCACCACTGTCTCCGGCGTGCCGGTCAATCGCCTCTACACACCCGCCGACCTGCCCGAAAGCTGGCCTGCGAATGACCTCGGCGAACCCGGCCAGCCGCCATACACGCGCGGCATTCACCCCTCCGGATATCGCGGCAAGCTCTGGACCATGCGCCAGTTCTCCGGTTTCGCCAGCCCGGAAGAAACGAACCTGCGCTACAAATACCTGCTCGACGCGGGTGGCGGCGGCCTGTCCGTGGCCTTCGACCTGCCCACGCTCATGGGCCGCGACTCCGACGATCCCGAGAGCGAAGGCGAAGTCGGCAAGTGTGGCGTGGCCATCGATTCGCTCGAAGACATGGAGATCCTTTTCTCCGGCATCGACCTTGAGAAGACGACTACCTCCATGACCATCAACTCGCCCGCGAGCATCCTCTGGGCGATGTATCTGGTCGCCGCTGAGAAACAAGGCGCCGACTGGGCGCGCCTCTCCGGCACCTTGCAGAACGACATCCTCAAGGAGTACATCGCGCAGAAGGAATACATCTACCCGCCCGCGCCATCAATGCGCCTGGTTATCGATACGTTCGAGTTCGGCTCGCGCTATACCCCGCGCTTCAATCCCATCTCAATCTCCGGCTATCACATCCGCGAGGCCGGCTCGACCGCACTGCAGGAGCTGGCATTCACCCTCTACGACGGCGTGGAATATGTGGAATGGGCGCTACGCCGAGGCCTCAACATCGACGACTTCGCGCCGCGCTTCAGCTTCTTTTTCAATTCGCATAACGATTTCTTTGAGGAAATCGCCAAATTCCGCGCTGCGCGCAAGCTCTGGTACGGTCTGATGACCAACCGCTTCGGCGCGAAAAACCCGCGCTCCACCTGGATGCGCTTCCACACCCAGACCGCTGGTGTCTCGCTTACCGCGCAGCAGCCGAAGAACAACATTGCTCGCGTCGCCTTGCAGGCGCTCGCCGCAGTGTTAGGCGGAACGCAGTCCCTCCATACGGACGGTTTCGATGAAGCGCTCGCCTTGCCCACCGAAGACGCCGCACGCATCGCTCTGCGCACACAGCAGATCCTGGCGTATGAATCAGGAGTTGCAGACGTAGCCGATCCGCTCGGCGGGTCATATTTTGTTGAGCGCATGACGCTCGACATGGAGCAAGGCGCGCTCGCGTACTTCGACAAACTCGATCGAATGGGCGGAATGGTTCGCGCCATCGAGCAGGGCTTCCCGCAGAAAGAAATCGCTGAAGCCAGCTACGCCTACCAGCGCGCCGTCGAGGCTGGTGAGAAGATCATCGTGGGCGTCAACGACTATGTGATCGACGAGCCTGCCCCACAGATTCTCTACATCGATGAGTCAATTCGCGAGGCACAGTCGGCAAAATTGCACCGGCTCCGCGCTGCACGCTCGAATGAAGCTGTGGATCGCGCACTCGCTGCTCTCTGCCGCGCCGCAGAAAGGGAACCGAAAGCGGCGGACGGTGGCATCTCGGCAGACAATACCATGCCGTTCATCCTTGACTGTGTGCGATCTTATGCAACCGTTGGTGAGATCGCGGGTGCGTTGAAAAAAGTGATGGGGGAGTATTGCGAAACAGGAATTCTGTAAGAATCCCGCTTAAAAAACGGTTTAGCAGCGCACCCGGTTTCAGAATTAATAGTTCAAATTCTCGTAAGGAACGTGTTACAACATCGGCTATGACCAAGGCGAAGCCGCCTGAAAGCGGCCCGATCAACCTCAAGCAGCTTTCGCGGCTCCTGGAACTTTCGCAAACCACGATTTCGCTTGTCCTCAACGATTCCCCGGCCGCGAAATCCATCCCTGCAAGCACCCGCGAACGCGTTTTTGAGGCGGCGCGCAAGTACCACTACCGCCCCAATTATTTTGCCCGCTCGCTGCGCCGCAGCCGAAGCATGTCTGTCGGCGTCATCGCTCCTGACCTAAGCGAAGGCTACTTCACACTTGTCATGCGTGGAGTTGAAGAGGCGCTCTTGCGCTCGCATTATTTCTATTTCACCGCCAATCATTACTGGGATCCTGAGCTGATGCACCAGTATCCACGGCTGCTTATGGAGCGTGCGGTCGATGGGTTTCTCCTGCTCAACACACCGGCGACAGTGCGAACTCCGTTGCCTGTTGTTTCTATCTCAGCGCATACCAAAGCCCCAGGCGTGAGCGACATTGTGCTGGACCACTGCAAGGCAGCCGAACTTGCTCTCACACATCTCCATAAGCTTGGACATCGCAGCATTGCCTTTATGAAAGGCCCGGAGATTATTCCCGACACAGAGCATCGCTGGGCTGGAATTCTGGAAACGGCTCGCCGTCTCAAGATCACAGTGCGCCCCGAGTTGTGCCTGCATTTAGGCGCCGACAACTCGTCACCTGAAGCGGGCTATCACGCCATGAAGACTCTTCTGAAGACCCAGCACAACTTCACAGCTATTTTCTGCTTCAACGACATCGCCGCTATCGGGGTTATCCGTGCCATTCATGATGCGGGGCTGCACGTCCCCGAGGATATTTCCGTTGTCGGCTTCGACGATATTCTCAGTGCAGCTTACGAGCGGCCAAGCCTGACCACGGTCCGCCAGCCGCTACGCGAAATGGGCAACAAAGGAGCTCAGATGCTTCTTGACATGATCAAGAATTCTGAAACGGAAGCCCTGGCCGAAACCGTCATGCAGCCTGAGCTGATTGTTCGCGAATCGACCGCCGTTGCAAAGGATCACAAAAAGTAAAGACTCACGCTATTTCCCGCGGTCCATCCCTTTACCGACGCTCTCCAGAATACTGACCGCCGCGGCGAGCGCCCGTCTGCCATCCTTTGATGCCATTCTGCGAAAAATTCCGAACAACGACGGCGGATTATCCTCGGAAATTTGATTTGCAGCCGCCGGCAATCCTTCGGTGATGCGATGCAGGGTATCTGGATCGATGCTACCCAGCAGTTTGCTCAGTATCAGCAGGTTCCGCAACGCGCGTATCGCTTCCGGTTGTGCCGCAAGTCCAGCTGCGTGTTGCACGATCTCGCCTTGAGCGCCAGCGACCCCGCGCAGAAGGTCAAGTGTGCCGCTTGCGTGCATCTCCTGCAAAAGCTCATACGCAGACAAAACAGCTTCCGCGTGCTCTACCGGAGCATTTTCCACTCGGCGCTTTAATTCCTCGCGCGCGTCGTGCGGGGTTGGTATCAGCTCAATTGGCTTTGCCATCTCGCGCCGTCCTGTTGCTGTTTGTCTTGATCTGCACAAGCCCGCTGCCCGGGAAGGTATAGTCTGTGCGCTTCCACTTGCGTTCAACTTCTACTCCACGCTGCGGCGTGGGATGGCCGTTGCGGAAGTTGATCGGCGGTAGTGGATTCGGCCCCTTCCACGGCAGCGCCTTCATCTTTACCGCAGTGTCCTTGTACGCGGGAGTATCTGTCTCACGGTCCACGTTGTTGCTTGTCAAAAGGTTCACGGGATGCAGGGCCGAATTCAGCGGCGCATAAAGTTGATTGCCCTTCACGCGATCCGTCACCAGGAGCTGCGTGCGCAGCTCACCTTGCCGCGACGATACATCCACCCACTGCCCGGTCGAGAGGTCCCGCTGTTCTGCCAGTTCCGGAGAAACCTCCAGAAAATGATTCGGCGTCTCCTCCCGAATCCCCGGCACTCGATACGTCATATTGCCTTCGTGGAAATGCTCGAGCAAACGCCCGCTATTCAGATGCAGATCATATCCCTCGCCTTTTGGCTCGCAGGGCTCGATCCACTCCAGTGGAAAGAGTCTGGCCTTGCTGTCAGGAAAGGGAAATCGCTCCGTGTACAGTAGCGGAGAATCCGTTCCATCCACTGCCACAGGCCATTGCAGCGACTTGTATCCCGCCAGCCGGTCGTACGTCACGCCTGCAAACATGGGAGCAAGCGAAGCGCTCTCATGCATCACATCAGCCGGATGCGTGTAATTCCAATCTGCGCCCATGCGCCGTGCAATCTCCTGAATGATCATCCAGTCTGGTTTACTGTCGCCCAGGGATTCCATCGCCTGGTAAAGCCGCTGAATGCGGCGCTCCGTGCTGGTAAACGTTCCTTCTTTCTCCAGTGCCGGACTGGCCGGCAGCACGACATCAGCATAGCGGCAGGTCAGCGAAAAGAAGCAGTCCTGTACGACGAAAAATTCGAGCCTCTCGAAACCGCCGCCAACAAAGTTTGAGTTTGAATCGGCGCTGAGCATGTCTTCGCCGATCAGATACATGCCCTTCAGCTTGCCCTCGTAAATCTGCTCGACCATTTGGTGGTTGTCCAGTCCAGTGGTCGTAGTCAGTTTCACCTTCCAGGCCTGCTCATAGCGAGCTCGCGCCTCGTCATCATCGACTTTGTCATAACCCGGAAAATACTTCGGCATTGATCCGAAGTCACTCGCGCCCTGTACATTGTTGTGTCCGCGCAGAGGATAAGCGCCTGTCCCCGTCCGCATATAGTTTCCGGAAATAAGCAGCAGGTTTGAAATCGCTGTCGATGTATCTGACCCGCCGCAGTGTTGAGTCACGCCCATCGCCCACAGGATGCATGTGCTTTCGGCAGCGGCAATTTCCCGTGCCACGCGCTCCAGCGTTTCCAGCGAAACCGCGCACGTCTTTGCCGCAAATTCCATTGTGAACGGCTCCAGGCTCTTCTTATACTCGTCTAGCCCATTCACCCAATGCGTCAGAAACTCCATCTTCGCCAGTCCATGGTCCAGCAGATAGCGGCTCATTGCGCTCAACCACACCATGTCGGTGCCCGGCACCGGACTGAAGAAAATATCCGCGCGACGCGCCATCTCATGCTCGCGAATATCCGCTACGATCAGCCGTTGCCCATTGAGCTTATGCGCCCGCTTGACCCGTGTCGCCAGCACTGGATGTGCTTCTGCAGTATTGCTGCCGACAATCACCACCAGCTTCGCTTGTGCAATGTCACTTATGGAGCCTGAGTCTCCGCCATAGCCAACAGTGCGCCACAAACCAGCTGTTGCCGGACTCTGGCAATAGCGCGAGCAATTATCGATGTTGTTCGTGCCTGCCACAGCGCGCGCCAGCTTCTGCATCAGGTAGCTCTCTTCATTCGTGCACTTTGAAGATGAGATGAATCCCAGCGCATCCGGCCCATGTGCTATCTTGATCTCGCTCAGCCGCCGCGCGACCAGGTCCAGAGCCTCATCCCAACTCGCTTCGCGGAAGGATTCCCCGTCGCGAATCAGTGGCTTCGTCAGCCTGTCGGGGCTGTTGACATAGTCCCATCCAAACTTGCCCTTTACGCACGTAGAGATGTTGTTAGCCGGCCCTTCACCCGGCTCGACCTTCAGAATCTCGCGGTCCTTCGTCCAGATGTCGTAGCTGCAGCCGACGCCGCAGTAGGTGCATACGGTCTTTGTGCGCTTCACGCGCACCTCGCGCATGGCAGATTCTGTTTCCGAAAGAGTCATGATCGGCCCATAGCCAATCTCCGGTTCGACCGCTTTCACAATGTCGATCATGTCGCTGAGCGCTTTTGCAGGAAGGTCCGTAAAGTACCCGGCCTTCCCCAGCATTGACTTCTCCATCAACGCATTGCAGGGGCAAACCGTAATACAGTGTCCGCATGATACGCAGCTCGATCCCGCTATCTCCTCGCCGCCATCCCACAGCACACGCGGATGTTCGTCCTCCCAACGAATCGACAGCGTCTCATTTACCTGCACGTTCTGGCATGCCTCAACGCAGCGGCCGCAAAGAATGCACTGGTCGGGGTCGTAGCGATAGAACGGATTCGACATGTCTTTCTTGTAGGGTTTTTCCTTGTAGGGAATCTCCTGGTGCTCTACATCCAGCAGCCTGGTCGTGTTATGCACAGTGCAGTTTCCATTGTTGTTGTCGCATACCGTGCAATACAGCAGATGATTCTCCAGAATGCGGTCAAAGGCTTCGCGTTGTGCTGCTTGTGCGGAAACAGACTCGGTCACCACTGTCAGACCATCCGCAACTTGGATCGCGCAGGCGCGGACCAGTTTCCCGTCAATCTCGACCATGCATGTATCGCAGGTTTGAATAGGGCCAAGGTGAGGGTGGTAGCAAACTTGAGGAATCTTCCTGCCGCTGCGATTGATGGCGTCAATCAGGTGCTCGCCTTCAACGGCTTTAACATGAAGTCCGTCTACTTGAATATGGCAAGTGCTCCCCGTGTTCGCATGCAGAGCTGCCGTCAGATGGTTGCTTAGAGGGGTTTGCGCTGAACGGTCCATGGTCGGTTGGATGGCAAATTTTCAGATGCGTTTTCTTGCACCTATATTGTGGACCCAAATCTCCAGGCTGACATGATCAGGCCAAAAAATTCAGGCTATGCAGGCTCGCCCCTCTATAATGCAGGGAAATAGTGTCGCTCCTTCTCAAAATTCGACGCATCATTCTCACTGGATTCATGGGAGCAGGTAAATCCACAGTCGGCCCTCTGCTGGCGCAGAGTCTGGGCTGGGATTTTGTCGATGTGGACACCGCAATTGAGACCCGCTCCGGAAAGACTGTTGCCGAAATCTTCGCAGAGCAAGGTGAACCTGTATTTCGCGCACTCGAGGCGGAATCCATCCGCGAGCTCACCGGTCGTGAGAGTCTCGTTCTGGCTCTAGGCGGTGGCGCTGTGGAAACGGAATCCACGCGCAACCTGCTTGCGCGCCTCGACTGCACCTGCGTGCTCTTTCTGGACGCGCCATTGGAAATCCTGATCGCACGCTGTGTTGCTCAACCCTTGGCTGCTGAGCGGCCAGTGCTCGCCGATCGCGAGGGGCTTCTGCGTCGCTTCAATGCGCGCCTTCCTTATTACCGTGACGCGCATCTTACAGTTACGACAGCTGGACTTTCACCGCAGTTAGTCGTCGCTCGAATCATCGAAGCCCTCAACCGGCATCACGCGATGGAAACAGTGACGGAGGATGTTCCGACACGATGAGTGAAAATGCCGCTCCGGCTGTTTCATCCCCGGGCACAATCAACAGGCCAGGCAGCCACAACGGGGACATTCTCTTCGCTGCCGGTGTCCTGCTGGCTCTATATGCGGCCTGGCAAGTGCGCCGCGAACTGGTCATTATTTATGTAAGCGCGCTTTTCGCGGTCGTGCTCATGCCTGTGCTGCGCTCGATTATGAAGCTTCGCATCGGCAAGTGGAACCCTGGCCGCGGCGCGGCAATCTTCATTCTATTTGTCGTGATTGGCGTCTGCATTCTGACATTTACCTTGGTGGCGATGCCGCCTGTCATCCATGATCTGCGCGAGTTTACGAAGGAAATGCCCACTCGTGGCCCTCAGCTTCTTGCCAGGATTCGCAGGCTGCCTTTTTCTGACCGTATCGATGTGGCGTCGCTCAATTCCAAGCTGCAGGACATAGCCTCGAATTTCGTAGCCTATGTTTTCTATTCCATCAGAGATTGGGCTCAGACTCTTTTTGACACGATCATCGGCGTCATCCTTACTGTGTACTTCATGCTCGAAGGCGACAAGGCCTACTTATGGCTGCTTTCCTTTATCCCCATCCACAAGCGTCAGCGTCTCGACTCAACCATGGCCCGCGCTGAGGCACGCATGGGCAAGTGGCTGCTTGGTCAGGGCGCACTCATGCTCATTCTCGGTGTTTCAAGCACCATTGTTTTTCTGCTATTACATGTCAGATATGCCTATGCTCTCGGTGTGCTCATGGGTCTCTTTAATATCATCCCCGTTGTCGGAGCACTCATCTCGGTCATCCTCGTTGTGCTGGTTGCCGCTATCGACTCCTGGGGGCGCGTCGCAGGTGTTCTCATCTTCTATGCCATCTATGCGCAGCTCGAAACTTCTTACCTCACTCCGCGCATCATGAAAACCAGCGTCGACCTTGCGGGTCTCGCCGTGATCATCGCGTTACTATTGGGCTCGGCGCTGGCTGGAGTTGTCGGAGCAATGGTCTCTATCCCCACCGCTGTTCTGGTTGCCGTTCTGCTTGATGAATACGCGGTGCAACCGGAACCGATCATTGCGCCACCCAAACCGCTTACGGAAATTCACTGATCGCCGCAATTGCGTTGCCGTGAACGCAGCGGAAACCCGGGCTATAATCGCTCCACAGACAAGGGAGTGGGCGGCATGTTTGGGCATGGCGCGGTGTCGGCTTTAGAGGTGTGAAGGAGAGGTCGATGTACGTGCGTAGCTTGAAATACCTGGTCTTATTATCCGCACTGATGTCGCCTTCTCTGCGTGCACAGATTCCACTGCCTACGTCCGGCACATCTCAGCAAGCCGCTTCGAGCCAGGAATCCGCAGACGATCCGCTTGGCCGCAGCACGCCTCGCGGCACCGTTGTTGGGTTCATTCGTGCAGCAGATCGCGAAGATTACGATCAGGCTGCGAATTATCTGGAAACTACGCAGCGTGGCGAGAATGCCCGGGAGCTCGCCCGGCAACTGCAGGTTGTTCTCGATCGCGAAACCTCGATCGATCTCAGCAAGCTAAGCAGGCAACCGGAGGGCAGCAAGGCTGCCGGTCAAGGCGCCAATCGCGAGTTGGTCGGCGTTGTCAAAACGTCATCGGGAAATGTGAACATATGGCTGGATCGCGTCAAGCGCGGAGACAATCCACCCATCTGGCTTTTTGCCAGGGACACATTGCAGCAGGTGCCTGATCTCTATCAAAACAGCGGCGATGTCCCGGAAATTGAACAGCATATACCAGGATGGCTCAGGATCAATATCCTTTCGATGCCTCTGTGGAGGTTTTGCGTCCTTCTGATTGCCATACCGTTGATTTTTCTCTTCGGCTCATTGATCGCTCGGCTTCTCTTACAGCTCTTGAAAGTGGTCGCGGCGCCAATGCTTCGCGGTACCGAGTTTGGCCATGCCGAGAATCTAGTTGGCCCATTGCGGCTTACCATGTTCGGGATCTTGTCAGTCATTAACAGCAACTTCTCTTACACGCTGCTTAGCCGAAACTTCTGGCGTGATGTGGGGAACGTGCTGATCGTTTTTGGCGTGACCTGGATGCTGATGAGGATTGTTGGTACGACAGGTCGCTACGCTGTCGCGCGTCTCAAGAGGAATCAGACTTCCGACAAGATTGCAATCACAAACCTGCTGGGACGGCTGGCGCAAATAGTTGTCTTTATTATTGGTGTGCTGGTCATACTCCACCTTGCTGGAGTGAACTTGACCGCAGCTCTCACCGGCCTCGGTATCGGCGGCCTGGCTGTAGCTTTCGCTGCGCAGAAAACGCTCGAAAATCTATTCGGCGGCATCATGATCATCTCAGACAGGCCGGTAAGGATCGGCGATAGCTGCAAGGTCGGCAACGTCACCGGAAATGTCGTCGACATCGGTCTGCGCTCAACCCGCATCCGCACCCCTGACCGCACGATTGTGACCATCCCCAACGGCCAGCTCGCTACCATGAACATCGAGAACTATACGCTGCGCGACAAATTCTGGTTTCATTTCACAATTGCGTTGAGGCAGCAGACAACAGCTGACCAGATGCGTGCCGTTCTGAGCCAGATCCGCGACATGCTGGACAAGCACCCCGATGTTGAGTCCGAGACTGCGCGCGTCCGCTTTATCAATATCGGAAGCACTTCGCAGGACGTGGAAATCTATGCCTACGTTTTCGCACCGGACTACAACAGATTTCTGGCGATCCAGGAAGACCTCCTCCTGCAGGTCCTGAATATTGTCGAATCTGTTGGCGCGGCGCTTGCTGTTCCCACACAAGTCACGCGCGTAATCAACGAATCCGAGACGGCGCGGATTACTGCTTCGAACTCAGCCGCTCCGGCCAGCCAACCTACCGACCACCAGTCAAAGTAACGCGCTTTGCATCTAATGCGCGCGTAGGGATTGCGACAAACTGATCAGGTTTTGTGGAACTATGCGAATGACGCCTCTTCGTGGACTGTCAATGTCCGCGATAAAGAAAAATGAGATCGATATGAGAAACGGCAGGATCATGATCATAAACGGACCGCGAGAACGTCCGCCGTAGCCGGTCAGCACGCAGCAGCACAAGGCAATGAGCCACATCAGCGCCCACCCTCCAATCGGAATGCGGTTCCACCATGCTGCCTGTGTGTATCCCTGTCTGTTCAGAACATCATTCATTCCCGAGACTACAAGCGCCATCGTAGGTGTAGGTGTCAATTTGGCGTCGCTCTGCACTACAGCCCACATCTCTGCCTGCAGGCTCGTTGTCTCAGCACCCACCTCTGCAAGTCGATGCATGTCGTATGTTGTATAGAACAGCAAGCGCTGATCGAGATATTGCGTCAGCAATTGACGAACTTTCGCAGCATCCGCTGACGGCAGTAGATCCGCGCGGACATACTCCGTGCCGATTGCATTCGCCTCTTCTTCTTCATAGTTCTTCCGCTGATCATACCGACTCACTGCCATCGAAAAGCTGAAGCCAATGATCAGCGCAAGGAGTGTCAGGCTTGCACCTGTCAGCAGGCTCAGGTCCTCCTTCGTGTCTTCCGACACGGGTCCAATCTTCTTTCTTAGCCAGCCTCCGAAACGCACCGCGAGCCATAAACCAGCAAGGCAAACCACAAATATGAACTGCGGATACCTCAGGAGCATGTTCTCGCCCTCCCAAAACCGAAGAATCGAACGGATTAAGAGCCCTATCCGACAGGTCGACGCTGAGGTCCCATTTTATATGGTCTGCAAAAAGCGGGTAGGAACGGAAAACCTATACGAAAAAGTTCACAAACATTGGCATGCGAACGGCAAGGCCGCCAGCCGGTCTGGTGGAGATTCAACCTGCCTACAGTAGACTCCTGAGTTCTCACCACCGGAAACGTTTTTATGAAAGACTACCAGTATTGACGCAGCCTCTGTTTGAGCATCTCGATGATGTAAAAAGAGCCCTGATAGGCGCGAAGAGGATACTCCTGCTCCTTGATTTTGACGGAACGCTTGCACCGATCGTAGAAAAGCCTGAATTAGCAAAACTTCCTGAGCAGACCAGCGCACTGCTTCTTGCTTTGAATGCCGAGCCACGCGTGAGCATTGCGGTCATCAGTGGGCGCTCACTTGCTGACCTTAGAGAGCGCATTGGGCTTGAATTGATATTTGCGGGAAATCATGGCTTCGAAATTGAAGGACCGGGCCTCACCTTTCATCCTCCGGATTTAACTGGTACGCGATTGCTCATGTTAACTTTGGCAAACGATCTGAGCCACCAGCTGGCAAAGATAGACGGCGTACTCATCGAGAACAAGGGCCCAACGCTTAGCGTCCACTATCGTAAAGTGAACGTGAAAATGGTTGCCACTATTCTGGGCACGGTAGCGTCGGTCTTTACACCTTACTCTCGACTGTTGGAGCTGCATGAGGGCAAGAAGGTGCTGGAAATCAGACCGCGCGTGGAATGGAATAAAGGGAAAGCGGCGCAGTGGATCCTTGAACATGTTGAAGATGGGCGTGTTATTGCGGTTTGCATCGGTGACGATACGACTGACGAGGATATTTTCCGATCGCTCCCGGGTTCCATTTCAATCAAGGTTGGTAAAGAAGATACTGCGGCAAGATACCGGATCTCAACCCCGGAAGAGGTGCGCTTTTTTCTTCAGGAAATTCTCACCGTCGTTCAAAATACCGGTTGCACTGGCTCGCGCGGCACCGCCTTACAATCATCTTGAAAATGAGAGCTATTGCCTGATTGGGATTGCGGAATGATCACGCATGAGGATAAGTTTGAAGTCGGATGAACCAAAGTAACTCCGTTGCAGATGCCGCCACCGGCCGTTGGACTGTCTCAAGTCTGATTTTGAGCGCGGGCTTTTTTCTTACTGGTGCCGGTACCATCACTCTCGGTGTGCTGCTCCCGGTGCTTTCCCAAAGGTGGGACCTTCGGGACGATAAGGCTGGCTTCCTTTTGTTCCTGCAATTCCTGGGATCGTTGCTTGGCGCGCTTCTTACTGGTGCTGATCGCACTCGTGCGCTCATGGCAGGATATGGATTGCTGGTGCTGAGCGCAGGGGCTCTAGCCTTCGCCGACCTTCATGTGTTATTTGCAGGCTTCTTTTTCTTCGGCCTTGGGCTGGGCCTGGCGATGACGGCGACCAGTCTACTCTTTTCCGATAGATATGGTGATGACCGCGCCGTTCAGCTCGAACGGCTGAACTTTGCCTGGTCTTCAGGCGCAATGATCGCCCCAGTGCTGCTACTGCCTTTTTTGCATGGAACAAGCCTGCGGCTGCTCTTTTCTATTTTTCTGGGCCTGTTTCTGCTGTTTTTTTTGTGGTCGTTGCTCCGTGAGCGTCCGCAGACGCCGCGCTTGCCTGCACCCATCGAAAGCAAGCCGCACACGGCGACCTCATATGAGCTATTGTTGCCGCTCGCGCTTCTCGCATTGTGCGCTGTTGGTGTTGAAACCGCATTGAGCGGATGGCTGACGACATATTCTCATCGCGCCAACCCTCATGCAGCTGGTAGTGGAGCCTTTGCCACCTCAATCTTTATGCTGGGAATTGTTCTCAGTCGGCTTGTTTTCTCTACTTCGTTGCTGGGTACCATTGGCCGCCGGCGCGTCCTTGCCGCGACACTCTGGGGCACGGCAGCGTCTGTCGCTCTGCTTATCTCAGGGCGCAGTGAGTGGGCAATAGACACCTTCGCCGGCCTTTCCGGCTTATGCATCGGTCCGCTTTATCCATTGGTGCTCTCCTTTTTCCTGGAGCGATCGTCGCGCGGGTGGATTTTTGCAGTGGCGGGTATTGGATCAACCGTTTTCCCCTGGGTAACAGGGTTGCTTTCCGCCCAATTCGGATCATTAAGGTTCGGGCTGCTCGCGCCGGGCGCAGCAGCCTTCTTTATGATTGTTCTGAGCACCATTAATCTTCGGTCGATGACTTCCTCACGTTTGCCTACTCTTTCTCGCACGTGATCGATTTGCCAAAAGCACTGCAGAATTGGGTACTCAGTTGACAGTTGCAATGCTCATCTCTATAGTTTTTGATGGCTAATGTAATCCGTTACATAAGAGAACTTATACGATTACTGCTACGAAGCGCCCGTGGTGCGCTATGTTGGTTTAACTATTAATTTGGACATCGAATGCAGTTTTGTCTTTCAGTTGTTGTCATGGATATTAAAGAAGACGGGCGAGGAAAGCATGAAATTTAGGCGGTTCTTCTGGCTGGTTGGCGTGGCCGGCGTGACGATTTTCAGCAGCACCCTTTTTGCTCAAGTTGAGATCACGCAGCAATCCGGCGGCATAACCGTGAAGACCGCGACCGACATGCTCCACATTACAGTTTGCAGCCCAACATCAATTCATGTTGTTGCCAGCCCGGACGGGAAGGCTGACGGGGCAACTCCGAAGCAACCCTGGCTCATCCAGAACTGCACACCGGCAAAATTCACCTTGACTATCCCGCCGACGGACTCGCAGCCCCAGTCGGAACACGACAGCCTCTGGAACCCGGCGATGGCGACCATCGATACCGGTGCATTGAAGATTCGCATCACAATGCCTTGGGGTACTGTGGAGTTTGATGACGAACAGGGCCATCGTCTGCTTCAGGAATTTCAGGACGCGCCGCGGCGATATGTAAAGGCTGTTATTAACGGCGAAGATCTGTACAACGTCAAGGAGCAGTTCTATCCGGCCGTTCAGGAAGGGTTTTACGGGCTGGGCCAGCACCAAAATGGAGTGTTCAATTATCGGGGAACCGTGCTGGAGCTGGCGCAGGCGAACACTGACGTGACCATCCCGCTAATGCTCTCGACGAAAGGGTACGGAATCTTCTGGAACACAGCAGCGCTTTCTTACTTCGACAATCGCTTTCCGTCAGAGCTTCGCTTCACTTCGAATGCCGCGCACGCGATCGATTACTACTTCATCTATGGTCCGGAATTCGATCAAGTCATTCATCAGTATCGTGAGATGACCGGTCATGCGCCAATGTATGGCGAGTGGGCCTACGGCTTCTGGCAGTCGAAGGATCGCTACAAGAGCGACGATGAGCTGTTGAATATCGCTGGCGAATACCGAGGAGCGCACGTGCCGCTCGACAACATCGTGCAGGATTGGTACTGGTGGGTACACCAGGGCGATCCGGAGTTTACGAAAGATTATCCCGATGTGCCCGGAACACTGAAGAAACTGCATGACGAGCATTTTCACGCCATGATTTCGGTGTGGGCAGTCTTTGATCCAAAGTCGCAGAACTTTCAGCAGATGAAGTCTCTCGGCCTCACAATTCCCGGCACAACTGACTATGACGCGACCAATCCTGCCGCTGGTGACTATTACTGGAGCCACCTTGTCGGCAAGCTCTTTGCCCAGGGGTGGGATGGCTTCTGGCTGGACAGTTCGGAGCCTGAAGTAGCCTATCTACACGGCGGCGAGAGCGATGCTGAGTTATACGACAAGCAGCTCTATATCGGTAATGGTGCGCTATACACCAATGTCTTCCCGCTCATGCACACCGGCAACGTCTATACGCATTGGCGTAACACGACAGATCAGAAGCGAGTCTTCATTCTCACGCGATCCGGCTTTGCCGGCGATCAGCGTTATGCCGCGACGACATGGTCGGGTGATGTCTACAGCACGTTTCACGCTTTCGTGCGACAGGTCCCTGCCGGACTCAACTTTGCGCTCTCCGGAATGCCATACTGGACAACCGACATCGCTGGCTATGGTCCACCCTACGCACGCGACACCCGCGACCCCATTTATCAGCAGCTTTACACGCGCTGGTACGAGTACGGAACCTTTTGCCCCATCTTCCGTACGCATGGACACCGCGCGAATGACCAGAATGAGCTTTTCAGTTACGGGCCTGTCACGCCCATTCTTGTAAGTTACGACAAGTTGCGCTCGCGCCTCCTCCCATATATCTATTCTCTCGCATGGAAGGTTACCAGTGATGATTCGACGATTATGCGTCCGCTCGTGATGGATTGGCGTACGGATGAAAAGGTGTGGGACATTGGCGACGAGTATATGTTCGGCCCGGCGATTCTGGTGAATCCTGTAACGCTCGAGGGTGCGACTGAGCGGTATGTCTATTTGCCACCGGCGGCACGCTGGTACGACTTCTGGACGGGGAAATCAATGAAAGGCGATTTGCGGTTCGATGCGCCTGCTCCGTTAGACCGCATTCCTCTTTATGTTCGGGCTGGCTCGATCGTGCCTATGGGCCCCGAGATTGAATATGCGGGTGAGAAGCCGGACGCCCCAATCGAGGTGCGCATTTATCGCGGGGCCAACGGCCACTTTGACCTCTACGAAGACCAGGGTGATACCTATAACTATGAAAAGGGTGAGCGAGCTATCATTCCCATCGACTGGAACGATGAAACACAGATATTGACCATCGGGGCGCGCGCAGGCAGCTATCCGGGAATGCCTGCACACCGCACGTTCCATATTGTTTTTGTTGGAGAAAACCACGGAGTAGGCGGTGCAACCACGCCGAATCCCGACCGCAGTATCGACTACACCGGCGCTTCGGTGGCTTTCCACGAGTAAGAACATGAGGGCAAAACGGCGCAGCAAGCCGCTGCTGCGCCATCTTACCTAGTTTGAACAGTGATCCGCATTTAGGGCATGGCATATAGCTTTCTGTTTGTTCAGCGCATGAACTGTTTATAAGATGCCTGTATGCGCATGGAAGAAATTGCCCGGATGGCGAAGGTGTCAATCGCCACGGTCTCGCGGGTCATGCATAATTCTCCATTAGTCAGCGAGCCAACTGCGGATCGGGTTCGCAAGGTAATGGAGAAGGCTCGATATTTTCCCAACAACACTGCCACCAGCCTTAAGTCCGGAATCAGCCACATCTATGGGCTCATCATTCCGGACATCACCAATCCGTTTTTCCCGGAACTGGTAAAGGAATTCGAATCCATCGCCGTCAAAGAGAATCAGGAAGTTCTGCTCGCAAATACGGATTTCCATCCAGATGGAATGCGGCTCTCCATCCGACGAATGCTTACTCGTCAGGTTGAAGGAATTGCCCTGATGGTTTCCGAGCTGTCCGAGGAGACAACTGAATCCATCACGAAAAACCGGATTCCACTTGTCACCTTTGACCGGAGGTTTACGGACCGCGGCATGAGCGATGTTGCAATCGACAACTGGCCGGGGCTCGACCAAGCCATCGAGCACCTGAAGCATCTGCATCATAGCCGGATCGCCTATATTGGCGGGACTCCGGGCGAACCTGTTACCGACCATCGCTTTCGGGCATTTGTGCGCGCGCTGAAAAAGCATGACCTGGTTTATTATCCTGAGTTTTTCAGGGCGGGAGATTGGCGCATTCATGGTGGCGAAGCTGCCATGGCAGATTTGTTATTACATCAGCGCCTGCCGACCGCAATCTTCGGCGTCAACGACCTGACCGCGATTGGCGCCATGCGCGTCATACGAGAGTATGGGTATTCGATCCCGGAAGATTTCTCAGTGATGGGCTTTGACGGCATCGACTTCACTGAGCTTTTCGTGCCCAGGATCACGACGGTTGAGCTTTCCCGTAAGGAGCTGGCAGCAGCTTTTTTCCATGCGCTCGCGCATTTCGAAAGAAGTGCCGATAAGCCCGGAAAGCAATATGCAGTTAAAACCCGCCTGGTAGTCCGGGAATCCACCAGCCGCGCCAGAAAACAAGAGAAGATCCGGTTGGGTGGTGCCGCTCGCGGACAGATGTAGGACTCTTGTTCTGTGGTTGTAAAGAGCGGCCTTTGCAAAAGGTAGAAATCTCCCACTTGACAAGCCAACTACTGGGTGTCTAAAGTTTTCAGCGGGGAAATGTAAACCGTTTCATGTAAACCGTTTCATTTACAGAGACACATTTCACCCGAACGTATAGCTGAGCGCAGAAGGTTGAAACGACCGCAAATTTAGCCATGTTTTCTGCGGCTCAGCAATAAAGCGATTTATCGAGGGTTGCGCCGGGCACTGTAAAACATGCAGCCCTGCATATCAGCAGGACTGCACATCCTGGGCGCGATTTTTCAGGAGGCTATATGAGCAAAAATAGAGATGGGAACAATATTTCGTTCCCGATCCCGGCAGCGGCATGCGCTGGTTTTCGTCAGCATTCTAAGGGCGCGAATGGTCACCGTTCAACGTCAATGGCATTGCTTACCCGGCTTGTCGCCGGCGTTTCAATGTTTCTCGCTGTAGCAGCGTTGCTGGCTGGCGCTCCGCGTCTTCACGCGCAGACTACGGCGAGCCTGACTGGCTCGGTAACGGATACTACGGGAGCGGTTGTTCCTGGTGCGCAAGTCACCGCAATCAATCAGGCAACGCAAGACAAAACGAAAACTGTTACCGGCAATGCGGGAACCTATACCTTTCCTGTCCTGTTGCCGGGTACCTACACATTGAGTGTCGAGGCCAAGGGGTACCAGACGTCGAACCAGACCGGATTGACGCTCGTCGCTGGCGCCCGCGTGGTGGCGCCGGCCGCGGTTTTGGCGGTCGGAAGCGTGACTCAGACCGTCACTGTGCAGACAAACAACCAGGTCCTCCAGACGGAGAGCGGGCAACTCGGGGCCGTACTCGATACGAAGGACATTGACCGCATGGCGCTGGTCAGCCGCAACACACTGGAACTGCTGAAGACGTTGCCCGGCGTCACTACGGTTGCGAATTTCACGGGCAATGGTCTGGAGTTCGATTTCAATAACATTGGCGCTGAGGGCAGTCCAATCGGCGACGGCCTGGCTACGAGTGGCGTTCCCAATCGCGGCGGTACGGCAGATCTGCTCGATGGCGTAAACATCAACGACCCCGGCTGCAACTGCTGGTCGATCGCTCTGGTAGATCCCGACATGACGCAGGAAGTCAGCTACCAATCCTCGAATTTTGGAGCGGACATCTCGCACGGCCCGGTAGTCGTCAACAGCATCAGCAAGTCTGGAACCACCGGTTATCACGGCGAAGGCTACTTCTATGCGCGCAACGACGTTTTGAATGCCAATGACTGGGTCAGCAATCACGAAGGACTGCCCAGAGGGCAAGGGCATTACTACTACCCAGGCGGCAATGTTGGAGGACCAGTTCCATTCACGCATAAGAAGTTGCTTTTCTGGTTTGGATACGAAAGATTTCTTCAGAACACCGGTAACGCCAGCAGCCTCGAGTCGCATATACCGACAACAGCCATGATGAATGGCGACTTCTCGTCCGATGACCCCGGTAACGTCGCACTCTGTGCCGGACCCTACCCCGGCGGCATCGGCGCGGGCAATGCGGGCAGCTATTGTAACGACCTCACCGGAACCTATCTGCCGAATGGCGCAATTATTGGAGTCACCGCCGGCTATCCGGCGGGCCATATTCCAACTCAGTACACAGCGGCGGGAGGCTTTGCTCCAGCTCAGCTTGCTGCGGCTCTTGCCAAAATCTGGCCTACGCCGAACGCCACACCTTCCGCTGGGAACGGGTGGTCAAATTTCTATGAAGCAATCCCCGGGGTCCACGACGGATATATCTGGCGCGGGCGCGTCGATTACGACTTCAGCGATGCCACAAAGCTGTACGTCACTTATCAGTACGGAACCGATAGTTCGCCTGAGCAAGGAAACGGCGCCCATATCTACTGGACGCCTGCAAACGCAATTCCTTTCCCCGGCGGGGCAATGCAGGCATTGGAAACTTCGAAAGTGCTCTCCGGCCACTTCACCCATATTTTTACTCCAACACTGACCAATGAGCTTGTTGGTTCGGTCGGTTATGCGAACAACCCTGTTGCGCTCCCCAATCCCACAGCGGTGTACAAGACGACACTTGGATATTCCGGTGGAACCATCTTCAACTCCGCCGAGCCGTGGATTCCGTCCTACAACAGCGCCGGCACATATACATTTCCTGATTTCTCGCAACAGGACATCTTCCAGGGCGGCGCCGACTACCCCCTGCTGAAAGAAGCGCCTTCGGCGTTCGACAATCTCATCAAGATTTTCGGCACGCACACCGTCAAGGTGGGCTTCTTTTACGAAATGGTCAACAACGATCAGGGAAACTTCAATACTCCGAATGGCGTGTACAGCTTTAATGGAGGACCCGCAAACAACATTGTGACCGGTCAGGAAACCGGTTCGCCGAATAACCCGACTGCGAACTTTGTAATGGGCAATGCGACGAGCTACTCAGAGAACAACGCGAACCCGAAAGGAGATATGGCGTATAAGACGATGTCTGTGTATGGCGATGACACATGGCGTGTCACCAGCCGCCTCAGCGTCGAATACGGTGTCCGTCTGGATCACATGGGGCGCTGGTATGACCGTGGGGACACGGGTATTCCCGTATTTCTTCCGAACAATGTAGCCTCTGATTTCGCAGCCGGCCGGCCATTCCCTGGCCTTTCCTATCACGCGATCAACCCAGGCGTGTCCAAGAGCGGTATGCCCACACCATTCCTCGTGGTCTCGCCTCGCTTCGGGGTGTCGTATGACCTCTATGGGAACGGAAAAACCGTTCTGCGCGGTGGTTGGGGGGTCTATCGCTGGGGAGATCAGTGGGGTGATTACAGCAGCGCTCTGTCTGATGCTCAGGGAGTCAAGGGGTTCAACCTGCCCGGCAGTACAACTGTATTGCTGAATCAGGTCGGCTCGGGCGCTCCCGGACTGACGCCGCCCACCTCAAACGGCTCATCCTGCTGCGCGGGAACTGCATATGCCGTAAGCCCGGACGACAATACAGTCCCTACAACCTATAGCTATAACTTCACCGTTGATCAGCAGGTGCCTTGGAATTCTTTGATTGAGCTCGCCTATGTCGGCAACCAGTCCACAAATGTACTGGTGGGCGGTGGCAGTGGCGCAACACTCGCTGCTACGGATTACATCAACCAGAACAAGATGCCACTTGGAGCGTTGTTCAAGCCTGATCCCGTCACTGGTGTAGCTTCTCCTAATCCAGAGAACATCAGCGGTCCGGGCTCACCGAACAACAAGCCGGCGGATTATGATCCCTTCGGCTATGCCTACGGAACCAGTGCCATCTATGTGGTCAACCACAGCGGTTACTCAAACTATAACGGCTTCCAGGTGAGCTGGGTCAAACGGTCAGATCATCTTACCTTCAATGTCAATTACACCCGCTCGAAAACTCTTGGGACCGATCTAAATGAGGACCCATTTTCTCTGCGCGGAAATTATGGTGTCTCGCAGATCGATCGTCCCAACGTCTTTAGCACATCGTATTCCTATGACAGCGGAGCCTGGTATCACGGCAATGACATTCTCTCTCACGCTCTGAACCACTGGATGATTTCCGGCATTACATCCTGGCAGAGTGGCGGCAATCTTCAGGCGCAGGACAGCCCGAATTTCGGAATGTCCCTCACCTATACCACCATTAATGGACAACCGATTAGCTCAACCAATCCGCTGCCGGCGGGTGTGAGTCCTGGATACGGTGCCCCAACGTACTATGGCACGACCGCTGGCAAGACGGTTCAGCCTGTGTTGACCTGTGATGCAGGATCAGGGCTGGCATCGCACCAGCATGCCCGGGCTAACTGTTTCGCTCCGCCGGCAATCGGTCAGGACGGGCTTCGCAACTTCCCCTATTTGTCCGGACCTTCGTATACAGACACAGACCTCGCGATTTCCAAGACCACTCATATCACCGAGAGGCAGAGCATAACCTTCAGGGCGTCAGCATTCAACTGGGACAACCATCCGTTGGCTGCGTTTAGCAGCTCGAATCAGTTGGCGCTCTACTTCAACACCGATTACGCCACGAAGGCATCGAGCCTGGGAAGCGTCTCTCCAACCTACGGAGTCACTGACACCAAGACCGGTGGAGACACCAGACGCATCATAGAGCTGGCATTGAAATACAACTTCTAATCCACAGCAGTGGTGAGGGCGCGATACACAGCGCCCTCATCAAATTTCCGCAAAACCATACCTCCACAATCAGCATTGCGCCGGACTTCCATACGAACCTTCCGCCAGCGTATTCTGATTCATACCGTGCCCTTACGTCGTGCTTCCATTGCCTTGTTCTGCGCGCTTTTCTTAGTCGGAGCAACTTCTTCTGCGCAGAATCATGCTTCACCGGCATCAGAATCAAGCCTCAAGCAGCACTATGATGAGGCGCAGCATTTCCAGCAACTCGGCGAAATGGACAAGTCAGCGCACGAATACCGTGAGTTCATTGCGGAAGCGCTCGGCCAACTTGCCTCCGGGGACGCGCATGCAGGCAACTACGATCAAGCTGCGCCGCTGTTTGACGAAGCACTCGCATTGACCCCCGATGAGCCCGGCTTGCTGCTTCGCTATGCGCAGGCGGCCCTGGCAAACGGAGACTTCCAGCGCGCGCAATCGCTTGCCGATCACGTGCTAAAAAATAATTCATCGGACACGCAGCCGGTTGACAAGCAGACAGCGGCGCTGGCGCATCAAATTCTCGGGCGTGACCTGATGAAGACGTATCAGGACAAGGACGCGAGAGCGGAGCTCGAAAAAGCAGTTGCGCTTGATCCGAATTTTCAGAACGGATACGCGCTCGCTGTTGTGTGCCTGGATATGGGCGATGACAAGTGCGCCAACCAGATATTTTCCGAAATGCAGTCCTCTTTTGGAGACACAGCACCGCTTCACCTGGAATTCGGACTAGCCTATGGCGAATCGGACTTTCCTATGCAGGCGATTGCCGAATTCAAGGAAGCAATTGCCGAAAATCCAAAACTTCCGGAGGCTCATTACTCTCTGGCCGCCGCATATCTCGACAGTTCGGTGGCGTCAAGTCAGCAAAAGGCAGAAGTTGAACTCAAAAAGGAGCTTGAGATTTCGCCGGACAACTTCTTGGCTTATGCTGCGATTGGCCATATTGAAGCAATACAGCGTCAATATGCCGATGCGGAACGAGACCTGAAACATGCGATCGCCTTGAATCCGGACAACCCCGACGCATATCTTTATCTCGGCCAGATGTATTTTGAGATGAACCGTTCGACGGATGCGGAAACCGCATTGCGTGAAGCGATCCAGCATACGACCGACGCCTCCCGCAATCACTATCAGATCCAGAAGGCGCATTATCTCCTCGGCCGACTCCTGGCAAAATCAGGACGCGACGCCGAGGCCCAGGCCGAGATGCAGATTGTGCAGCAATTGATGTCACGTTCTCTTACCCGCGACAAAGATCGGCTGAGCGGGATGGCTCCGGCACAAACCACCGCAAACAGTGCGAATTCAAGCATGGTGGCCATGGCGACTGTAGACGAAGACAAATCCGCGACAAATGGTGACGGGGAACATGCCGTCGAAGCCTTCAGAAAGCAAATTGCCGCGCCGGTCGCAGACAGCTACAACAACCTGGGAGCGATTGCGGCTAGTGGCAAAGACTACACGACAGCCCTTACCTTCTTCCAGCACGCCTCAGAGTGGAATCCCAGCCTTGAGGGCCTGGACTACAACTGGGGACGGGCCGCGTTCATGGCATCGCAGTTCAAGGATGCTGTCCCGCCACTCACGCGCTATCTGGCAGCACATCCCGAGGACTCGGGTATCCGCTCGGCGCTTGCGATCAGTCTGTTTATGACAAAGGACTATAGCGGGGTAGTGAAGACGCTGCAGCCGGTTTTGTCCAGCATTGACGCTGTGCCGCAGATCGAATACGTATATGCAGAATCGCTCGTTCAGACTGGGCAATGGGTTGCTGGGGTCGAGCGGCTCGCTGCGTTGGAGAAGGCGAGCCCGGAAGTTCCCGACGTTCATCGTGCGCTGGGAGAAGCCTATGCGGACGGCAACACGCCTGATATGCAGAAAGCGGCTGCCGAACTTGCTGCTGCAGTCCGCCTGAACCCGCTGGATGCCCAGGCGCACTACGATCTCGGCAGGCTAAATCTCCAGAGAGGCGACGTACAGGCTGCAATTATCGAGCTCCAAACCGCCGTCCATCTCAAGCCCGATGATATCGAGGAGCATTCTGAGCTGGCCGCTGCATATAAGCAGGCTTCCCGCACCGATGACGCGCAGCGTGAGGAAAAGCTCTATGAGCAGCTTCAAGCCTCTCAGCATGCGAGTCCTAGATGAGCATTCTCTCGTCGAAGGACTCACACGCCGGGCTCACCCTTATCGTGCCAGGTGGCGGCGATAAATAGTCGTCAATTCTCCAAGAGCCTTGAAGAAATCCATCGAGGTTAGTTTCGATCCTGCCACATCTGTCCAGACAGGAAGGGGATATTCGTAGATTTCTTTTTCCATCTGTTGAACATTGCCATTGTGAAGCTCCACAAACCGCGCCAGCATCTCCACATCAAAAATCCATCGCGAGTCGAAAGGCTCTGCGAGTACCTGTTTCAGCTGTGGAGTGATGCGGAACAGCTTCGCTCCACACTGGGTGTCGTAAATCGGCATCCTCAGCAGCAGAGAGACCACTGTAGCAAAGCATCGGCCCAGATAGTGCCGAAGTGGCTGTCGCTGAATCTCTCGCCCTAGCAGGCGCACACGCGCGCCAAACACCAGATTGAGATTCGGATTGCCAGTCAGCAATCCGAGCATATCCTGAATCTGGGCTAGCGGTGTGGCGAGGTCAGCATCCCAGAAGCCCGTAATTTCTGACTGACTTGATGCGATCACTTCAAGCATGCCCTTGCGAACCGCCTCAGCCTTGCCTCGGTTCGGTTGCTGGTCGAGTACGCCGACACGGTCTGGAAACCGGTCGCGCAGCGCGTTCAGGATCGACAGTGTCCCATCCTTGCTGCCATCGTTAACGAACATGAGACATATGTCTCTGCTGCCTTCGTTTCTCAAAAAGAGCTCGAATTCATCTACTCGAAGCCGCGCAGCCTCGTTGTAGCAGGGAACAACAATTGTGCAGCGTTCAATCCGCCGGAGCGTCTCATTGCCCTTTACAGATGGGATTGTATCGGCCATCAGATGCTCGGTTACTCCATTGTCAGCTCGAGGTGCGGATGCTTAACTATAGCCCATTGTCGGTTGACCAAAACCATTCATCAGAGATGAAGGAAGACCTTAGCGGGAACAAAGCACGCCACAGAAGCACCTATTTATAGGTGTAGAGTTTCACCCTATAAACGTGAAACTTGTCGGGAGCCATCATGAGTTCGCGTCCCTGGTTGCTTTGGTCGCCGTTCAGGCGCCGGATCGTGCTCCACTCGCCGTTTTCATACGAGCCTTCTTCTATACTCGCAATGCCAGCCACTTGATTGTCTGTATCGGGATCGCGCAGGAATGTGACGCTCAACCCGCTGCCCAGCAAATAGAACTCGTTGGGAGCGGTCTCAAGTACCATCATCGCTCCATCTTTTTCGAGCAGGTTTCGGGCTGGCCATCCGCGCGCCAGGCTGGCGCGGAAAAGGAACCCTCCCAGTGCGACTGTCTGCGATGGTCTCGGGCTCGTCTCGTGCAGCATCAGAGCACGGATCTGGTTTTTCTGCTGCGCTTCCAAAACCAGCCCACTCATTTCGTTCAGCGCGGCATATTCATCCGAAAGCTGCGGTGCTGGCTCGTCGGCGGTGTCTAACGTCAGCGAGTCCACGCCGAATGGCGAGAACCCGAACCCTCGCGCTTCGCCCAGTGTGTAGAGAGCATTGAGAGGAGCGAGTCCAAGCTGCGCTTCGGGAACAAAGACTGGATTCCCGGCTTCCTGGTAGCGCGTGATCCAATCCGCGAAGTTTGGCCAGTAGATATCCGGCGCGTAGAAATCAATGGAAGGTGCGGCTGCAAGATAGATTGCCTGAAACCCTGGATGTGGACCGCCGCTCGGATATTCACCTGCCTGCTCGAACGGCGCGGGCAACTGCGCATTCATATACATGGGCAGGTCATACTCCTTCTTGCCGGCTTCGGCTACCTTGTTCACGAAGCGGCCATAGTACCAGGCCATGAACGCTTCATCGGCCGCGATTCCAAACATCTCCTTCCATGTTTTTCCGGAAGGGTTAAAATCCGCGGCAAGCTGCTGCGGTAACTTTTGGCTGCGCGCATCGAGAGCACGGGAAAGCCCCACAGGAACCGGACCGTTGAATAGCAGGTTAGCCTCCTCAGAGCGATCGCGTCCGCCGAGCCCAAGATAACCAATCTCGTTCTCGACCTGCACCATCAGCACCGTTTGCTGCGCTCCATCTTCGTCCCGGACATGGCCCATAAGCGCAGCGAAAGCACGGCTATCGCATTCCAGCGTCTGCTCCCCGAGTGGAGAAAGAATCTCTAGTGACAGGCCTTGCGCGGAAATAGCGCGCGGAAAGCGCTTCGTATTCGACAACACCCATTCGGGCGCGTAGTTCGAGAAGGCATTCTTCCAGCTCCCGAACCAGAGAAGAATAAGATGGAGCCGTTGTTGCCGTGCCACATCGATCCAGTGGTCGAGAATCGAGAAGTCGAAATGGCCTTCCTCCGGCTCAATCTCGTCCCATGCGACCGGCATAAGCACTGTGTTGAAGTGAAGCTGAGCCAGGCGCGGCAGAATCGAATCGGCCTGTGCGGCAGTCCCAGCTGAAGAGTTGCCCAACTCACCACCCAGCACTAAGAACGGCTTGCCATGCACTAGAAGCTGTGACGCGCCTTCCTGCACGCGAACGGCAGGCAGCTCTTGTGCCGGGACAGTTTGAAGGGAGACAAAAATGCTCAGAGCCAGAACCGTACCTGAGAAGATATTCAACAACGTCCTTTCCATTGATTGAAACGAACTTGTAATTGAGTTAGCGACTCATACTAGATCATTTCAGAAGAAATCGACAAAAACCAACGAGTGGTCTGTTCTGCCCGGCAACGTAAAGTGTGTGTGAATACACACGCGTCATACGATAACAACACGCTGAACGCCTGTAAGATTTGAACCATGCTGAAGCAGAGCGCTGGGTTGTTGATGTATCGCCAAATGGGCGAGGATATTGAAGTCTTTCTCGTACACCCCGGAGGGCCGTTTTGGGCGAAAAAGGACAGAGGCGCGTGGACAGTTCCAAAAGGTGAATACGGAGCAGACGAAGATTCACTTGCCGCTGCGCAGCGCGAGTTTAAGGAGGAAACAGGGTTTGAGCCCGCTGGATCACCCTTCGAGCTCGGATCAATTAAACAACGGAGCGGAAAGATCGTGAGAGCATGGGCATTTGAGGGCGATTGCAACCCAGCCGAGTTGAGAAGCAATACCTGCAAGATCGAGTGGCCACCTCGTTCCGACAAATTCATCGAAATACCCGAGGTGGATCGTGGTCTCTGGTTCAGTCTTCACGAAGCCAATGATTACATCCGCGAGGAACAGCGCCCGTTTCTCGCCGCTCTTCGTGCGTTAGTCCAACCATAAGGTAGTCGACCGCGTGGCTCCTCGCCGTTCAGCAGGCACAACAGACGGACCCATCCGGCAGGTGGCATAAAGTAAACTAACGAACATTTGATGCTGTCGTAAGCGTCTTCGGAAGGTCGGATATATGCCCAAGCCAGTCGGACCAGAAATGTTGCGCAGCCAACCAAAGCTCGGGAGCAAAAAGGTGGCTGTCTTTGCGAAGCCTGATTATGTCAATACCAGCATGGCTAAGCTCGCACGCATGGCCCAGATACCATTTTTCCAGGCCTTCCGCCGTGACTTCTGGATGAAACTGCAGGCCGAGTACATGCTCTTCAATTGCGAATGCTTGATTGCGATAAATCGCCGTCTCGGCAAGATGCTGGGCGTTTTCTGGTAGATCGAATGTATCTCCATGCCAATGGAGCAGACGGAGGCCAGGAGCAAGCAATGCAGTAAACGATGGATAAGATGCTGCGCCAGAACCAGCGTGAATGGTCCCCCATCCTATCTCCTTACCCTTTGTGCCTGGATACACTCTGGAGCCACAGGCAGCTGCAATCAGCTGAGCGCCTAGACAAATGCCAAGCGTTGGACGCTTCGCGGAAATCCGCGCGCGAATCAGATCGATTTCTATGTCAAGAAACGGATAAGCATCCCGCTCATAAACGCCGATCGGTCCGCCGAGCACGACCACCAAGTCTGCCTCGAGAGGATCGAGGACACTCAGATCAACGGAGCAGGCATCTATATACTCGGTCATGTATCCTGCCCTCGTTAGTTCTGGGCCCAGAGATCCAAGGTCCTCAAAGGCAACATGAATAATTGCCAACGCTGTGCGCATCTCGCCCCCGTTTCTACCCATCGTAATGGCATAGCCAACCTCTTACGTGACATTCGCAGTACGATTCCGTGGCATCTTTCGTTGGCTTGATCGAATTTACTGTGCTCCAGAAGGGGATAAGGGAGTCCGGCAAGTCGGTTGATCAAATCCTTAGCGGTATTCAATAAAGTTGCAGGGGCTTTTATTTGACATGGCAGTTAACCAGTGTTGCCACACTCGCCCCAAATTTTGAAAACCATGAATCTATGGACCACTATAACCCCGTAGTGAGATATACTTGGA
>JASHRS010000005.1 GCA_030037215.1 Silvibacterium sp. | reverse complement strand
CGATTACATCGATCAACCCCGCAAGGTCCATCGCCTCGCTCAGCACATCCTTCATCACCTCGCGCACCAGCGGATGATCGGGAATCTGAATATCGCCCTCGATGTTCTCGAAACACGCCGCGGCCTGCGGAAACACGCTCGCCAGCAGATCATCCGACCGTGTCCGTTGAATCTGCGGCGGAACCTTCTTGCCTTTTTGGAACCGCAGCAGTTGCAAACTTCGCATCGCATCCCAACGCCATCGCGCTTTGAAGATGGGTGATGCCAGCGACGCCTGCTCCAGCAGCTCGGTCACCGTCTGCGTGGTCAGAAACTGAAACACATCGCTCAGTGGAAAGCTGTGCTGTTCCGCCAGCGAAATGTTTAGGCCGTTATCGGTCGCTGCCGCCTGCAGCTCAAAATTGAATCCGCGACAGAAGCGTTTGCGCAGCGCCAGCCCCCACGCCTTATTGATCCGCCCGCCGAAAGGAGCATGCAGAATCAACTGCATCCCTCCGCCTTCGTCGAAGAATCTTTCTGCAACAATCGTGGTCACAGTTGGAACCGTGCCCAGCACGGCGCGTCCCGCAACCACGTACGCAATCATCTGTTCGGCGCCCGCATCGTCCACCGCGCACTCACGCTTCAGCCATGCCGCCGTCTCCGCAATTGCCGGATCCGTCTGGCTCACAAACCCAGGCACGACATCGCGTGTCCGCCGGTCGATCTCCGCGCGCAGTTCCGACACAAAATCCGATAATTCCTTCGTCCGTTGCGGAGCCTCGCCCAGCCAGAACGGCACCGTCGGCGGTTCCCCGTGCGCATCTTCCACCAGCACGCGCCCGGCCTTCTCAAGCCGCTGGATTCGCCAGCTCGTGTTGCCCAGCAGAATCACGCTGCCCGGCGGCGATTCAACGGCGAAGTCCTCATCGAGCGTCGCAATTTGCACGCCCTCTGGCTGCAAAATTACCGGCAGCAGCGCCGTATCCGGAATCGCTCCACCATTCGTCACCGCAGTCATCCGCGCCCCGCGCCGCCCCTGAATGCGCCCATGCACGCGATCGCGCAAGAGATACGCGCCATATCGCCCACGGCTTGACTCAATTCCATCCGTCAGCAGGCACAGCGCCTCGTCAAACTCTTCCCACGTCAGATCCCGGTACGGCTGCGCCCGCCGCAGCACATCAAACAGTTGCCGTTCCTCCCACGGCTCTGCTGCGCACGTCGCGACGATCTGCTGCATCAGCACATCGAACGGCTTTGCTGGAATCTCCAGCCGGTCGAGCACGCCGCGGCGCATTGCGCGAATCGCTGCCGCGTTCTCCATAAGGTCGTCGCGCGTCGTGACAAAGAAACGCCCTTTGGGAGTCGCCCCGCGCCAGTGGCCCGCGCGGCCGATCCGCTGCATCGCAACCGCAATCGCACGCGGTGAATTTACCTGGCAAACCAGATCGACAAACCCGATGTCGATACCCAGCTCCAGCGAGGCCGTTGCCACCAGTATCCGAATCTCGCCGTCCTTCAGCCGCCGCTCTGCCTCCAGCCGCAGCTTGCGCGACAGCGACCCGTGATGCGCCGCGACTTGCTCCGTGCCTAGCTTCTCGCCCAGCGCAAAGGCCAGCCGCTCCGCCATCCTGCGCGTGTTGACGAACACCAGCGTCGAGCGATGCTCCATCGCCAGCTCTGCCAGCCGCGCATGCACGCTCTCCCACACGGCATACGTGGCCACGGCACCCAGTTCGTCGGTGGGAACCTCAATCGCCAGGTCCAGATCGCGCCGCTGTCCCGCCTGCACAATCTCAACCTCAGCCGCACGCTCGCCGCCGAGAAATTCCGCCACCAGCTCAATTGGATTCTGCGTAGCCGACAACCCGATCCGCTGCGGAGCGGCATGTCCCGTAATCAGGTCCGCCGCATTCAACCGATTCTCGCCGCGCACCAGCGCGTCCAGCCGCTCCAAAGTTAACGCCAGATGCGACCCGCGCTTGTCATCGGCCATCGCGTGGATTTCATCCACGATCACCGTGCGCACGCGCCGCAGATTCTGCCTGCTTTTCTCGGAAGTCAGCAGAATGTACAGCGACTCCGGTGTAGTCACCAGAATGTGTGGTGGATTCTTGAGCATCGCAGCCCGCTCTTTCGGCAGCGTGTCGCCAGTACGCACCGCCGTCCTTATCTGCGGACACAGATATCCTCGCTCCAACGCAAGCTGTTGAATCTCGCGCAGCGGCATCTCCAGATTCTTCTGCACATCATTCGAGAGCGCCTTCAGCGGCGACACATACACGACTTCAGTCGCGCAATCCAGCCGACCCTCGATCGCCTGCCGCAGCAGCGCATCAATGGCAATCAGAAACGCCGCCAGCGTCTTGCCCGATCCAGTCGGCGCAGAGATCAGCGCGGGTCGTCCGCCAAGAATGTGCGGCCAGCCCTGCTCCTGCGGCTCCGTGGGCGTGCCGAACCGCCGCACGAACCACTCCTGCACTACCGGATGCGCCCAGCGCAAACTCTCCGGTACAGCCTCTGGCACGGGAATCACAGGAACCAGCATTCCGATATTCTATGCCGACTTTCGCCTATCCTTTGCCGTCAATCATTTAGCGAATCCGATGGATAAAATAGGCCAGATATCCTCAAAGGAACGATTTCTGAGCAGCCCTCAATCCATCGCCGCAAAAAAACTGCTCTCCACACCACGCGGCATCTTCCTCACCGGACTCATCATCCGCATCCTCTACATCACTTTCGCGCACACGTATCGCTTCAGCATTTTTGAGGACCATTTCACCTTCGGCTATGAGATGGCCCGCATCGCCCGCGCGCTTGTCACCGGATATGGCTACGCCGACCCCTTCAGCGGACATACCGGCCCCACCGCCTGGGTTCCACCGCTTTACCCGCTGCTCATCGCCGCCGTCTTCAAGGTCGCCGGCATTTACACCTCGCTATCCGGATGGATCATCCTCACCATCAACAGTGTCTTCAACGCGGCAATCGCCATCTTCATCTACGACATTGCCGCCCGCCGCTACAACCGCAAAGTCGCTCTTTGGTCCGCCTGGATATGGGCGCTTTATCCCGCCGCCATGCAGTACGCCGTGCGTGCGGCGTGGGAAACCTCTATCACCACCTGCCTCTTCACAGCCGTTCTCGCGCTCGCGCTGAAGATGCGTGGCATCAACGACCCTTCGGACACAAAGCCACAGCCAACAACCCGGCAATGGCTCCTCTTCGGACTGCTCTGGGGACTAATTGCTCTCTCGAACTCCACTTTGCTTCTCTTTCTTCCTATTTGCGGAATCTGGCTTCTCCTCGGTTCACCTGCAAAGCGGGCTTTCGCTCGCGCCGCTGGATCCGCGCTCGTCTTTCTCGTCGTTGTTACACCGTGGATGATCCGCAATTACCGCGCCTTCCACGCTTTCGTCCCTTTTCGCACCAACTTCGGAGCTGAACTTTACGCCGGCAACGGCCCCGGAGCCTATGGCTTCCGCTACGGAGCCCTCATCGGCCAGCCCGCGCAGGACGCGCAGCACCGGCTCTACACACGCATGGGAGAGCTCGCCTATACGCACTGGCGTGGAGAGCTGGCCAAAGCCTGGATTCGCGCTCATCCGGCCCGCTTCACTGCACTCACACTCAAGCGTTTTTACTTTTTCTGGGCCAGCGTGCCGCATCCCACTCTGCCGCATCCCTTCGGAGACTGGGTTCGCCAGATCACCTTCTGCTTTGCCAGCATCACCGGACTCTTTGGTCTCGCGCTCTCGCTCAGACGCCACATACCTGCCACCCTGCTCTTTGCATGGGCCTTTCTGCTCGTGCCCTTCACCTACTATTTCGTCACCGTCGAAGCGCGCTTCCGCCATCCTCTCGAACCGCTCATCGTTATCCTCTCGGTTTATCTCTTCCAGTCGGCAACACCACGCCGCAAATCACTACGCTAGACTGGTCGCATCTTGTCCGCTGACTCCACATCAAAGCAATTCACGCCATCGCGTCCTTGGTTCCTCTTTTCCGCCGGATTCTTGGTCCGTGTCCTCTACATCATCTTTGCCCACACGTACCGCATCCGCCTTCTTCAGGATCATTTTCAGTTTGCGTGGGAGATGGGCCGCGTCGCCCGCGCGCTCGTCACCGGCTACGGCTACGCCGATCCCTTCGTCGGCCACACCGGGCCAACCGCATGGGTTCCGCCGCTCTACCCGCTGCTCATCGCCGCCGTCTTCAAGCTTGCCGGCATCTACACAGCACAATCCGCGTGGATACTCCTCACCATCAACAGCATCTTCTCCGCAGCCACATCGATCTTCATCTACGAAATTGCCTCGCGTTGTTACAGCCGCAAAGTTGCCGTATGGTCTGCATGGATCTGGGCTCTCTATCCCGCATTCCTGCAGTATGCCGTCCACTGGATCTGGGAAATGTCCCTCACCACGTTTCTCTTCACCTGGACATTGGTTCTTGCGCTCCGGATGCGCGGCATTTCGGGATCCCAGAAAGACGCCTCACGCCAGACAACCGCACGATGGCTTCTCTTCGGCCTGCTCTGGGGGCTCATCGCTCTTTCGAACTCTACGCTGCTGCTCTTTTTGCCTATCTGCGGCATCTGGATTCTGCTCGGTGCGCGTCCTCTCAGCTCTGGCTTTAAAAACGCAACTGTTTCCGCGCTTCTCTTCCTCGCTATCCTCGCTCCGTGGACCATCCGCAACTGGCGCGCCTTTCACACCTTTGTGCCCATGCGCGACAACCTCGGCGCAGAAATTGAAGCCGGCAGCGGTCCCGGCTCCAACGGATTTCCCTTCGTCGCCACCCTCCCGCTCGTCGAACGCGATCCCCAGACCATGCTCTACAAATCGCTCGGAGAAATCCGCTACGTCCAGCTCCAGGGCAGCCTGGGCAAGGCCTACATTGCCGCGCACCCGGCCCATTACGCGCTCATCACTCTCAAACGCTTTTATTTTTTCTGGGTCAGTGTTCCCCATCCCGTCGAAGGCTCGGCTCTCGCCGAATTCTTCCGCGAGCTGAACTACTGCTTCCTCTCAATCACCGGCATCCTCGGTCTCGCGCTCTCGCTAAAAAAGCGCGCACCTGCTGCCGGACTCTTTGCATGGGCTTTCCTGCTTCTGCCGCTCACTTATTACTTCCTTTCGGTGAACGCCCGATTCCGCCATCCGCTGGAGCCGCTCATTGCCATCCTCACGGTTTATCTTTTTCAATCGACCTCACCACGCAGGCCGAAGTATCGTGAAGGCTCATAGCATTTCTCTGAGGAGGCTTTCCATGAACCTTCGCAATCCTTCGCTGTGGCTCGCGCTCGCTGTCGCGTTTCTTGCCGGATGGAACCTCAGTATGTGGCGCGCTGAGCGCATCCAGCCTGTCCACGCGCAAAGCGATACGCCCGCGCTTTACCAGATGCAGAGCCTTTCCGGCCAGAGCGCTCTCACGCTCTACTACCCCGACTCGCAAACCATCTACGTCTATCCCAGCGTCGCTGTCGGCAATAATTATCTGAGCTGCGCTTTTTCCTTCAAGCTCGGCAAAGCGGGCGAGCCTATCCGTCGCGACCAATGCCCCATCGCCGTCCTCAAATAGGCTTCTGCAACGCCGGAAAACGATCTTGCGTCAATCTCAGGAAGAACCGCGCCAGCCGATGAACTCTCTTGATCGCTTCAACACCGTCTTCCGCACAGTTCTTGCCACGACGCTCGCTTTGCTGCTCGCCGTCTTCGTCGTCACAACGCGCCACTGGCCGCTCGTCGGCGACGCAACCCTCTTCCGCTACGTCGTCTTCCTTATGGAGCACGGCTTAGCGCCCTACCGCCAAATCGTTGACATCAACATGCCGGGAGTCTATCTCGCCGATTGGATCGTGCTCCACATCTACGGCAGCGGCAGCACCTCCTGGCGCATCTTCGACTTCACCCTGCTTGCTTTTGGCGGCCTTTCGATGATCGCCATCGCCAGGAAAACCGACTGGCTCGCCGGATTCATCGCCGCCGCTCTCTTCGCCGTCCTGCACGCTGCCGATGGAGTCGCGCAAACCGGCCAACGCGATCTCACCGTCGCAGTCCTGCTCCTCGCATCCCTCGCGCTCTTTTTCCATTGGATGGGCCGCAGGCAGCTATGGCCCATCGCGCTCGCCAGTCTGCTCACCGGCTTCGCAGTGACCATCAAGCCTACCGCCGCACCGTTTGCCCTTGCGCTCGCGATTCTTATGTTTGCGTTGCCGAAGGAAAAATCATCGGCCATCTGGAAGCATCTTCTTGTCGCGACGATCCTATTCCTGCTGCCGTCGATTTTCATTTTTGCTTTTCTTCTTCACGAGCACGCGCTGGACGCTTTCCTCTTCATCGTTCGCGGGTTGCTTCCATTCCATGCCGCGCTTTCGCATCGCAGTCTCGGCTTTTTGTTTGCACACTCCACCGCGCCACTGCAGATCTTCCTGTTGCCATGGCTTTTTCTCATGTTCCGTTCAAAATCCTGGCGGCAACCGCGCACCATCGCGCTGCTGACCGCCATCGCCTGTGGGTTCATCGCCTACATCGCCCAGGGAAAGGGCTACCCCTATCACCGCTACACGCTGCTCGCCTTCCTGTTGCTCGCCATGAGCATGGAATTCCTTGCCGCATTGCGTCGCAATAGGCTCGACCGGATCGTCGGCGTCTTCAGTCTCGCCGTGCTTGTTTTTATTACCGCGCCGACTGCGACCATCAAAGCTGCGCACTATGACTGGCGTAACCAGGAATTCATGACCATGCTCGAATCCGATCTGAATCAGCAGGGAGGTCCGCAGCTTTCCCGCCGCATCCAGTGCCTCGACACCACCGCCGGATGCATCGACACCCTCTATCGCATGAGGCTCATCCAGGCCACGGGCTTTCTTTATGATTGCTACTTCTTTGCGCCCGGACAAACCGCAGCAACCGAGCAACTCCGCGACGAATTTCTTGAGCAGTTTGAAAAATCCCGGCCGGAAATTGTCGTCTTGACCGATGAGTACTGCCTGGACGGCGTGCATAACTTTGCGAAAGTCGAAAACTGGCCGCAATTCAACGGCGAATTCAACCGGGATTACACGCTTGTCATCGAGCGCCGTCCGCCGGACGCTATCCGCTGGTGGAGCCGCCCCGAGCAGCCGACCGCATATCGCATCTATAAGCGAAACGCCGACTCCGTGCCGGCGTCCAATCGTGCTCAACCCTGATTTAATTCACAGCTTGAACAGCTCGCGCAACCGTTTCGTCTGCGCCCGGCTCACCGGAATCTCCGTCTGCTTCTTGTCCGCCATGCGCAGCTGGTAGCTGCTTTTGAACCACGGAACCACTTCCTTGATGTGGTTGATATTCACAACGTAAGACCGGTGCGCCCGCCAGAACATGTTCGGATCGAGCAGTTCCAGCAGCTCTTCCAGCGTGCGGCACTTCGACTGGCCTTCGAGCGTCGGCGTCGCCACGGAAATCACACCGTCGTCGATCGAGGCAAAGCAGATGTCTTTCTGGTCCACCAGCAGCAGCCGGCTCAGCGCCTGCAGCACAATCTTTGCGCTGTGCGGGCGCGGTAACTGCTGTTGCTCGATCAGTCTCAGCAGCGCATCCACTTTCAATTCGGCGGCGCGCTCGCCTTCGGCCTGTGCAGCCTCCTGCAATCGTACCCGCGCGCGGTCCAGCGCCTGCAGCACGCGGCTCTTGTCAAAAGGCTTCAGCAGATAATCGATTGCATTCACGTCAAACGCACGCACCGCGTATTGATCGAATGCCGTCGCGAAAATAATCTGCGGCAGCGGATCGTGATGCGCAATCAGCTTCTTCAGCACTGCAAAGCCGTCAAGCCCGGGCATCTGCACATCGAGAAACACTACGTCTGGCTGGTATTCGCGGATCAGCTCCACCGCCTCAACGCCGTTCACGCCCTCAGCCAGCACCTCAACGCTGCCGGTCGTATCCAGCAGATACTTCAACTCCTCGCGCGCAAGCTGCTCGTCGTCGATGATCAGCGCCGATATGGTCGTTGTGGCCACTAAATTTTAAGTATAGGAAGTAGCGGAAAGGGTGGTCAACCGCGCCTAGGGGATAGCTATAGGCTGGGGAGAATTCACCCCCTCTCCGGTTAGGACTGACCAAAGTGCACTATCGGGGGGGGCTACACGACTTTTTTACTGGTGCGGAGGCGTTGTGATTAATAAATTCAAATCATGCCGATAGTTCTTGTCCAGAACCAAGTCACTGTCAATGAAGCGTATGACTGGAAGGATATCGAAGGCGAACAATATCACTTCCCAAACCAGTACAAAAATCGTTGCAAACCAGGAACGCCGTTCGTTTACTACCGTGGCACTCGTCGATCAGATGGGCGACGAGGAATTCCAGAGTATTTC
>JASHRS010000069.1 GCA_030037215.1 Silvibacterium sp. | reverse complement strand
GGTTGTCTTGTACAGGATCGGACGCCCGATTACCTGCTTGCGCCCGGCTGTTGTAATGAGCTTGCGGCTGATGAGCGATCCCAGCACACCGGCCGAATCCACGCCGCGAATCTCGCTCACTTCAGGGCCCGTCACCGGCTGCTTATAGGCAATTACGGCAAGCGTCTCGAGGGCTTGCAGGGACAGCTTCATCGGCGGCTTCAGGCTCTTGATGAATCCCCTCACCGCGTCGTGGTATTCAGGCTTGGTCGCAACGCGGTATCCGCCGGCAATCTCGCGAATCTCGATGCCGCGATCGCCTTCGCTGTGCTCGGCGACCAACTGCGCGACAATTCTTCGCGTCTCATCGCGGGCCTCGCGCTCGCGCTGCTTCGCGGCGCGTTTTTCTTCTTCGGCGACGGAAAGCGCGGAGGCATCCCCAGTGGTCGACGCTTCGGCGGCGGCGTCATCTACCGGAGCTTCTTCCGGAAGGATGGCCGTCTCTTCGATCGGGAGCGATGGCTCATCGTCGGGAGCAGGCACCGGCTCGGCGGCAGCAGCCTCGGCGGACAGGCGGACGGCACGCGCTTCGATGAGTTCGGATTGAAACAATGCGGCGATCTGCGTCAGCGTAACCGGCTCTTCCGCGGCATAAATAACGGCTTCGATTTTGGCTTTCAGACTCATGATGCAATAAGAAAAACGGCACTCTCCCTGATACTACAAAAGCATGCTCGATGCGTGTGAGCGCATCACGACCAGTCGTCGCGCACGTGGCTCGTTCGCTCGTTCATCACCTGTTCGAACTGGTCGTGTTTCTTCACAAAAATCTCGCTGAAGTTCCGGTCCTGCCGCAGAAGGATGGCCTGCAAACGAACCAATTCCAGCAGCGCCAGAAACATCGCAATTAGCGCCTTCTCCGATTTGGTATTTGCGAGCAGGCGGCGCAGTGCAACCGGGCGATCTTCCATCATCAGACGCCGCCGCATGAAGTCGATCATCTGGCCCACGGTCACGGTGTCTTCTTCAACGTCGAGCACCGGACGGTTTTTGGCACGGTCGAGAATCTGCTGGAAGACGCGAACCAGGTCCATTGTGTCGGCGGCGATCTCGGGCTCGGCGCCCGCGTCGTCGCGGAACTCGCGCATACCGGGATTGGTCCATGTGGCTGCCTCTACCTGCTGGCGCTCATGAAGCATCTGCGCGGCGTTCTTGAAGCGCTCGTGCTCAAGCAGCCGCTCCACCAGCTCGCGGCGCGGGTCCTCGGCTTCGCCCTCGGCGGCTTCAGCCGGCGAGCGCGGCAGCAGCATGCGGCTCTTGATGTGAATGAGCAGCGCGGCGGTGTAAATGAAGTCTCCGGCGACATCTACATCGGTTTCCTTCAGGTGCTCGACGTAGGCAAGAAACTGTGCCGTGATTTTGGCAATGGGAATGTCGTAAATGTCGATGTCCTGCTTGCGGATGAGGTCGAGCAGCAGGTCCAACGGACCGTCATAGACTTTGCCGACAGTGACAGAAAATGGGAAGGCGGAGTCGGGGTCTTTTTTGGGCTTCGCGGCGGATTCAACTGGCGCAGGAGCTGTAGTGGCCGCGTCTACGGGTTTTTCTGCTTCCGGACTTCGCCCTGCGAGTTTTTCGTGTTGGTCGACCATTGCAGCCATCACTCCGCCAGACCCATCGCAGCCCGCACCTGGCACATTGTCTGCTCGGCGCGCGCCGAGGCGCGATGCTCACCGTCCGCGAGGATATCTTTCACAAGGCCGGGATCGTTTTCGTACCTGCGCCGCCGCTCCTGAATGGGAACCACCTCGGCGACAATCGCATCGGCAACCCAGCTCTTACATTCGATGCAGCCAATGCCTGCAGTCGTGCAGCCCTGGCGAACTTTCTGCTGCGTTTCCGCGCTGGAAAAAACCTTGTGCAGGTCGAAGACCGGGCAGACTTCGGGATTTCCCGGATCGGTGCGACGGATGCGCGCAGGATCGGTGACCATCGGTTTCAGTTTTTGCCGGATTACCGGCTCAGGATCGGTGAGCAGAATCGTATTGCCATAGCTTTTCGACATCTTGCGGCCATCGGTGCCGGGGAGCTTGGGCGAAGGCGTGAGCAGAACCTGCGGTTCGGGGAAGATGGGCGCGTCAGGATGAATCGGATTTGAATAAAACTGGTTGAAACGGCGCGCGATTTCGCGGGTGAGCTCGACGTGCGCGACCTGGTCCTGACCGACGGGTACGAAGTCGGCCTTGTAAATGAGAATATCCGCGGACTGCAGGAGCGGGTAGCCGAGGAATCCGTAGGTGGTGAGGTCCTTTCCGGTTATATTTTCCTGCTGCTCCTTGTAGGTAGGAACGCGCTCGAGCCAGCCGAGGGGCGTAATCATAGACAACAGGAGATGCAGCTCGGCGTGCTGCTTGACGTGGCTCTGGATGAAGAGGACACACTTTTCAGGGTCGAGGCCGGCGGCGAGAAAGTCGAGCGCGACCTCGCGCGTGTTCTCTGCGACCTGCGAAGTGTCGGCATAGTCGGTGGTGAGGGCGTGCCAGTCGACGATGCAGAAGTAGCACTCGTATTCGTGCTGGAGGCGCACCCAGTTGTAGAGCGCGCCCATGTAGTTGCCCAGATGCAGTTTGCCTGTAGGGCGCATGCCGCTGAGCACGCGCTTCTGTGAATCAGAAGTAAGATTCGACACCCGTGTTCCTTCGCTTGAATGGACTCGTTCTATTGTACGAGGACTCGCCCTTCAGGCATACGGGACTGCGATGCCTCGATGCGATTGCAGCGGAGCAAATACGGCGTGATTGTACCTACTGCTGCGGTTGCTGCGGAGGCGCGCCTTGCGGAGGCTGGTTGCCCTCAGGGCTGCGCGGAGGCTCGTATTTTGGCCTGTTAATGAGCTTGAAGCCATCGAGCACTACGTCGAAGTTCTGTTCCGGGAGATCGGCCTCAAGCAAGCGGCCCTCCGGGTTGTAGAACAACTCCACATTCACAGAATTCTGGGCACTGACCGTGACGGTGGTATGGTGCACGTCGATGTCAGCACCGTTCAGCTTTCCGCGCACGTTCGCGCCGTGCTGATAGACGGACGGCACCAGCAACCCGGTCTCTTTGGGAAGCAGAACCCAGGAAATCTGCGGATTCTCCATGCCGACGCGCGTGAGGAGCATATAACCGGCTGAGTCGAGATCGGGCAGCAACACCAGATGCTGATGGCGATCCACGGTGTTCTGCGTGGTCTGGCCCTTGGCGTTCACGCTGATATGAAACTGGCGGCCTGTTGGATCGGCATTCACGGTGAAGGTAACCGGGCTGCCGTTAACCGTTCCCGTAATCTGATCGCTGACCAGATTCAGCAGGTGATCAAGATTCTGTGTGTTGGAGAAGTTGTAGCTAAACTTCGACAGGTGCATGTCACCGCGCGAAGCGATCGTGTATCCCGCAGCCGTCGGCGTAACTGTGAACTCTGCCGATCCTACTGTTTTGTCGCCCTGAAGGACCGTATAGTGCGAAGTGCCCGCGGGGAGAGCCGTCTGGGCCTGAACCATTGCGGCAGGCAAAAGCAGCGCGGCAAAAAAAGAAAAACGTGAAAGACGCATCCTTGTCCGTACCTCTTACTTATTCAAACGCAATTTTTGGCGGGAAGGTGCGGTAAATCATGCACATTCTCGAGGTGCAAAAGTAAAGCCCACCGGATGAAACCCGGCGGGCCAGTTAAATCGATTCGCACAAGGCTTATGCAGGTGAGGGGCTGCCTTCCGGCAATCCCGGAGTGCGTCCCGGCTCGGGCTTCAGAACCTGCTGCACATCCGCTGCGGTCGCGCCCGCGCTGCCCGACGGCTTATTGAACGGAGGCAGTTCCTTGCCCTCGATCAGCATACGAATCTCGCTCGCGTCCAGCGTCTCACGCTCAAGCAGTGCAGCCGCCATTCTGTGCATCACGTCCTGGTGCGTGTCCAGGATGTTATAGGCCGAGCGATAGGCCTCATCGACCAGGCTGCGAACCTCGCCGTCGATCTGGCGTGCTGTTTCCTCGGAGAAATCGCGGTGCTGCGCAATCTCGCGGCCGAGGAAGATCTGCTCTTCCTTCTTGCCGAAGGTGAGCGGACCAAGCCTGCTCATGCCATACTCGCAGACCATCTTGCGCGCAAGATCGGTCGCGCGCTCAATATCGTTGCCTGCGCCGGTGGTGAGCTGCTTGAGGAATATCTCCTCGGCAATGCGCCCGCCCATCAGGATGGCAAGCTGCGTCTCCAGATAAGCCTTGGTGACGGTGTGCTTGTCGTCTTCGGGTAACTGCATGGTGACACCCAACGCCATGCCTCGCGGAATGATGGTGACCTTGTGCAGCGGGTCAGCATGATCGCGAAGTGCGGCCACGACAGCGTGTCCCGCTTCGTGATAGGCGGTCACGCGCTTCTCGTCGTCGGTGAGCAGCATCGACTTGCGCTCGGCACCCATCAGGACCTTGTCCTTAGCCTGCTCGAAGTCGATCATGGCCACGGCCTTGCGGTTCTGCCGCGCCGCGTTCAGCGCCGCTTCGTTCACCATGTTGGCCAGGTCCGCGCCGGAGAAGCCCGGTGTGCCGCGCGCCATCACGCGCAGGTCTACATCGTCGGACAACGGAACTTTTTTCGCGTGGACCCGGAGAACCTCTTCGCGTCCGCGCACATCAGGCCTGCCGACCACCACGCGCCGGTCAAAACGACCGGGACGCAGCAGCGCGGGATCGAGCACATCAGGCCGGTTCGTTGCCGCGACGAGAATGACGCCATCGTTCGACTCGAAGCCGTCCATTTCAACAAGCAACTGGTTCAGCGTCTGTTCACGCTCATCATGTCCGCCGCCGAGTCCGGCACCGCGATGCCGTCCGACTGCGTCGATTTCATCGATGAAGATGATGCAGGGAGCGTTCTTCTTGCCCTGCTCGAAGAGATCGCGCACGCGGCTTGCGCCTACGCCGACGAACATCTCAACAAAATCGGAGCCTGAAATCGAGAAGAACGGAACGTTGGCTTCGCCGGCCACAGCACGCGCCAGCAGGGTTTTGCCGGTTCCGGGAGGTCCGACGAGCAGCACGCCCTTGGGAATGCGTCCGCCAAGCTTTTGGAACTTCTGCGGTTCGCGCAGGTATTCGATAATCTCCTTCAGCTCTTCCTTGGCCTCGTCGACGCCGGCCACGTCTTTAAACGTGACCTTCTTTTGCTGCATGGAGAGCAGGCGCGCGCGGCTCTTGCCGAAGGAGAGCGCCTTGTTGCCGCCGGATTGCATTTGCCTGAGCATGAAGAACCAGACGGCAATGAGCAGGACAAAGGGGCCCGCGTTGATGAGCAGTGGAATGAGAACGTTGTTCTGCGGCTCCTTGATGGAGAAGTTGACCTTGGCGGCGATCATGGCCTTGAGCAGGTCTTCGTAGTTCGAGGGCAGAGTGGTGTGGAACTCGTCCCTGGGCGAGATTTTGAGATGGCCGTGCAGCTCGTCGCCCTGGATGGTGGCGTCCTGCACCTGATTGTTGACCACCTTGTCATAGAGATCGGAGTAGGCGTACTCCTGCTCCTTGCCCATGCTGGTGCTTCGCTCGACCACGCCCCAAAGCAGCACGAGGCAGATGAGGATGAAGACCCAAAACATGATGGTTTTTGCGCTCGAGTTCACCAAACTCTCCTTTTTCGCGGCGAAGGAGATAAGCTACCGCGACCCCCGTCGATCAGTCCCCTGGCCGATCGCCACTCCCTTAGACGTTGCTGCGCCCACGAAAGTGGCAGAAAGTGCGCAATCCACTGGGGACACGCATAACGCGCCGCCAGTAGAGCAGTATCCCGATTGTACTC
>JASHRS010000068.1 GCA_030037215.1 Silvibacterium sp. | reverse complement strand
AATCAACGGATCCATTTAAAGCAGTCACGCCCCGCATCTTGCCACTTCCCATTGTCATTCACGAAGACGACTGTACCTCCTCTTCCACATAAACCGCCGCAATGGTAGGAATATCGCAGTGCTGCCAGGTGATGCGTTGAATCGAAGAGAATTTCAGACATACGCAGAATTCCAGACTTAGAGTCCGCCTCAACTGTATCTGTTTCGTCCGCAGCTTCCGCACTCACAACTTTGATATTTGGAAGATCTGCGAACTGATGACCAAGCTGGTGTATCGTTGCAACCGTCCCTGTTTTGAATTCCCACATGCACCGTGAATAGTCGAACGGACTCACTGTGAATGACTCCGTCTCATCCGAGAGTCGAACCGGGATCTTTATTTCAGTCACAAAATCTGCGAGAAATGCACGATAGACGGCGATCTGCTCCTGAGTAAGTGGCTGCGGAGGTTGAGGTATTTGAGGCGAGGCCCGCACTAAAACAGAAAGTAAGCAGGGCAGAGCGAATAACCTCAATGCAAGCAGCAGAGTTTTCATAGCATCTCCCTACAGTCCATAGGACAGACTGCCGGATGTAAAAAACGTTATTCTTTCTATCCAATGAAAGCCCACATTTCACCCTAGTCACGAGTAAAAGGGTGAAAGACCGAACCTCAACCAGCTACAACCCACTATTGCTTATTGCCTGTTCCCTATTGCCTAATCACTCTTATGATCGCCCACCTCCGCGGACGCCTTTTTGCCAAACAGCCCGGCCACGTCGTCATCGAAACCGCCGGAGTCGGCTACGAGGTCATCATCAGCATTCCCACATTCACCGCGCTGCCCGCCGAAGGCGCTGAAGTCTCCCTCCATATCTACACACAGGTCCGCGAAGACATCCTCGCGCTTTATGGCTTTCTCGATCTCAAGGAAAAGCGCCTTTTCGAGCGCCTCATCACTGTCAGCGGAGTCGGCCCACGCCTTGCCGTGACCATCCTCAGCGGGATCAGCCCGGAGCGCACCGTCGCCGCAATCCGCGCCCAGGACCATGCCACACTCACCCACATCCCGGGAGTCGGCAAAAAGCTCGCGGAGCGCCTGGTTGTCGAGCTGAAAGACAAATTGGAAGACATGGCCGTTGCTCCGGTTGCTGTCACTTCGGCCGGACCGGCAGCCGAAGACGTGCTCTCTGCCCTGACCAACCTCGGCTACCAGCGGCCTGCGGCGCAAAAGGCCATTGAAGCGGCAGTGGGAAAAGATAAATCTCTCGGTCAGGATTTCGACGCGCTCTTCCGCGCAGCTCTCAAGGTCATCCGCTAAGCATCCTCAACCACCGTTCCCTGGTGGAAGATGATTTTCCACCCCTCGGCCGTCCGTTGCCAGATCGTCGATCGGCGCGTTTTGCGCTCACCCTGCAACAGCGTATAGGTCAACTGATAGACTTCGCCGCACAGTCTTCGGCAATAGAATTCGCTCGCCTTCAGCGAGTCCGAAGCCGGACCCTCGCCTTCTTTCTGGAAGCGCTTTTCCAGTTCATCAAGAACATAACTGCGGCTGTAGCGGCGTCCTGAAGCACCGACCTCCCAGAAGTCCGGCACTGTCATTCGCTCAAAATCCATCCGTGTCGTGCCCCATTCCGGGCGATGAAAGATAGGCTCGCGCGCCATCAACTCCCTGAGCACGCCCTCAAGCGCGGGAGCCGTAACCAGATTCGGTTCCATCTCGGGATTCATTCGGTGATTATAGGCTCGGGCACGAATCGGCGCTTTACCTGAGAGCATCAAATATGATGCAATAATGATTCAGAAATGGAGAATGCCGTATGGCGTCCGCAACATTAACGTATCCCGTCATTCCCGGATATATTCCCGAAGCTGCTGCTGATTTTTCTGACGCGGCAACACGCCGTCGCCTAAGCCCAGCCGCGGTGAAAGGCTTCCTCGGCATTATCGACAAATGGAATTTGCGCGAACCCGAAGCCCGCCAACTGCTAGGAGGCATGTCCACCGGCTCCTTCTATGCTTTGAAGAAAGACCCCAAAGGCCGCATCCTCGACCAGGACACCCTCACCCGCATCTCGCTGCTGATCGGGATCTTCAAAGCGCTCAATATTCTTTACAGCCCGAAACTGGCCGATGCCTGGATGACGCTGCCCAATTCCAACCCCATGTTCCATAGCCTTACTCCTCTGGCATACATCGTGCAGCGCGGACAGCCCGGTATGGTGCATGTCCGGCAGCTCCTCGACGCGCGCCGTGGTGGCCAGTAATGGCCCTCCCTATCACGGCCGTTCGCCTCAGGAATACGCACCGTCTTATTCCGGCAAAGTACAGCGAGCGCGGCACTGTGCTCTCGCGTCTTGCCGATGACAGCGCGACGCTCGATCATCTGCTGGAACTGGACAGCGCCACTAACACGCGCCTGCTCGGCGAAGGGGGATTGCTCCCCGGCATCACGGTCCATGAGCTTGTCTATGGTGTTGACTATGCTCACATCGTCAACGCCGCCTTTAGCCATGCATCGCCTGAAGGCGGCCGCTTCAACGGCCCCAATCGTGGAGCGTGGTATGCCGGTCTCGACCGTGCAACGGCGCTGACCGAAGTTGCCTTCCATAAACAGCGCCAGCTGGAAGAAGTGAACTGGCCTGAACCCGAGCTTGCAACCTTTGACGACTATCTCGCCGACTTCACCATGTCCGTCTGCGATCTGACCGAGCCTCGGCCGCAATTCAGAAAGTTTCTGCGTCCAGCGCCCATCCCCGAATGCTATCGCGCGCCGCAGGCGCTGGCGACGCAACTGCTCGCGCAGCAATCCAATGGAATTCTCTATCCCAGCGTGCGCCGTCCATCCGGCGAGTGTATCGCCTGCTTCCGTCCCACGCTTGTCTACAATGTGCGCCGCGCCGACCGTCTAGAGTTCACTTTGCACGCTGGTACCGCGTTCCACGTGAAGCAGGCGCGCAAAATTCCTGGGGAATAAACCGACTATTCTCCTTTGTACTTCACGAAAAGATCTGGAAACTGGGCCTTCAACGCCGCAATTTTCGGGCGGTCGCAGACGTAGATATACGGGTTGTCCGGATTCTTCAGCGCATAGTCCTGGTGATAGTCTTCCGCTGGATAAAACGCCTTCAGCGGAACAACCTGCGTCACAATCGGCTTTGGAAACACATGCGCCGCGTCCAGCTGCGCGATGTACGCAGTGGCAATGCGTTTCTGGTCGTCGTTCGCGTAGAAGATCACCGAGCGGTACGACGTCCCGATGTCATTGCCCTGCCGGTTGAGTTCCGTTGGGTCGTGCGCAACCGCAAAGAAAATTCGCAGCAATTGGCCGTAGGTGATCTTCGATGGATCGTAGACAACGCGCACGCTCTCTGCGTGGCCTGTCGTCTCAGTCGTCACGTCCTCATAATGCGCGGTTGCGGCACTTCCGCCGGAGTAGCCGGCAGTTGTCTCCAGTACGCCCTTCACGCGCTCGAAAACCGCCTGCGTGCCCCAGAAACAGCCTCCGGCAAAAACCGCCGTTGTGCGTGATTGAGCAGCAGCCAGAGCGACATCGCTGTTTGGCGGAGGAACCGGAGAATTCGCGGCGGCGTGGCAGCTCAGTATCGGTAGTCCGACCACAAGTAACACAGTCGCGCGCAGAGTCGCTTTGAACATCGTCACCTTCCTGCCTATTGGAGTCTATCGCGCGGAAAAAGTTACTGCCGCGGCTTAAAAACGCGCGGCAGGATTCCGTACAATAGCCGCGTGACCGTGCGAAAAAACAATTCAAGGGCTGAAGCCGCATCCACAGCAAATCCGTATTTCACACCTAAAGCAATCGACTTCCTTCGCAAGTTGAAGCGCAACAACCGCCGCGAGTGGTTTGAGACGCGCCGTGACGTGTACGAACAGGAACTCAAGCAGCCGATGCTGGCACTCATAACACGGCTTCTGCACGGCATGGCAGAGTATGCGCCGGGGCACATCCGCACGCCGCAGAAGTGCATGCTCCGCATCTATCGCGACACCCGCTTCTCCGCCGACAAGTCGCCATACAAGACGAATCTTGCGGCGTGGTGGACGCGCAACGGGCTGGAAAAGACCTCAGGCGGAGGCTATTACCTGCACATCAGTCCGACCGAGTTGATTCTCGCCGCCGGTGTCTACATGCCGCCGAAGGAGCAGCTCTTCGCCATACGCCGGCACCTGCTGGAGCATCACGCCAAGTTTCGCAAGCTGATCGAAGACAAGAAGCTGCGCACGAAGATGATCCTTCACGATCCCCAGGCGCTCACTCGTCCGCCGAAAGGTTTTCCCGCAGAGCATCCGGCAATGGAATGGATCAAATGGAGGCAATGGGGAGTCATCGCCACACTGCCTGTAGCTGAGGCGCTCAAGCCCAAACTGCCGGCGAACGTGGAAGCGTATTTTCGGCTGACTGCACCGCTCGTCGACTTCCTCAATGAGCCGCTGTTACACGCGGCATCCGCAAAGAAAAAGCCGCTTTTTGCACTTTACTGACACGAAGCAACGCGCCTACACTCATTCGCATGGTATCGGCTTCCAGCCTTTGCCTGTGAGCTTTTTCGCATCATCCTGACCGCTTTTCCTGCCTGAAAATAGCCTGAAACCGGCAAAAACCGCAAAAAACCGCAAAAAACCTGTGGAAACCGAGCCTTTTGTTATTGACAAACTCTTTCAAAAGACGCAAGGTAAACGGCGGTGGGTTCTCTCGGACCCGCATAAACACAGGGCTTCCAAGCTGCGGCTGCGAGGCTCCGTCAGGTGAATGCGGAGAGGAAAGACCTTGCGGCGTCGAACCGCTTTTTCTCGGTTCGAGCACAAACGAATCCAGGAGGAAATAAACATGGCAACAGCAATGACCAAAACTGCTCTCGTCCGCCAGCTCGCGGAAAAGCTCGAATTGACCAACAAGCAGTCCGCAGCGTTCCTCGACCTGCTCGCGGAAACTGCGATCAAGGAAACGAAGAAGAGCGGCGTTTTCGTGATTCCCGGCCTCGGCCGTCTGGTGAAAGCAGAGCGCAAGGCCCGCATGGGCCGCAACCCGCAAACCGGCGAACAGATCAAGATCAAGGCCAAGACCGTCGTGAAATTCCGCGTCGCCAAGGCCGCGAAGGACGTAATCGCCCCCCCCAAGAAGTAGTTGCTCAATGGCAGCCGCCGCCATTCAACCTGACAGTATGCGGCAACAGCCTAACAGGGAGAGGGAGACGAATTGAGGCTCGTCTCCCCTTTTTCTTTTCTCATGCTGGTTTGATTACGAAAGCCCGCGCCACAAGCGAAAGTCCAAAACAGATCAGCAGGGCCTGAATCAGGAGAGTTGCATTGTAGCGCCATGCCAGCGCGATGAAGCAACCTGTCATGGTCACGTAAAAGGCTTCTGCATATATCGCCTGCAACCATTCCGGCTCGTCCGCAGATTTTGGAACACGCGCCACCGGGCTGAAAAGCAGTCTCGGGACAAGTTTCTTGTATGTTCGATAACCGTCGCCTTGCTGCTCCTCCATGTACGGCTCCTCGCGCAGAATCAGCCGCAGCATCTGCACAAAGCTCGCAGTCAAGGAAAGGATCGCTCCTGACGGCGGCATAAGGATTGCAATGCCCACCACAAACAAAAAGCTCCCAAGGTAAAGCGGATTCCGAAGATGCCTATAAGGCCCCGCGGCCACCACGCCGCGAGCGTGCATGGTGGCTGATTTCACCACAGAGCTACCGATGTATGCCGTTCCCCAGATGCGAAGAATTGTCCCCAGGATCGCCAGCAGAATCGCTGCCGAAGTAACCACGATCGTCGCTGTTTCAAGAGGCAACCATCGGGACAACTCGCCCGAAAGTTCGAGCCAAGTCGTCGAGACTCGGCCAGAGTCGCCATAACGCAGCCACGGTGCCCAGAACCCAAGTAAATAGATCACGAATCCGATCCACAGCCGATACCGGAATTCAAACTGTGTTGCCTTCACGTATACACTGCTCCAAAATAATAAGTAACCGTTTTTGTTACAAATCCTGCGCCATGAGAAGGCGTTGCTATTTTGACTGCTCCAATGCGGAGCGAAGACGTCCATGTGCCCGGGCCAGACGCTGCTCGGCTTCCTTGCGGTCCACACCCAACTCTGCCATGATGATGGCAGTTTTTACGGACCCAGCTTCCTTGAGCAGACTAAATGCCTCGTTGTATTCCAGCCCTGTAACGGTTGTCACAATACGGGTGGCGCGGTCGCGTAACTTCTCGTTGGTGGGCTGCACATTCACCATGAGGTTGCCGTAGACATAGCCGAGGCGCACCATTGCGCCCGTCGACAACATGTTCAACACCATTTTTGTTGCCGTTCCCGCCTTCATGCGTGTCGATCCAGTGACGGGTTCCGGTCCAGTTGCCGGAGAAATCGCCAATTCGGCAGTTCTGGCCAGCGGTGAGCCAGGAACGCAACTCAACCCGATGCTGAGAGCGCCCAACTCGCGCGCATATTTCACACCACCCAATACGTACGGAGTGCGTCCGCTCGCGGCGATGCCGATTACTGCATCTTTCGCAGAGAAATTGTGCTCCGCAAGATCGCGCCGCCCCTGCGCCTCATCGTCCTCGGCGCGTTCGATGGACCATCGCAGCGCCTTATCGCCGCCCGCAATAAGGCCCTGCACCATCTCAGGAGACGTATTGTAGGTTGGCGGGCATTCCGAGGCGTCGAGCACTCCCAATCGCCCTGAAGTCCCTGCTCCAAGATAGAAAAGCCTGCCGCCCAGATCCAGCCGCGAAACAATTCCATCAATGGCAAGGGCTATTTGCGACAGCTCAGCTTCAACCGCAGCAACCGCGTCGTGGTCGGCCGCATGAAGAGTGTGAACCAGATCAAGCGTTGTCAACCGGTCAAGATCTTCCGTCGCCGGATTACGAGCTTCAGTGGGGAGTTGCGAAAGATCTTCCATTTCTATGACTTTCAGAGGCCGCGAAGGGGCGCATATTTTGTAAGCTATAGATATAAAATTATTTAATAGATAATGAGGCCAAAGAGATTTAGGCTCGTCGGACCGACTCGATCGCTTCCAGCAACTCATCGAAATCCGACAGGCTCGAATACTCGATGATCACGCGGCCTTTACCTTTGTGGTCTTCAATCGTTACCTTGAGTCCGAGAGCACGCTGGAGAAGATCGCGAGCCTCGCGAACATTGGGATCAAGGGGCTCTTTCACTTTCTCGACAGCCTTGCGCTTTTCCGGATTCACGATACCCTGCACATAGCTCTCTGTCTGGCGCACAGACATCGAAAGAGCCACAACCTTCTTTGCTGCCTTCAGGATCGATTCAGGATCGTCGAGCGATAGAAGTGCGCGAGCGTGCCCGAAACTCAGTTCACCGCCTTCAACCTTGGTCTGGATCTCAACTGGCAGGCGCAGGAGGCGCAGAAAATTTGCAACAGAAGCACGGTCCTTGCCGGTGCGCTGTGCCATCTGCTCTTGCGTAAGCCTGAACTCGCGGCTCAACCGATCGAAAGCACGTGCCTGCTCCATCGGGTTCAAATCTGTCCGCTGAAGGTTCTCGACGATAGTAATTTCCATCGCTTGTTCGTCAGAGACCTGCCTTAAAATCGCAGGGATGGTTGGCTTCCCGGCCTTTTTCGATGCGAGAAGGCGCCGCTCGCCGACAATCAGTTGAAAACGGCCATCCGACAATGGCCGAACCAGAATCGGCTGAACTACGCCAGTAGCGGCAATCGAGGCCGCCAGCTCGGCTAATGCAGTTTCCTCGAAGCGCGTCCGCGTCTGGAATGGGTTTCGATCGATAGCCTCTACAGGAATTTCGCGGGGAATGCCATCCCTACCCGCCTTCGCAGGTTCGTCTGCTGCCACTGCATCGACTCGGGGCAGCAGGGACTCCAGACCCTTCCCCAACGCTCTTCGCTTCAAATGCTCTACTGTGCTTGTCATCGCAATTCTTCCTTGCTTATTTCCAGAAGATTTATCTGTGGCAGGTCCCTAACTGCCGTAGGGCCAGAACCTTACGTTTACTCTTGTCCTCGCATCTGAGGCTGCCTTACGCTCTTTCGCGCGTGGACTCTCGATTTTGTTGCGGGTCAGGAGCTCATCGGCGAGGTCCCGGTAACTCTCTGCTCCGCGTGATCTCGGGTCATAGAGCAGAACGGGCTTTCCGTAGCTTGGCGCTTCTGCTAGTCGCACATTGCGGGGGATCACGGTCTTGAACAGCTTGTCCTTGAAGAAATCACGGAGATTTTCAGTAACCTGCTGCGCCAGATTCGTGCGGTCATCGTACATGGTCAACAGTACGCCCTCAATTTCCAATTCCGGATTGAACCCCCCTCGCACGCGCTCCAGCGTATGTACCAGCTCACTTATTCCTTCCAGCGCAAAATATTCGGCCTGCATGGGTACAAGCAGCCTGTCGGTAGCGACCAGAGCATTGAGAGTTAATAGGTCAAGTGCCGGCGGGCAGTCGAGCAGAATAAAGTCATACATGCCGCGAACTGGTTCCAGGGCCTCTCTTAGTTGGAATGCACGCCGCTCGTTTTGAATCAATTCAACGTTTGCGCCGATCAGGTTCTTGCTCGAAGGAACCAGTGAGAGAGTAGCGATTTCTGTCTCTAAAATCGCCTCCGAAAGTGTGCATTCCCCAGAAAAAACGTCGTAAGTGGATTTGCGCCCATCGTCGCGAGCAAATCCCAGTCCGCCAGTCGAATTGGCCTGAGGGTCACAATCAATCAGAAGTGTTTTTAACCCTTCAAGGGCCAGGGCTGACGCGAGGTTAATGGCGGTCGTCGTTTTGCCTACGCCGCCCTTCTGGTTCACAACTGCCAGAACAATAGCCATGAACCATCAAGAGTATTGCGGAGCAGTCCCCAAAGCAACAATAACCGCCTGTGCAGAACGAGGTCATGTCTGTGGAAGTTGCTTCGCCGCCGCTGCCGCAGTGTTCAACAAGTTATTGAAAACGAGCAGAATGCAGTTAATCGCGGGATACTCTCATTTGGGTTGCTCCAGAAGAGCCCCCGGTGGAAATCGCGGATGTTCCATGTGGAACATTTGAGATGAGCTGAAGAGAAAACAGGCACTGTTCCATGTGGAACAGTGCCTGTTTCAGCTTCGCTGGCCCAGCTGAATCTCGCCTTTATCCAGCCCCGAAGCCGGCAATCTTTGCCTCCAGTGAATCTCAGGTAAAACAGCTTTAATCTCAGCCTGTTTCTCTGTCGTCGAGAAGACCACGATCCATCCTTCAGGGGCGATTCTCAAGACGGCTTGCCGGCAAGCCTCAGCCATCTTATCGACGGCCCGAAGCGTAACAAAAGAGAAGCGTCTTTCTTTAGCGATCTCCTCAACCCGGCCATCGAAAACCTCAGTCCTTATACCGAGCGTCCTTACCACCTCGCGGAGAAATGCTGCTTTCTTTCGTTGAGACTCAGCCAATGTCACTCGAATCTCGGGCCTACAGATCGCGATCGGAATGCCAGGGAAGCCAGCTCCAGAACCGAAATCCAGCAGCGTTGAGCCTTCTGGCAGCTTGGGAAGCGCCTGAGCGGCCTGAATACACTCCACAAAATGTCTGCGAATAATCGCTTTAACATCCCGAACAGCAGTCAGATTTAGTCTGGCGTTCCATTTAAGGAGCAAAGCAAGATAACTCTTGAATTGCGAAAGCTGTTCAGCTTGTAGAGCATCAAGCCCAGCCTCCTGAAGCGCTTGGGCTAACTCATCAGTAGTCACCGCGCAATAGACTCCCTGACCACGCGAGGCTGCCACTCCTCTGCCGCTTTCACAAAGTTTGCAAAGAGGGCCTTTGAGACTTCGTCAAAAGCAAAGCTCCTCTCCGGATGCCATTGAACTGCGATTACGAACTGCTCATCGGTGCCTTCAACTGCTTCAATCAACCCGTCCTCGACGCTTCGTGCAGCTATCGTAAGACCATCTCCCGGTTGTGCGAGCCCTTGGTGATGGCTGCTATTCACAGTCAGGTCCTTCTCGCCGGTAATCGTTCCAAGCTTTGAGTTTTCTGCAATAGCAACATGGTGAGCTTCACGCACTTCGCGACCGGGCTTGTGGTTCACTTTTGTCTTCAGGTCTTGAATCAGTGATCCTCCCCGCCAGACATTCCATGCCTGGAAACCATAACAGATACCAAACAGAGGCTTGTGCAGATTCGCCGCGTCCTGCATAAGCAGTTCGTCCACTGCTTCGCGAGCTGGATCCGATGGGCCGCATTCCAGAATGCGCTCTTGCCCATATTTTTCCGGGTCGACGTCTGCTCCGCTTCCAGGGAGCAGCACACCCTCACAGGATGTGACCAGCCGCGCTACCTCCATTGGTGTCGCGGAAAGGGGGACCTTCACTGCGATTCCACCCGATATCTCAATAGCTTGGGCATACTGCGGCCAAGACCGTTCGTTATAAGCGGCATCTCCAGAAGTTGGCTCCGGAATCGCGATTCGGGGGCGTTTCATCTGCAATTCTCCACATTTTCCAGACGCGGAGCTTGAGGCTCGTCCCTGTTGATTTGCTTCGTATCCAGATTCTGAGCGTCTGGAGGTTTCATGTATGAGTGCTGGTAGTACATGCGACTGATCTCCATCCGTACACGCTCTGTAAGCTCATCAACCTGCCGAATTGAGTATTGATGTGTCTCGATCGGATTCCCAACTACCAGAGTAACTAGCATGGGATAAAACTCCGCCGTATGAATCGGCAGGAGCTCATAGGTGCCGATCAGCGCCATCGGAATGATAGGAACCCCGGCACGGATTGCCATAAAGGCTGGTCCATTCAGAAATTCCGCTAATTGTCCCGTCTCACTTCGGCCGCCTTCCGGGAAGATGAATACAGGTATGCCTGACTTCAGGGTCTTCACTGCGCTCCCCAAGCTTGAAATTGACGCTCGGGGGTTCGTCACATTAACTGGAACTTGTCCAGAACGAGTCAAATGCCAGCCAATGAAGGGCAGCGTGAACAGATCATGCCGAGCCACAATTCTGAATTGGAATGGCAAAACGCCGAATAGCACCGGTGTGTCTGTATATGACAGATGATTGGCTACATACACTCCTACACGCCCATCAAGATTTTGTCCGTCCAGCACAGTAACCTTGGCACCGCTGATCCGCGTCACGGTCCGGCCCCATCGCTGGGCAATCTGGTGTTGAATCTTCCCCGTCTTATCCCATAGGGATGCAATCATGGAAAGGCTGCCGAAGAAGCCGGTAGCCATAAGAAAGAGCGGGGCACGCACTAGAAAACTCATCAACCTTGATCCCCACGGCAGGGGATTTGGCCTGGGGCCCAAAATTTTTCCGCTCACGATTCTGGCTCCGCCAACTGGCCGCGCAACTCACCCACCAAATAGACCGATCCAGCCACCGTGACCAACCCGTCTGGAGGAGTCAGCTCTAAGGCCAGTTTTAATGCCTCGTGTGGGCTGGGCGCGGTAAGAAATCGGGCCCCCGTTGTCTCAGCAGCTATTCGTAGTTCTTCCAGAGATGCGCTGCGTGGCGACGATACCTCGGTGAGAACGACTGTGTCGAACATCGGAAACAGGATCTGCGCCATTTCTGCAACTGCTTTGTCCTTCAGGCATCCGAAGACCGCGGTCATGGCCTGCGGTTGAGGCTCCAGGTGCGACAATGCTGACCGCAATGCCCATGCACCCGCTGGATTGTGCGCTACATCAAGCAGCACATCTGTTTGGCCGGCGCGCGAGATCCGCTCGAGCCTGCCAGGCCATCGCGTTGTCCGAATACCGCTCACAATCTGGCTGGCTGTTAATTTGTAACCGTTATGGTTACATAATTCGACTGCTGTTGCGATGGCCAGCGCTACATTCCGTTGCTGATGCGCGCCGGTTAGTGGCGACGCAACCGTAATTGACTCGCCCAGAACCGTCAGTGGATACCTGCTTCCCTCATCTCCACGCACCGGAATATATTCAACCGCATTCACGCCGCGGACGTTCAGAGCCGTCGCAACTTCGCCTATCGCCTGGTTTGCTTCAGGATGCTGAGGCAAAGTTACCAGCACGCCGTTCTGTCGCAGAATTCCCGCCTTTTCCCGCGCAATTTCTGTAATAGTCCCGCCCAGCCACTCCATATGATCAAGGGATATATCGGTGATCACGGAAACCAGCGGTTCAACGATATTCGTCGCATCGAGCCGTCCGCCCATCCCCACTTCGAGTATCGCGATCTCCACGCCCTGCTCGGCAAAAGCGACGAAGGCCAGCGCGGTCATCATCTCAAAAAAGCTCGGATGCCCCTTCAACTTCCCGTCGGCGACCAGTTTCCGAGCGCAATCATCTACGCGAAAGTAGTACGCCGCAAAGTCGTCATCGGAGATATCGCGTCCGTCGACGCGAATCCGCTCATTCACGCGTGTGAGGTGCGGCGACGTATAAAGCCCCACTCGGTAACCTCCGGCGTGCATGATCGAAGCCAGCGTGGCCGAGGTAGAACCTTTGCCGTTGGTTCCTGCAATCAACACGGAAGGAAAGCGAAGCTGCGGCGAGCCAAGCGCGTCCATCAGCACGCGCATCGCGTCGAGATCAAATTTGCGGCGAGGCTGTCCCGGAGCGGAATGCAACTCGCCTGCAAGCGCGAACAGCCCTTCAACCGCGGTTGAATAAGACATAGATTGATTCTAAGCGGGATCGCAGGTCCCGCGAAGCTTATGCCGGTACGGCCATGAAGTCGAGCGCCCGCGAAAGATAGTTCTTCAGGTCTTTGCGTGTGACCACCGCGTCAAGAAATCCGTGCTGCAGCAGGAACTCCGACCGCTGGAAGCCCTCCGGCAGCTTCTGCCGGATCGTCTGTTCGATTACGCGCGGTCCGGCAAAGCCGATCAGCGCACCTGGTTCGGCCACATTCAGATCGCCAAGCATGGCAAAACTGGCCGTCACGCCGCCAGTCGTCGGATCGGTCAGCACAGAGATAAATGGGATTCGCGCCTCATCCAGGCGCGCCAGTGCAGCCGAGATCTTGGCGAGTTGCATCAGGCTCACAATTCCCTCCATCATGCGCGCGCCACCGGATGCGGCTACGATAATCAACGGCCGCCGCGTGTCATGCGCCCGATCGACGGCCCGCGCTATGGTTTCGCCCACCACGGCTCCCATGCTTCCGCCGATAAAGCTGTACTCCATCACGCTCAGCACCACAGAATGCTCGCCCAGAGTCCCCAGCGCATTCACAATCGCATCATTCAGACCGGTATCGGCCTGTGCCTTTTCGAGGCGCTTCTTGTAGGGCTTGAGATCGGCAAACTCCAGCGGATCGGTCGATTTCAACTGAAGGTCTACCAGTTCGTAGCCCGGCTTCAGCAGCATAGCCACGCGGGTTCGCGCATCCATCTTGAAGTGGTAGCCGCATTTGGGGCAGACCATAAGGTTTGCTTCCAGATCTGCTTTCCAGATCACCAGTCCGCACGAATCGCACTTGATCCACAACCCCTCGGTGCGAACGGATTTTGCGCCCCCGCCCTCGATATTGCTATCGTCTCGACGAAACCAAGACATTTATCTTCGATCCTCTTCAGTATTCTATGCCGCGCTGCGCCAGAATGCCTTTCTGATACGCATGCTTCACTTCGCGCATCTCCGTCACTGTATCAGCGATCTCTACCAGCGAGGGATGCGCGTTCCGCCCAGTCAGAATTACGTGGACCATCGGTGGTCGCGCCTTCAGCGTCTCGACCACCTTCGCGGGATCAAGCATCCCGTAGCTTATCGCGTAGTTAATCTCGTCCAGAACCACCATGTCCCACTCACCCGAGAGAATCGCCTCGCGCGCCTCGTCCCACGCGGCCTCGACCATCTTCACATCTTCCGGATCGGTCTCCGCACCGCCGACCTTTACAAATCCGCGGCCCATCTGCTTCATGACAAAGTTGCCGTCAAAGGCCGTTACTGCATCAAGCTCGCCGTAATGCCATGATCCCTTCAGGAACTGGAGCATCAGCACGCGAAGCCCATTGCCCACGGCACGCAGTGCCGTACCCATCGCCGCCGTAGTCTTGCCCTTGCCGGGCCCGGTGTTAATCAGGATCAGACCTTGTCGTGATTCAGCCAAACGATTCTCTCTGTCCTTTCATTCCGACCAACGGGAGGACCTCCAAAGTGGATTTCAGGATGGCGCGAAACGCGTGTACCTGGACAGTCAGTCCCTGTGGTACGGATGTCCAGCAAGGATTGTAAATGCCCGATAGAGCTGCTCACTTACGACAACTCGCGCGAGCTCATGCGGCAATGTCATTGGACCGAGCGACAACAGCATCCCGGCGCGTGCCCGCTCGGCGTTCGACCATCCGTCAGCAGGACCCAAAGCGAGCACCAACCGCTGTTGTCCGCCGTCGCGCTGCTTTCGCAGCCACTCGGCCAGCCCTTCGGAAGAGAGTTGTTTCCCGCGCTCATCGAGTAACACCAGCACCGGAGGTGTGCGCGCCTTCAACCGCTCAGCCCAGTCGAACA
>JASHRS010000067.1 GCA_030037215.1 Silvibacterium sp. | reverse complement strand
TATGTTTGTGACGAACGCTACGAAGTTAGTGACGAAGGCTTTCCATCGGGGGATAAGTTGTAGTTTTATGTAGGCTGGCACTGGGAAATATACAAAATAGGATTTCCCGGTCTGCATTCCCATGCTTGTGCCCTTAGTGTAGGGAAAGCCGACATCTTTGGCTTATGACGATCGGATATCACAATATCTAATTGATTATAAACGTCTTATTCGAACATCGATTTCTTCCCGCACTGTGAGCATCCGTAAATCCAGCCAATTTATCCTGTTTTGGTTCCGGGATTGCTAATTAATTCGGCTGTCAAACCTTCATTTATTTTGCAGTAATGCAATCAGAATCCTGGAATTCCTTAAATCCGGGACAAATAGTTTCCGGGACGCACCCCAAAGCAGCTTCTCCCGGAAGCAAATCGTAGCCAAAGCAGCATAGAGAACAGCCTTTAGTAGCGACCAGCAGTTGGAGTTGGGATAACGCTTTCCAGTTCTGATTTAGGTTTATTGCTTCACTCGGAGGGACTTATGAAGCTTAAGGCTTTGCTTTTTGTGACAGTTGTTGTTGCAGCCCTTTCTCTCGCAGTTTCGCCGGCTGCTTTCGCGCAAAACGTCTATGCGGCCATCCACGGTACCGTTACCGATACGAGCGGTGCGGTTGTGCCTGGGGCCACTGTGACTGCTCTGAATACGAGCACCGACATCGCAACCAAACAAACGACGGACAGCAAGGGCTACTACATCTTGCCTCAGCTTGCCATCGGAGGCCCTTACACGATCACGATTGACCTGACTGGTTTCCAGACCGCGAAGACCGTGGGCATTCTATTGCAGAGCAATGACAACCGCGAAATCAATGCCGTGCTCAAACCGGGCTCCGTCTCTCAGACCGTTGAGGTGAGCGCCACTGCCGCCCAGGTCGAAACCTCCGACACTCAGGTCAAGAGTACAATTAGCTCCACGGAAATCGAGGACATGCCGCTATTAGGGCAGGATGCCTCCGCATTACAAAAGCTTACCCCCGGCACCGTCGAATCCTCCGACCGATTCGGCAATTTTTCCGCCAACGGCTCGCAAACGCAGGAAAATAACTACCTGTTGGACGGCGCCGATAACAATGATGCCCCCCTCCAGAATCAGGGTTTGGTGATTAGTCCCGAGGCCCTTTCCGAAGTCACCTTTGTCACCAGTACCCAGAACCCTGAATACAGCCGCAACTCCGGTGCGATCGTCAACGAAACGATCAAGAGCGGCACCAACCAGTTTCATGGCGAAGGGTTCGAGTTCTACCGCGATACCTTCCTGAACAATGGGAACTACTTCTCGGCTACGCGGCCGCCTTTTCACCAGAACCTCTACGGCGGGACCTTCGGCGGTCCCATTCTGAAGAACAAACTGTTCTTCTTCCTTTCTTATCAGGGGCTGCGCAACGCGACCGGAACAACCACGCTCACCAAAGTTCCCACTGACGACCAGTTGGGCCGGAATGGCTCAGGTTTTGCGGACTTGACCGGAGACAACAATGTGGCAAACGGCGGCACCAACGGCACGGTGGGCCTTACGGGCAATCCGCTGCCGTTCGCGATCACCGGACCTAGCGGGACCACCTGCGCCGCCGGAACCCCATGGAACACCTGCTTCCCCACCGGATCGGCAGTTGACGTTCCGACATCGAATTTCAACTCGATCTCCGCGAATCTGATCAACAAATACGTTCCGTCGCCAAACTATAACGGCACTTACTACAACTTCAACTCCGCGGACACGGAGGGCTCCGATCAGGGTGTGATGAAGATCGACGTGAATATTACCAACAGCGATAAGCTCTGGGCAGAGGGCATCTTCCAGTCCAATCCGAGTTTTGAGACCCTGCCGTTTACCGGCGCGAACCTGCCGGGCTTCCCCGAGGTCGATACATCGCACTTCAAAATCTTCAGCGCTTCCTGGACCCACACTTTCAATCCGAGCACCTTGAATGAGTTGCGCGCCGGCTATTACCGCTTCAACTTTGGTGCCGTCGAGTCGGCCATCGTCCAGCCGCCCTCGAGCCTTGGGTTCGCGATCACGCCGCAAAGTTCCGCCGCTTATTTTGCACCCAAAATCGGCGTCACTGGCTACTTTACCCTAGGTTTCAGCAACAACGGGCCGCAGCCTCGTCTGGACGGGAATTATGATTACTCCGACAACTTCACCAAAATTATTGGCAATCACAATTTAATGCTCGGGGTTCATTTAGAGCGCTTCACGGTCGATAACCCCTTCTATGCCAATGCGGCCGGCAACTTCAGTTTCGGCGGCAGCGGTCAGTTCACCTCCGGGGACCCGCTGCTCGATTTCCTCGTGGGCATTCCCAGCGGCTACTCGCAAGGCTCCGGCGCTCTGATCAACGCTCGGGCATGGGAGTACTATGGCTACGCCCAGGACAACTGGAAGGTGACAGATTCCCTGACGCTCAACTACGGAACGGGCTACGATATTCAAACGCCCTTCGCCAATCTGCAATATGGCGGTGAAGCGATCATCTGCTTCGTGCCGGGAGCGCAGTCCAAGATCTTCCCGACGGCCACGACTAGCATGCTGTATCCCGGCGACCCCGGCTGCAACAACCAGGGTGGGGCCACAGCCAAATATGGCCATTTTGCTCCCCGTGTCGGCTTTGCTTATTCGCCCAATAGCAGCTGGGGCTGGCTGACCGGCCCGGCGGGTGAGCATCTCTTTTCCCTGCGCGGAGGCTTCGGTCTGTACTTCAACCGCGACAGCGAAGAGGCACAGTTGCAGAATCTGGAAGACCCGCCGTTCGGAACTTCAAGCCCGGGCGCAACTGCTGCACCTGGAATTGGCAGCCCAAGCTTCGCCAATCCCTTTCAGGACGTGGCGAATCGTGGTGCCAATTATTCCATTACGAACCCGTTCCCCTATACCTTCCCGTCACCCGGACAGACCAACATCGACTTCTCTCAATTTACCCCCTACGGCCTGAGCACCATCTCGCCGAATTACGATGTGCCGTATGCGTACAACATAATGCTCCAGGTTCAGCGCCAGATTCCGGGAAGCCAGGTGCTCACGATCGGCTACGTCGGGTCGCTTGGGCATAAGCTGGTGCGGGCCTATGAAGCGAACCGAATCACCCCGACGGGTCATGCCGCCGCGGTTGCGACGTGCCTGGCGCTGGGCGAAACAGCCTGTCTCTCGAGCTATGCCATTTACCCCTCTTTGCTTACTCCTCAGGACTACACGGAAACCTCAGGGAACTTCGGCACAGTGGGGCAGGTCTACACCGACGGCTCGTCCAACTACCACTCTCTGCAGGTCAACTTAACCAAGTCACCCTCGCATGGACTGTACTACATCCTCTCCTACACCTATAGCCATGCGCTCGATAACAGCTCCAGCTTCGAGAGCTCAGGTTTTGGTGAGAGCAACAACCTTGTCGGAGCCAACTGGGTGCCGGGCTTCACGCAGCTCAGCTACGGCAACTCCGAGTACGACGCGCGCCACCGCTTCGTAGCCGGGTACGGTTATGTCGTTCCGCTTACGGAGGGCATGAGAAACAATTACATCGTGAATGAACTTCTCGGCGGTTGGCACCTCGCCGGAATGACAGCTCTCCAGTCAGGGAATCCGGTTTCCGTAGGAGGCTTGGGCCTCAATGCTTCGCTCTATTGCAACGGCTCGGAATTTACCTTCTACGCGTGTCCGGATAATCTCAGCACCTCCACCTACAATATTCCGCGCAGGGCTCCGCGGACACTGTATAGCACTGCGGATGGCCCTGCGAACTTCTGGTTCGATCCTTCACCCTTTTCACCTGAGCCCCTCGGCACCTTCGGCAACGTGAAGCGCGGTTTCTTCAGCGGACCGGGCTTCAACTACACCAACATGTCGCTCTTCAAAAACTTCCCGATCGGTCGTGCCGACAGTCCGCGCTTCATCCAGCTCAGGCTGGAGACCTACAATGTCTTCAACCACGCCAACTTCGCTCAGCCCGATGGCTCTTTGGCCGATGGTCCCAGCTTCGGCACGATTACGTCGGTCGTCCAGCCTGTTTTGACGGGAGGCGATCCGCAACCCGGACGCGCTGTTCAGCTCGCCGGCAAGATTTACTTCTAGTCTCGATCCAGACCAATAGCTTCCGGGAAGCGCCCCCAAAAGCAGCTCTTCCCGGAGGCAAATCGTAGCCAAAGCAACATAGAGAACAGCCTGTAGTAGCGACCAGCAGTTGGAGTTGGGATAACGCTTTCCAGTTCTGATTTAGGTTTATTGCTTCACTCGGAGGAACTTATGAAGCTTAAGGCTTTGCTACGTGTGACAGTAGTTGTCGGGATTCTCTGCCTCACCTCTTCCCCAAAAGCGCGAGCCCAAAATCTCTACGCAACCATCCATGGCACGGTCACTGACGCCAGCGGCGCCGTGGTGACCAATGCCACCATCACCGTGTTTAATACAAGCACAAACATCACCACCACTGGGGCCACCGACAGCAAGGGTTACTACACGGTGCCGCAATTACAGGTTGGCGGACCATATACGGTGACCATCGCTGCCTCCGGGTTCAAGAGCTTCACGACGAGCGGCCTCACGCTACACGTGGACGATAACCGTGACATCGACGCCAAGCTGGAGATCGGCTC
>JASHRS010000066.1 GCA_030037215.1 Silvibacterium sp. | reverse complement strand
ATGTAGGCGACGGTGTCGAGCGACTTGAGGCGGTTCATGAGCAACTCGCCGATTTCGCGTGTGGTGCGCTCGCGCTCAGGCGAATCCATGAGAAAGGTTTCGGCCTCGTCGACCAGGGCTTCCATTTTTCCGGACGGTACGGGGCGCTTCTGGCAGGCCTGCATAAGGCCAATGAGGACTTTGTGACGATCGAATTTTTCCCTGCGGCCGTCTTTTTTCACGACCATGTACGGGATTTCGTCGATGCGTTCATAGGTGGTAAAGCGCTTGTTGCAGCGCTCGCACTCGCGACGACGACGGATGGAATCAGCTTCCTTGCTCTCGCGCGAGTCAACGACGCGGTCTTGCGCAAACCCGCAGTATGGGCATTTCATTGTTCTTCTTTGATTTTAGCGTAGGCGGTGAGTGTTGGCTGGTTAGAATAGAGCAGACATGTCCCGCGTCTTTTCTGCTGCAATGCTCTTCTGCCTGCTTTTGTGCGCCGGGTGCGGGTATCATCCTGCCGGATCGCCGGCGCATCTGCCGAACACGGTCCACACGCTGGCAGTGCCGGTATTCCAGAACGACACGCAGTCCTACCACACGGAGATTGCATTTACGCAGGCGGTGATCAAGGAGTTTTCCAGCCGGACACCGTACAGGCTTGTGGCGGGAACCAGTTCGAATGCAGACGCGACGCTCTATGGGACGATCACCAGCTACCAGGTGATTCCGCTGACATACAATTCGCAGACGGGGCAGTCGTCGAGCTTTCTAATTACGATCAAGGCGCGCGTGAAGCTGGTGGACCGGAATGGGAACGTGCTGTATCAGAATTCGACGTACCTGTTTCGCCAGCAGTATGAAACGACGCAGGACCTGGTGACGTTTATCCAGGAAGATTCGCCGGCGGTGCAGCGGCTGGCGAGGGATTTCGCGCAGGCGATGGTGTCGGATATTCTGGAGTCCTTTTGATGAAGGCGAGGCGGAACTGAATGGGCGCAGGATTTGCCGCGGCTGACCGCTTCATTGCCGAGATTCGCGAGAAGACTCCGCGGGCAGGCTATGTGCTGCTCGGGGACGAGATTTTTCTTTACGAGCGATGCCGCGCGGCTGTGCTGGAGACACTGGTTCCGAAGGACCTAAGGGATTTCTGCCTGTCGGATCTCGATTTGGCGGAGACAAGCATCTTCGAGGTGCTGGACCGGGCGAGGACGCCGTCGCTGATGGCCCCGTTTCAGGTGTTCTTTGTGCGCGGGCTGAAGGCGCTGTACACGCGCGGGGCAAAGAAAGAAGAGTTCGCGGCGATTGAGCAGTATTTCCGGTCGCCAAATCCGCAGTGCCTGATGTTGTTTGTGGCTGACCATATCCGGATTCCATCTGATCCGCGGCGCATGGATATGGAGGACAAGAACCGCTACGAGCGCATTCGTGAGACGCTGGGCGACTGGTGCGGGATGGTGGAGCTGGCGCGCGTGGATGAGACGGACGCGCTGCGCTGGATTGTGCAGGAGAGCGAAAAGCAGGGTGTGAAGTTCGATCCTGACGCGGCGCGGGAGCTCGCCGACGCGCTGGGATCAGACATGATGCTGATCGCGAGCGAATGGAACAAGCTGCTGCTGTATGCAGGCGAAAAGAAGCATGTGACGCTGGGCGATGTGGAGACGATGGTCCTGGCGGCGAAGCAGCGCTCGCTGTATGAGCTGACAGATGCGATTTCGGCCAAAGACACGGCGCGCTCGCTGAAGCTGCTGCAGGGGTTGCTGAATGCTTCGGACGGCGGCGAGGATTCGGCCATCGGGCACTTGTACATGCTGGCGCGAACCTTCCGGCAGATGGCGGTGATTCTGGAGAAGAACGTGAGGGACTCGAGAGCGATCTGGCAGGCGCTGTGGCAAGGCTTCAGGATGCCTCCGTTTGCGGCTGAAGATTTGATAAAGCAGGCGCGGCGGTACAAGTCGAGCCGTGAGATTACGCGCGCTCTGCGGCTGATTGCGCGGGCGGACCTGGAATTGCGGTCGCAGCCTCCCGACAAACGACTGGTGCTTGAGCGGCTGGTCTTTGATCTGACGAAGGAGTCGAAGGCTGGGCGGGAAGAGCAGGAAGCGCAATACGCACTTTACTAGCTGACAAACGCCTCCAGCGGGTGCCTACGCGGAGCGCGGTCCTTGAGTGATCGTGGCCATTTATTCCTGGCAAGAACGGAGTAGGCGCATTCTTGTAGACGACAAGGCCGAGGTCAGAACAGAGACGCGGAAATGACCAGCAGGAGTGCGGCCAAAACGATGGCGATCTGATAAACAGAATCGCCCGCGGTCCTGCGGCTCTCCGGCTGAATCGAATCGAAATGTAGCTGGCGCTGGTCCATGGTGCAGCTCGCTTTATATGACCGGGATACACGCCGCAGCCGCTCCCGGATCTTCTCTTATGCTTTGCTTAGACGCCAGTTTGCTCCAAATCGACTCGGTATTTCATAAATTTTCATGTTGGTGACGTTCCAGTTAATAGCAGCGGGTTTTCGGACCGTTTCAAAACGGGATGTAGAATCGCCTTGATGGCAGATGAGGCGAACAAGACCGGGTTTCTGAGGCCGGAGCCACCGTCCCGGGAGCCGCGGTCGCTGCTTCCCTGGGCCATTGCAGGAACCGTGGTTGGACTGGCGCTGGCGGTGCTGCTGATCACGGGGCGGCGGCCGGTTCCGTCGAACCCTGGCGGCGCAGGATTGGCTCCTCCGGACCCCTACGCGAAGTATCTGACGATCTCGAATATCAGGATGAGCGAGTCCTCCACCATCATTGGGGCGAAGCAGACATATATCGACGGCGACATTGCCAATACTGGCAGCAAGACGGTGACGGGAATCACGGTGCAGGTGGCATGGCACGACTATACGAACCAGATCGGGCAGAAAAACACGATGCCGCTGATGCTGATCCGCACGAGGGAGCCTTCGATTGATATCGAACCGGTATCGACTGCGCCGATCGGGCCGGGGCAGACACGGGAGTTCCACCTGATTTTCGACCACGTGACCCAGGACTGGAACCAGCAATATCCGGAAATACGGGTGATTGCGGTTGAGGGGAAATAAAAAAGAGGAGCTTTGAAGCTCCTCTTTTTATTTCGGGGCACCTGGCTTTCAGCAAACCCTATTGATTTGACGACGGGGGTGGTGGCGCGGGCTGTCCGCCTGGACCGCTGCCTGGCGCGCCGGGGCCGTTCGGGCCGCGCCAGTTGCCAGAGCGTCCGCTCCATCCGTCACGGTCGCGTCCCGTGCGAGGCGGGCCGCTTTTTACGAGGGTCTTCAGCTTCGTCCACTGGTCAGGAGTGAGCACCTTGCGAATGCCGAAGAGCATGCGCGCATTTTCCTTTTCGAGGTCGGCGCGCGCCTGAGCGATGGCGTCGATCTGGCTGAGCACCTTTTGCTCATCCGGCTGATCGGCCCCGATCAGCGGACGCAGCAGGACTTCCTGTTTCTCAAGCGCGGCGTTCAGGTCGATCAGGCGAAGGCGATGCTGCTGAAGGATGTCATCCATCTGCTTCTTCTGGTCGTCTGTGAGGCCGATCTGCTGCGCGACCCGAGGGTTGCTCCACCAGCGGCCACGCTCGCTGCCGCGGAAGGAGTGCTCCATGGGGCCGCCTGGAGGACCGCATGGGCCCGGTCCGCCGCCGGGGCCGCCGGGACCACCAATTCCGCCAGGCCCGCCGTGCCAGTCCTGGGCGAAGGACGGCACGGCGGCCGAGAGGCAAAGCAGCGAAACAAGCGATAACACAAGTGCGGGAAGTTTCTTGCTAGTGAGCGACATTTGTTTTCTCCGTTTGATTGAGCGACGTTCCGTTTACGGAATCGCCAGAAGTATTTGTGGAGGTTGAATTCCAGCTTTCAAGCTCGGCCAAAGGCTCGAGCGGAGTGGGGACCGACTCGGAAATGTTGGTGTCCACCTGCTCAAGCAGAGCTGAATCCGATTCGACGGTAACAGCCGCCGCCGGGGAGACCGTTACAACGTGCGCCACAGCCGCGTGGTGCGGATGCGTGAAGAGAGGCAAAGTCGCAACGCAAAGCAGCGCGGCGCAAGCCCAGCCGACTGCGATTCCGAGGCCAACTCTCAACTGAGCCCGACGGTGGCGGTGACGCGCGGGAACAAGCCAGTCCACAGAGACAGGCTGAGCGGTTTCGCGTCCAGCAACATGCGTGACCGCGGAGCGAAAGTCGCCGATCGATGAGGCGAATTCGCCGGAGGGTTCGAGAGCTTCGTATTCCATATCCGATTTCATTCCTTGCCTCCTCCCGCCCGTTCGCGCACAATGCGCAGCGCACGATACAAATGCGACTTTACGGTGCTGGTGTTCATTCCGGTTGTTTCCGCAATCTCCGATAATTCCATCTCTTCAACGAAGCGCAGCAGGAAGACCATCCGTTGATGCCGGGAAAGCTGATCGACTGCTTTCCACACGTCCTTGACGCGCTCGCGCTGCAGGACCGCTGTTTCCGCGGAGACCGCTGTGTCCGGCACCCAGTCGCTGATATCGACGAGGTCGAGGGCAGAGTCCCGCGTCTTCTGCCAGAAGCGCATCCGGCGGCTGCGCAGGTGGTCACGCACCAAATTGAGAGCGATGCGCGTGAGCCATGTGCTCAGGCTGGAGTCGCCGCGGAACTGGTTCCGGGCGTTGTATGCCTTAAGGAAGCAGTCCTGCGTGAGCGATTCGGCAACATCACGGTCGCCGAGCGAGGCCATGAGGAAGCGGAAGATACGCGGACGGTACAACCGCACCACTTCGTCAAAGTCTGCCAGTTCCAGCACCGGATGCTCCTGCGTCAATGGCGGAAGCTCCGTGGAAACAATGTGTCCCATGCACAGGAATAGACGAGATTCCGCTCTCCGAGTTTACAGAGTGCTGGCCGCACGGGCGAATGCGCCTTACCGCCCCCCACAGACGAGACCATCTGTGGGGGTGCGGCGTCATCCCGGATTCTGCTCCGGTGGCCCTCCTGCTGGCCGGGAAAATCCAGTCCGTCCGGCAAGGACCGCCCGCGGTGAAAGCAGCTATTTCTTGATGCGCGTCGCGACGGCGTCGATGTTGAAGGCGTCAGACGGGAGCGGGACGTTATACCCGGCCTTGTAAAGGTAGCGCTGGCTGGTGATGTCTCCATTGTGAAAGCGGGTGATGCTGAACGGAGTGGGAAAGCCGTCGATGAGGTGGTAGTTGTCGTACTCTTCGCGCTCAGTATCGAGATCGTGGTAGACGGGGTCGCGGTACTGGAAGGTGCGGCTGCGCGGGAGGTGGGTTTCAGCGTCGATCTGGATGGTCATGGAGTCATTGCTGGCGTTGATTAGGGTAACCTGGTCGGTCAGGTAGCGCTCAGAGAGCGTCTGGCCGTCGTCGATGAAGATAGTGCGAGGATCGTTCATCCAGACACGCAGAGCAACATCGATGGAATAACTGTTGCTGCGCCAGTAGTCGCTGCAGACGTCCTGTGGAAGCGGCTTTTTGCCCTGATAGGTTGCTTCCCAGCATTTGTTGCCGCTGAAGATCACAACATCGTCATGTTTTTTGCCATATTCGGCCCGCTGCTCGCCGGTGGGTGTGCGCCACGAGTAGTAGTCGGTAATTTCGCCGGTGGGCTTGCCCTGATAGAAACCTGACACGCGACCGTTGGTATAGGTGTTCTGAAGTGAGAGCCAGCGCGGACCGCCAAGGGCCGCGAGCATTGCCTGGAGTTTGGCGCGGGCCTGCTGCGAGTTGGCATTCGGATTTTGCGCGGCCTGTGCGAAGGCCGCGCAAGAGGCAACGAAGAGAACGATAAGCGTGGAGAGCTTTTTCATCGGCTTGTAGATGCGGCTTTTCAGCCGGCGAGAACTGCGCCTCCATTCACATTGAGTATCTCTCCACTGATGAAGCCCGCATAGGGCGTGCAGAGAAAGAGAATTGGTCCGGCTATTTCGATTGGACGCGCCACGCGGCCCAGAGGTATCGTCGCGAAGATTTTCGCACCGGTTGCGGAGTCGGCAAGCGCGGACGCGGACATATCGGTGTCAACCCAGCCGGGCGCGACGCAATTGACGGAGATGCCCTGCGGGGCGAGCTCGCTGGAAAGACTTTTGGTGAGAGAGATGATGGCTCCTTTGCTGGCGGCGTAGTCGGCATGATTGGCCTCGCCGCGCTGGCCGGCTGTGGAGCTGACGAAGACGATGTGTCCAGCGGGGTAATTGTGCTCAGGACGGCCCTGGCGAAGCATCTGAGCGACTGCGGCCTGTGTGAGCCCGAAGACCGAGTCAAGGTTGACGGCGAGGGTAGTGCGCCACTGGTCTTCAGACATGGAGGCGATGGGCGCGTCTTCAGGAGGCCAGACACCGTGGTTGGCGACAAGGATGTCGATGCGTCCGAAGGCAGCAATAGTTTTGGCGACGAGCGCACGGCCCTGATCAGCGTTGGAGAGATCCTGCTCGATGGCGATGCAGTCGGGGCCGAGTTCTTTTGCCAGAGATTGGGCAGTGGCACGCGCGCTACGGTAGTTGAAGGCGACGCGCGCTCCGGCCTGATGGAAGAGACGAACGGCTGCGGCTCCGATGCCGCGCGAGCCTCCGGTAATAAGTGCGACTTTGCCGCTGAGCGAGAGCGGGACGGACATAAAAAGACGCTACTTGAGGACTGGATGGGGTGCAACCCGAGGAACGGTGCGATGTTTAGTTTGCTGGAGTCGGACCGCAGTCGCCCCAGGCTGTATTTGTGTAAAACAAAACCGCATACCAGCGGTTCTGTAGACGTCGCATCCACGACACGCCACAGAGTTCGCCGTTGAGTCTTCCGGTTGGATGACTTTTGATCAGTGCAGGGAGTGAGTCGTCTGGATCAAAAACCAAATACATACTTGTGTCATTTGATCCCCAGCCCCAACCATCCCATTCAATGTGTTTGAGATCGCCCTTCGGCGGTACCTGTTGGGTCAACACTTCGGATTTGTACTTTTTCGAGAACAGCAGCCAATTAGCTTCGGTATGTAGCGCCAGCTGATTCAACAGCAGTCCGTATGAGACTGCAGAAAAAACTACCAACATTGAGAAGACTGCCCCACATAGAAGCCAATTTTTACGAAATGCGATGACAATTGCCACAACCAGCAATACCAAGCAGGTGGTGACTGTGACGAAAATATCGAGGAGTAAGCCTATAGCGCCGTCAAAGGCCACGATTGGGAGGAAAGTGGCGAGCGCGAGGATACCCGCATAGATCGGCAGTTTCCAGTTGAACTGGTTACGGCTATTTGTTGCTTCTGCCATACAGCCGCCTACGATAACATCCTCGAAGTTCATTTGCCGCAATTTTCGAATTCGAGTTGCACTCGATCGTGCTATTTATCCGGCTGCCACCACTTCATAGGGGCGCATCATTTCGTTGTCTTCATGCTCGAGGATGTGCAGTGCCAGACGTAGCGTCCGGTGTAGCCCTCGAATTTGACGATGATGCGCGTAAGCATGCCTGATTCGGCACGGACAGTGTCCTTCCATCCCAGTTCTTCAGGCGCGGGCTGCCGCACCGGGCCGGTGTAACGCAGCTCACCTTTGTCCTGGTAAAGGAAGACGTCGAAGGGGCGACGGTCGAGGACCTGAAAGCGGACAAGATGCAGGTGGATGGGATGCGTGTCTTCGGTGAGGTTGACCAGTTCCCAGATTTCAGTGGTGTCGAGGGCAGGTTTTTCGGTGATGGGCGCGTGCCACGGAGTACGGTTGAGCAGCATGCCCATGGATTGCTGCACCTTGTCCATGATTTCGTCGAGGGTGAGGCGGCGGGTTTTAACGGCCGCAGTCTCCGGCGTGCGAGGGACGGGGCGCAGCGTCTGCGGCAGCGTGAAGGAGACGGATTTAGTTGAAGCGGGCGCGACGCGAATCTGCATAATCTCCAGGCCGTCGGACATGAAGAGAAGATTCTGTCCGGCGAATGGAGCGAAATCGACAATGAAGTCGGTGCGCTCGGCAGGTGCGAGCAGGACGCGCTTGAGTGTGAGGGGTGCGGCGAGCAATCCCTGATCGCTGCCGATGACCTGGAGGTCTGGCTCGTGGTTTCCCTGACGGAGGAACACGCGGAAGAAGCGGGCATTCGAGCCATTCATGACGCGGAAGCGGTAAGCGCGCGGTTCTACATCTAAAAAGGGGGCGAATTTGCCGTTGACGAGCATGGCGTTGCAATAGATTTCAGGAACCCAGGGAGCCTTGGGGTCAGGCGAGACGGGATAGCTGAGCTGTCCGTTGGCGAGCACGAAGCGGTCGTAGAGCAGCAGCGGGATTTCGTATTTGCCGCGGGGCAGGTTGAGGGAAGTTTCGACTTCGTCTCGGATGAGAAATAGTCCCTGCAAGCCGGCGTAGATGTTGAGCCGGTTAATGCCCATGGTGTGATCGTGGTAGAAGAGCAGCGCGGCGTCCTGACGGTTAGGGTAGTGATAGACGCGCGACTGGCCGGGCATGTACCAGTCCTCGGGATAGCCGTCGCTCGCGGCAGGGGTTCGGCCGCCATGGAGATGGATAACGCTGCGGACATCGGGCTTGTCGGATTCGGCTCCGTGGAGGGTGTGGTCGATAGGCAGGAAATGCTGCGTGGGCAGCTCGTTGGCCCACTCGACGAGTAATCCCTGGCCGCTGAGGGTTTCAAAGATGGGACCGGGCGAGGAATTGTTGAATCCCCAGACGCGCGTGGGCGGCAGATCGCGATGGATTTTCTGGTGCATCTCGCGCATGGCGAGGCGGTAATAGGGGAGATTACGCGAGGGGTCGTCCGGGTCAGGACGCGAGCCGATGGGTTGCGCAATTTCCGGGATGGGTAGCGGATCGATCCAGAGGCGAAGCGTGCTCGTGTCGAGCGGTGTGGCGTAGTGAGTTATCTCGGCGAGTGAAGATTTTTTCAGGGTCAGAGCGGCGGCCAGAGCGGCGCTACGTTCAAGGAAGGTACGTCTTGTAATCAGGACTTGCCGTCCAGGCACGCGCGCCTCCGGCGCCATTTCAAAATCCATTCGTGATCTTCCCCTTGGTCGTATTTCGCTTTGTGCGCCAGTGACCATTCGCCCACACACAGTCACTCTATAAAAATCCAAAGGGCGCGAGGACTCTGAGTCCAGGCGCCCTTCGTAGATGGTAAAGGTTTTGGAGGTCCTTACCAGCCGAAGCCGCCGACAGGCTCGCCGGTCGATGGATCGAGTAGGAATGGGCGGGTATTCGGACGACTGTTGAAGTCAAACATGTTGGTGATGGAACCAGCGAGAGCGTCGAAGGAGCCCTGACCGATGCGCTCACCACCGAGCCAGTTGTCTTCGATGAAGCGGATGATCGAGGACTGGTCGGTCATGGTGTGGTCGACGAAGTTCTGCCTGGCGTAAGGAGAGATGACCATGAAGGGCAGACGTGGACCGTGACCGCAGCGGCCCTGCACGTGCTCGCCATTGGGACCGGCGAGAGCGGTGGTGCCGTCTCCGCAGTTGCCCGCGCCGAGCAGAGCGTCAGCCGATGAAGATGACTGGTTCACGATTGCGCCAAGCTGGTGATCGTACCAGCCGTCGGAGTCGTCGTAGTTGATGATGACGGCGGTATCGGCCCAGTCACGCTGCTGCTGCAGGAAGTTGATGACCTCAACAACGAAATCCTGCTCATCGAGCGGGTCGGAGTAGCCGGCATGACCGTCCTCGTAGCCGGGCGCCTTGAGGAAGCTGACGGCGGGGAAGTTTCCGGCTTTGACGGCTGCGAAGAAGTCATTGATGTCGTACTGATGGTTGGCGGGGTCGCCCTGGAAGCCGATGGTGAACACCGACGTGGGGCGCGCATGAGTGAGGTTGGCCGTGGAGGTGTAGTACTGAAACGGCTCGTGATGCTGGATGTAGTCGTTCTCAGTGACGCCGGTAACGGCAGAAGTGGTCGTGCGGCCGCAGCCTGTGGTGCCGTTGGGATTCTTGATGGAAAGATTGAAACCGCCCTCGAACCAGCCCCAGCTAATGCCGGCCTTGTTGAGCAAGTCGCCTATGTTCTGGCC
>JASHRS010000065.1 GCA_030037215.1 Silvibacterium sp. | reverse complement strand
GAAATCCGCACCTGGTGCTCCTCCATTCCCGTTTGCTGTTGAATAGGTCGTGTACCCATTAGGAATGCTCCCCACCACAGCTTCGGAACAGATGTACTGATTTGAATCGACGCAATAGGCCGCCCAGTTCGGGCCCGCACCTTCGATGGAATTCATGTGCATGCTGCTTATGCGAACTGTGCCATAACCCGAACCTGCCGGTGGTTCAGCAAGAATGGAACCTGCTGGCCAGTTGGTGTTTGAAGGAGCAGTTGAGCCATTCCCATTGCGTGAGGTGATATGAAAATTTCCATCTCCTGCAAACCATCCCGAAATAAGCTCGTATTGACCCTGCTCAACTCCGGCCACATAGGCTGATGGCGCGGTACTTCCTTTCAAAAAGTCCTGCGGTTCAATCCAATACTGAAATCCCACTCCGAAATTGGCCACGTCTCCAGGGTTGTTGATGTAATAGGGAAAGTCTGCTGTGCTGGCTACAGATACTTCTGAATTGGAGATCGTCCCTGTAGTCGACGTCCACGGCTGTAGCCCACCGATCAGAACATCAGCATTAAGAATCGGCATCCCATTAATGGGATAGCCCTCGCAGTAGAAGCCATCGATGATACCGGACATTACGCCTGCAGCCGCTTCAAAACATGGCTCGTGCCATGTTGCCTTGATGGAACCGCTATAGAAATTGTCCTCATTTCCGACAAAATAAATCGCGCCTATCTGGTTACTGGGCAGCAGTGTCGGTTTATATGTCGCTCCTGTAACGGTCCCGGTTCCATTCGCAGTGCTGTTGGCTGTTACCGTGTATTCGCCGCTTTGCGGGCTATTGTTCGCAACAGATGCAATCTGATAGACACCGTTGAGGGCGGTGACATCGGGAATTCCGGCAACTGTAAAGTAATGTCCCGCGACAAGAGGCGAAATGCCATTGCTGCTGTTGCTATCGTTCCCTCCCTGCACTATATAGGTTGCTGTTGTCCCGTTCCCGCTTGCGGAAACTAGAACTTGCGGCTTGCTCCACGAATAACCGGGGTAAATACCGCCGGGACAATTGTTGTCATAACAATAGCCCGAAGCATCCGCTCCCGGTGATTCAATCTGCGTGGCATATGCTTTTACTTCATTGCCGGTAATCACAATAGGCCAGCGAACCGTATCCCATTCCGTGTTGAATATTTTCAACCGCTCCGTCTGCCCCACAGTAGCCAACCCGCGGCCGCCGCTGTTGCTCCCGCGGATGTTGGACACGTTGTACCCGACAGCGTTCTGGAGCTCGAGCAGGGTTGCCGTGTAAAGATGACCAGCCGGAGCATGCAATGTCATGTTTTCGATCGACCCGTTGCAGGTCCACAGATTCGGCTGATGGAATGGTCCGCCACCGCTATAAACAGTAACGACATTCGCGCTATTATTCGTCTGCTCAACGATCGTTGACATTTCGCCGTCTCCGACAAAATGCAGGTAGCAGGGAACATAGAGAGCCGCGCTTATCTTATAGGTTCCTGCAGGAAGATAGACACTGGCGTTCATCGAACCTTGTGGATTCGCCTGTGTCCAGGCAATGGCTGCTTCAATCGCGCAGGTCGAGTCCTGCTGTCCGGTGGGATCTGCTGCATTTGCGCACCCGGCGCCGAAATCTGGATCCCGCACATCGACCTTCGGCAGCTTGGCCACCACATTAGGAGCATTTAGAGTGCCGCTCAGGCTCCCCCCTGCCAATGGGAGCTCCTCCGCTGCTAGGCCATCCGCATAGTGCTTCGTCGCAGCCTGATTCGTCGAAACAGGATCACTGCTCAATTGGAGAGGTCCTGTCATCGTTCCGCCGGCAAGTGGAACATAGTTGCCGGTAATCGCAGCAATCGAATCATCGACGTACGACTTGGAAACCGGCTGCACGGCAACGGTAGCCGGCGCCAGTTGCGCACGAACTGCGCCAATCGTTGTGCTCGTCGTCGCAGGAACCACCCAATATTCTCGGCTCACTGTCCCGTCGCTCAGATGGTAGACGGCCGTATAGTAGGTGCCAGCGGGATATGCCCCCTCATTCGGAGCCAGATTCAAGCTGACTGAGCCATTCGACCCAATCACAGTAGAAATGCTGCCGGCGGCAACCGCCTGGTCTGCTACTGTCGAAAATGCCGGCCAGCTCACTAACAGCGTTCCGCTCGCAAGGCTTCCATCGGCGAGGTACACCGTGCCCTGCACAGTTGTCGTGGCAACCTGTGCGATTGCACAAACTGGGATCATTGACAATAACAGCGCCCATCCGGTGCCTAATGCTGCAACCAATCGCCTCATATCGGGTATCCGCCTCATCCAGCTTTAAACTCCTGACTCTTTCCTGCCAAAACAAAAGGGAAACGCCTGCAAACGGCGTCTCCCTTTATTTCTTCTCTCTTAAGTTCAGAATATCAAGTTAGGCAATAATTAAATGCATCACTCTGTAAATTTATAACCACCCGGCTTTCAATAATTTGTCTAGGTTTTCGACATTTGCCCCTCTTGACAGGAAAATTTAACCCTCCCGAATAAGAAGTTTTTTCTTGAGAAATTCCACTGTTAGCTGGTCCAGTGCTTCACCATAGTGGCGGGTAATCGTGCGTACATCTTGGCGAAGTTGCTCAGCAACTTCCAGCAGCATGTACTCTTGTAATGCCACCTTCACGACTAGGTGAAGAGCCTGTGGATCGAGCGCCTTCATACACTTTTCCACGTCAATCGCGAAGATCACGACGTCTTCAAAATTCTTGATGCGATAGCTGGATACGCGCCCTCGCAACGTGAGGTTTTCTGATACCGATGGCACGCGGCCCACGGAAAGCGAAGCGCGTAGATAGCGCCGTAACAGCCCCTCCGTGCGTTTCCGGAAAAAGGCCAGTTCCTCCCTGGGACGCTCACCGTTTCGCTGTCGCTCCGGGCCCCGATCTTTCACCGTGGCCCATACGTAAGGCAATATCAGGGCGGCGCTCATCGTGCGCCTCCCTTAGTATTTGCAGTACTTGTTATATGTTTGCGGGGCCTCCCTGGTCTGCGCCTCGTTGGTTTGTAGAAGCTCCTCAACCGGTTCTCACATGAGGCACAGTAAACATTCCTTTCACCTATGGTGCGAAACCAAAGCCCGCCGCACCCTTCGCAAATTTTCAGATAAACGCGCGAATAGACCATATATCTCCAAGGCATATGTGAACCGCCGCGGCTTAGCCCAGACATACTTCCGCGGGAAAAGTGAAAGGCATGCTATGTCCGCGCTCTGGATTGCTCCGGCAACATATCCTTCCACATTGGCGTATCTTCGGACGTACTCGCAGATCACAAGGCATAACTCCTGTCGCCATTGCAGAGATCGTATTATTGGTTTCAGGCCGCCCATAAAGCGCAACATAGTTGACCAACCGCGGGTCTCGCAGTGATGCCTCCAGCAGCTCGGCACTGGTGAAATACTATTCAGCTCGTTGGCGAAAGTGTTACCGACTCTATAGTTGCAACTTATGTCCGTCAATCAGGCTTGCGGCGCTGCGCCATTTCTGCCTTTGTGTCTACTCTTTAGTTACACCCTAAAAGCTGGTAAATGCGGCTCGGCTGCTTTGCAATCAGCAAACTTCTTAAATAAAGGCAAATAGCTTAAAGACAAAATTCCACAGATGAACTTTTCCCAACTCCACGAGCGGCTCCGCCTTGAGATAACTCACCGCATCGACCGCGGACAGCTCACCGGTACGATTCTTGCCCGGCAGACAGGCCTTCAGGCCTCACATCTTTCCAATTTCATCCGTCGTAAGCGTAGGCTCAGCCTCTCCGCGCTCGATCGTATCCTCACCGCGCAGTTGCTTAGCATCGAAGATCTCCTGCCGGGAAGTCATCGCACCGAAGTTGAAATCACCACAGGAGATACCTACATGGTGCCCCTCGTTTCGCATGTAACCGCGTTGCATTCTCCCATCGTGCACCCTCGTTCTATCCTCGAGATCGTTCATCTACCCGCCGGAACGCTCGAGCAACTCCGCCCCCGCCGCACGCTTGCACGGCGCGATTGGCAGCGCTTTCTTGCTGTGCGCGTCAATCCGCTGCAGGCGCGGCCTATGGACCCGGTTCTTAGCGCAAACTCGATCGTTGTTCTGGACAGGCATTACAACTCGCTCGCGCCGGTCTTGCCGCCGCGCCCGAATGTTTACGCAGTCAACTTCGCAGACACGTTGGTCTTCCGCTATGTCAGTTATGAGGCCAACCGCCTTATCCTTCGGCCGCATTCGCTTGATCATCCGGTCGAATTACTCAGGCCCGGCACGGAGGATTCACCATCCGCCTGCATCATAGGGCGTGTCTGCATCACAATCGCCGCGCTCTGAAGGGATACCCAAAAAGTAAAAGGAGGCAGCATTTGCTGCCTCCTTTACTTTAGGTGTCATTCTTACTACGTTACTGCAACAGCGTTCCATTCTCCGGTTCGGCTTTAACTTCCTCAGGAGGAATCACCACTGCCGCCGCAACCTTGTCTTCGGGCTCAAGGTTGAGTAATTTCACTCCCTGCGTCGATCTTCCCGCCGCGCGAACCGTCTTCGTATCAATTCGGATGATCTTCCCGTACTGGCTGATGACCATCAACTCCGACGATTCGTCGACAAGCTGAATTGACGATACTTTCCCATTGCGCGTCGTCGTCTTCACATTGATCACACCCTTGCCGCCGCGCGACTGCAAACGATATTCATCCACATCCGTGCGCTTGCCATAACCTTGCTCCGTTACTGAGAGGATCAAGCAATCGCATTGCGCGCCATCGCCATTCCTGCGTCTCTCCTTCGGCGTTACTGCAATCCCAACCACATAATCATTCCTGGCCAAGTCAATGCCTCGCACGCCGTATGCCGGTCGCCCCATCGAACGCACATCATTTTCGTCAAAGCGGATCGCCATGCCATTATGCGTGGCCAAAAACACAACCTGCGTCCCGTCAGTAATCCTCACGCCAATCAGTTCATCGTCGTCGTCAATTCCAATCGCGATGATCCCCCTCGACATTACATTCGAGAAGTCCTTCAGCGGAGTCTTTTTCACCGTACCCTTGCGTGTCGCAAAGAAGATAAACCTGCCCTCTTCTTCTAGATTCCGCACCGGAAGAATCGTTCTGACCGTCTCACCCGGCTGCAAATTTAGGAGGCTGGCAATCGACTTACCCTTGCCTGCCGCTCCCACATCCGGAATCTCATACACCTTCAGCCAGTACACGCGGCCCGAATTCGTAAAGCACAGCAAATAGGCATGGGTCGAATCGATAATCAGCTGCGAGACAAAATCCTCCTCGCGCGTCTTCATCCCCAAACGCCCCGTACCGCCGCGCCGCTGCTGCCGATAGGTAGAAATCGGAGTCCGCTTCAGATATCCCGAGTGCGACACCGTCACCGCAACCTGCTCATCGGCAATCAGGTCCTCAAGTTGCAATTCAGCCGTCTCGTCCAGAATCTCAGTCCGCCGCACATCGCCGTAATCTTTCCGGACCTGCTCCAGTTCCTTCACAATCACCGCGCGCAGCTTCTTCTCCGAACCCAGAATCGACTCGTACTCGGCAATCTTTTCGCGAACCTCAGCCAGCTCCTTCAACAGCTCATCAATTGAAAGCTGCGTCAGGCGATACAGCTGCAGTTCTAGAATCGCGTCAATCTGCCGATAGCTTAGAATCAGCGTCGCCGTCTGCACCGTAGCCATATCCACTGCGTACTTCGCCGGATCCAGCTTCACACCCTTCAGCTCAGACCCACGAACCGTAATCGTCTTGCCCGAGAAGAACTGGAACAGGTTCTCCCTCGCGTCCACTCTCGACGAAGACCCGCGAATAATCTTGATCACATTGTCCAGATGGTCCAGCGCAATCTGGTAGCCGAGCAGGATATGCTCCCGCTCACGCGCCTTCCTCAGCAGGAACGCCGTCCGCCGCCGCACCACATCCACGCGATGATCGATAAAGTGCCGGATCGCCGCTGGCAGCGAAAGCTCCTTCGGCTGGCCGTTCACCACAGCCAGAAAAATCATCGAGAAACTTTCCTGCATCTGCGTGTGCTTGTAGAGCTGGTTCAGCACAATCTGCGCCTCTGCACCGCGTTTCAGCTCGATCACAATCCGCATGCCGTCGCGGTCGCTCTCATCGCGCACGTCGCCGATATCGTCGATGGTTTTGTCGTTCACCAGCTCCGCAATGCGCTTGATCAGTGTGTTCTTGTTCACCTGGTAAGGAATCTCGCTGACGATAATCGACTGCCGCCCCTGCGTCAGGTTTTCAATCGCGCACTTCGCACGCATCAAAAAGCGCCCGCGGCCCGTCTTGTAAGCATTCGCAATCCCAGCGCGCCCATAAATAAACCCGCCCGTCGGGAAATCAGGCCCCTGCACATGCTTCAACACTTCAGCCAGCCCCGCCTGCGGATTGTTCACCATCTCAATTGCGGCGTTAATCACTTCGGTCAAATTATGTGGAGGAATATTCGTCGCCATTCCCACCGCAATTCCGTTCGACCCGTTCACAATCAGGTTCGGAATCCGCGTCGGCAGCACAGTGGGCTCAAACGTCGACTCGTCGTAGTTCGGCGTAAAATCCACCGTCTCCATCTCGATGTCGTTCAGCATCTCGCCCGCGATGCGCGTCATCCGGCACTCGGTATAACGCATCGCTGCCGGAGGATCGCCGTCCACCGATCCGAAGTTCCCCTGCCCATCAACCATCGGATAGCGCAGGCTGAACGGCTGCGCCAGTCGCACCAGCGTGTCGTAGATCGCCGAGTCGCCGTGAGGATGGTACACGCCCATCGCCTGACCCACGACCTTCGCGCACTTCGTATATTTCTTGTTGTGCTGTAGCCCCATCTCGTGCATCGAGTAGAGAATGCGCCGATGGACCGGCTTAAAGCCATCGCGCACGTCCGGCAGCGCGCGTCCGATAATCACCGACATTGAATAATCGAGATACGACCGCCGCATCTCGTCTTCAATGTTGATCGGGACAAGGTTTGCTGCCCCCGGTCCTGAACCGCCGGGAGTATCTCCGCTGTTACCGTTGCCAAGAGGAAGCTGGGGATTCTGTTCGTCTGCCATAAAAAAATACGGGGTAAAACTGTGGATTGGGGGACAGCCTTCTGGCGGCCCTAGTTGACCTTATCTCTATGATACTGGAAGATTTAGCACACAGCAATGGAGCTTACGTGCATGGAATCAGCGGTTTGCGGGAGCCCGGAAATCAAGCCTCTTTTCCACTCTGGGTAAGTATCCAAATTCAACCCCAAAAGTACCTTGCCACTCAAAATCTCCTTCCACTTTCGTGTTCCAATTCTGCCTCAAATCTCTTCTTCCATCCTCATGGAAACCAACCCCGGTTACACTTACATGGGACCTTCAACCCGACACCTACTTGCTGATGCCCCATTCCGTCTATAGTCTGCGCAAATTCCGCTTCAATCGTCCGCAAAAAATCGCCGCAGCCCTGCTCGCCATTCTCCTCGTGCAGTGCCTCTGGGTCATCCACCACGACTCACTTTCCGATACTGACTATGCCTACGCCCGTTGTGGCCGCGAAATGTGGGAGAAACCCTCACCGCTCGCTGGATATTTCACAACCTGTGGCAATATCCACGACGGAACTCTCGCCTATCGTGCCGCTGGCCTTCCGCTTACCATTCAGCGCATCCTCGCCGGGCAGCCCTCAACAGCGTCTACCTGGGAAATGCGCCATGAACTCCACTTCATCAATTTCTTCCTTCGCCTGCCCTTTACCTTTGCTGCGATTGCTCTCGGAGCCTGTCTCTGGTGGGTAACCCGCCGCCTCTACGGCAACAATGGTGGATACATTGCTCTTGCGCTTTACTGCTTCGCGCCCCCCATTCTCGCCGCAGCCACCACTCCAAATAACGAAATATGGGCGGCCCTCGGCTTTTTTTCCGCTGTCTACGCCGCCATCGGAGTCGCGCATGCCTTGCAAGGCCCGCGAAAAAAATGGCGTCCGCGTATCGTCCTCCTCACCATCGTCCTGGGAGTCCTCGCCGCCGCGCACGTCGCGGCCTTTATCCTCGCACTGGGCTTCATCATCGGATTCATTGCCTATGTGGCCGAAAGCAAGCGCTCGTACCTTCCCACACTGCTCATCGTCTGGGTGCTCGGCGCGATGTTCATCCTCTTCGCCTCCTATGCCTTTCAACCAGACGCCTTCAGTTACGTCTTCCGCAGCCAGGCTGCCAAACTAAGCTTCTCGCTTCAGCCGGCTCACATCATGTTCTCCTCGCTCACCAATGCGGGAATCACTATCGCAGCCATAGCTGCACTCGTGTTCTACATCGGTACGCGTCGCTCACGCTACTTCGGCAACACCGCCCCGCTCATCGTTGCTGCCATTCTCCTTGTCCTCGTCACCACTGGAGTCCCCGGCCAGCCGCGTCTTTGGGCTCTGCCTTTTTTGCTCTGTTTCATCGGAGGAGTCTTCGCCGACCTCCTCGAAACGCGTTATCACCGCGCGTTCCTCTGGATCACTGGCGCGCTACTCCTCGCCCAGGCTGCACTATGCATCGCAGGACTGCCGCTGCTCACCCACTAATGCTCTGAGCGGCAACGACACAGCAGGAACAGCCGCCACGGCGCCACTGTCGCTTTATCGATACCCCTTCGTGCGGAAGCGTGAAACAGAAACGTAGAAGGTGTTGGCGTCTGTCCCCGGATTGTGATGGCTGATGTCGGCGTTGGAGAGATGCTGGTAGCGATAGCCGATGGTGACAGCCTGACGCTGTGTGCGGAAGATGTTGATGCCGGTTCCGAAGTCGACGGTGTACATGAACTGCGATCCCTGGGGCGAGAGAACCTTGTCCATGAAATAGATAAAGCCTCCGTTGGTGCTGAAAAAAGGCTGCACACGGTGCGAAGGGAAAAAGTCAGACTGGAAGCCTACAGGACTTAGGCCGCTGCCGTAAGTGCGTTTGCGTTCCTCCATCGGATTATTGGTCGGGTCAGCGATAGGCTCGTCGAGCATAGCGAGCGCGGTGACTTCGGGCGAATAGCGCATGGTCCAGTGATCGTGCCTGGTGAATTCATAGGAATAGCGCACGTCGATGGGCATGTATTTCACGTCACCTGCCGAACCCCACACATGCCCGCTCATCAGCGAAAGCCCCCACCACGCACCGAACTCATGCACGCCACCGTAATACGGCCATTGAGGGGTTTCCGGCTGGCCTGGACGCGTAACCGGACGTATAACCGGATTGACGGCCTCGGGCGACGGTGCCTCTGCCAGCTCTTCTTCAGCGCGATTGAGCCGAGTTGCTTCGAGCCGTCCTGAGGCTTCTGCATCTGCAATTTCAATCGATTCCCGGTCATACGGCGGAGGCGGATCGCCCCAGAAGCTGGCAGCCTTGACCGTGCGCGAATCGCGGTACCACGGCGGCCGGAAGCGCAGAATATTCGCTGCGCCCTGCGCAGGAGTTAGAAAGGAGATGCCCAGTAGCGTGAACGGATTTCTCGGCTTTTCTTCGATGCGTCGGACCAGGTGCCTGTCGAGTGCGTCTTCGGCCATCGTCCACAAGGTGCCGCCAATTGGAGTCGTAACCAGATCTACCCATCCCGTTTCATTGGTGACAATGCCTTGATCATGATAGTAGTGGTCGCCGTTGTGGCCGATCGATGCTTCGCCGATTGGCCCTAGCTTCCACTCGAAACTGAAAATGGTTGAATAGGCTGTAGCGCGTAGCAGGCCGCGGTAGTAAAGCCAGTTGTTCCCCTGCTCGATCGACATCGCTTTGGGATCGTTTTGCCTCCAGATATCATTGGTGATCGCGCCCATCATCGGATGGCCGACGTAGTCGTCGAGAACACCGTTGTTATCGCTCCATTTATCCCATAACCAACCATCAACGGAAGCGATATAGCGGTCCCACCACTTGCCGGTCATCGTTTCGTAACGGTACCAATAGCCTGTGTACAGGTTGCCGGCATTCTGGAATGCCAGATACAGAGCGGATGAAATGAACATCTGGCGCCAATGCATCCTGCATTCTTTGGCATGGGTTTTGTCGTAAGGGCAGTTCGGCAAAGTCACATAACCCGGTGGCTCTTGCCGTACGGAGCCACTAGTTGCCGGATGTGTGGAGGTGTATCCTGGCGCGTCGGCGAGTAAGCTGGTTGCATCTGAGGTGCTGACGTCACTGTCGGAAACACCGGCGCCCTCGGCATGATCTTGCTCTTCAGGCTTCTGCAAGAACCCGGCTCCTGAAGCCCCGCGCATCTGCTCTGAAAGCGAAAACTCCGGGAGGACCTGCGACTGGTAGCCCTCATCCGTCTTTGCGCCTGGGAAAAAAGCTGGCAGCTCCTTCACAATCTCCGGAGTGCTCTCTGCGTTCACCGGAACAGTATTGCTGGATTGTGCATTGCTGGAAAACGGAAATAGAAAAATTCCTGCTCCGCAGAAAAGGTAGGAAAGGCGGCTTCTATGCAACCACACGCAATTAGCTCCTCCTTGGAATCAGGGCAGAAGCACAGCAGCGAAGCAGAAGTGCAACCAAGATTACCAGAAGGAACCCTTGACACGAAAAATCCACTCGGAGCCGGCATCTCTTTTCCTGCGCTCCTTTACCCGGTAGACTCCCCTTGTACACACCAACTAAATGCCGTCACCAAAGCAAAACCCAATATCGGACCCAGACCGCCTCGTTTCAGCCGCACGCGCCGAAGACGAAAGCTCCTTCGAGCTCAAACTGCGCCCGCGCCGCCTCAATGAATTTATTGGCCAGAAGAAGGTTAAAGAGCAATTGGCCATTGCTCTCGAAGCCGCGCGCACACGCGGGGAAGCTCTTGATCATGTCCTCCTTTCCGGCCCTCCCGGATTAGGTAAGACCACGCTTGCCAGCATCATCGCAAATGAGTTGGATGTGGGTTTTCAGCAAACGGCTGGCCCAGCGCTGCAAATTCAAGGCGATCTGACCGCCATCCTCACCAATGTCCGCGAGCGTCAAGTGCTCTTTTTTGACGAGATTCACCGGCTCCAGCCCGTCCTCGAGGAAAAGCTCTACACAGCGCTCGAAGACTATAAGCTCGATATCATCATCGGCCAGGGCCCTGCCGCACGCACTCATGTCATGGACATCAAACCATTTACTTTCGTTGCAGCTACCACGCGCCCCGGCTTGTTGTCCTCGCCACTTCGCTCACGCTTTGGAATCCTTTTGCGCCTGGAGTTCTACTCTGATGACGATCTCAGAACCGTCGTCGAGCGCTCCGCAGAAGTCCTTAACGTTCCCATAGATTCCGAAGGCGCCACCGAAATCGCCATGCGCTCACGCGGAACACCACGTATCGCCAACCGCCTCCTGCGCCGCGTCCGCGACTATGCCCAGGTACGCGGCTCCGGCGTCATTGATCGCGAAACTGCGCAATACGCCCTTAGGATGCTCGAGGTCGACGCGCACGGTTTCGATGAACTCGACCGCCGCCTGCTCCTCACCATCATCGAAAAATATGACGGAGGCCCTGTTGGCCTCAACACCCTCGCCGCCACGCTCGCCGAGGAAGAGGACGCGCTGGAAGAGGTTTATGAACCGTTTCTGATTCAGCGCGGCTTCCTTGACCGCACTCCGCGGGGCCGTGTGGCAACCCGTCTCGCCTACGAGCACTTCGGATTACCGCTGCCACGCAAACAAACGCCGCTCTTTTAACCGCAGGAGATTCTCATGGCTCGCACTGAATCCTCAATGCTTCCGCTCGGAACGACAGCCCCCGCTTTTGCCCTCAAGGATGTCGTTACACAGCGCGAGATGAATCTTCAGAACACCCGTGGACCCAGGGGACTGCTCGTTATGTTCATCTGCCGTCACTGCCCTTACGTAAAGCACGTTGAAAAATCACTCGCGCGGCTGGGCCGCGACTATGCGGGTCAGGGCATAGGCATCGTCGCGATCAGTAGCAACGATGCGGTGAATTATTCCGAAGATGCGCCTGACAACCTCGCGGAACAAGCGAAACAAATCGGCTTCACCTTTCCATATCTTTACGACGAAACGCAGGAAGTCGCCCGCGCCTATGACGCTACCTGCACGCCCGATTTCTTCCTCTTCGATGGCGTCCTCAGGCTCGTTTACCGTGGGCAGTTCGATTCCAGTCGCCCAGGCAGCGGAATCCCTGTCACCGGAGAAGACCTTCGCGCCGCTTTGGACTCGGTAATTGCTGGAAAGCCAGTAAACCCCAACCAGCGCCCCAGCCTCGGCTGCAATATCAAGTGGAAGTAGAAATACGAGAGCGCCCCACGTCTGGACTTTCAGACGTGGGATTTGTCATTACAGCTTCAAACCCTTCAAATACTCTCGGAAAGGCGGCCCCAGGTCTTTTCGCTTTAGCGCAAAATCCACAGTCGCCATCAGCATTCCCAACTTGTCGCCTGCGTCATACCGCGTTCCCTCGAAGCTATACCCATAGACCTTCTCAGTCTTCAGCAATCCTTTGATGCCATCGGTCAATTGCAACTCGCCGCCTGCGCCGGGAGTGAGGTTCTCAAGAAGCTCAAAAATCTTCGGCGTCAATATATAACGCCCAATGATTGCGTTCTTTGATGGAGCATCCTCCAGCTTCGGCTTCTCCACCATCCCCCGCACTGCAATAATCCGCGGATTCGAAACCAGAGGGTCGCCGTCTAGCACACCATAGGACGAAATCGCCGGACCCTCCACCTCTTGCGTCGCCAGAATCGAGCTCTGCACCTGCTCGAACACGTCGATCATCTGCTTCAGGCACGGAACCGGGGCGTCAATCACGTCATCTGGCAGAATCACCGCGAACGGCTCATCATCAACGAGGTCCTTGGCCATCAGCACGGCATGGCCCAACCCTTTGGCCTCTTTCTGTCGCACATACGAAATCTGCACCATATTCGAGATGCTGCGCGAAAGCTCTAGCAACTCCGTCTTACCCCGCTTCTCCAGCGCCGTCTCTAATTCATGGCTTATATCGAAGTGGTCTTCAATCGCTGACTTCCCATGCGCCGTAATCACAATCAATTGATCGCAACCCGCGGCCAGCGCCTCTTCCACCCCATACTGGATAATTGGCTTATCGACCACCGCCAGCATCTCTTTGGGAATCACCTTGGTCGCGGGCAAAAAACGAGTCCCAAACCCCGCTGCGGGGAAAATCACCTTACGAACTTTCTTCATCAGAAATCCTTAAAAGAAAAGTGTCTGTAACTAATAGATGCAAGTTATAAAACCGGCGAGTTGTCCCCCAGCATCGCTCGCCGTACTATCTTGATCGGGGCGCCTCCCTGCCTCATAAAATCATCATGAAACTTCTGTAACGAAAAGCTAGCGCCTTCTTTCTTCTCAACATCGGCGCGCAACTTCATGATTTCCAGCTTGCCCAGCGTGTAATACAAATAGGTCGGATCTTCTGTCCCGCGCTTTGTCTCAACGTCTGCAATAGACTGCGATTGATAGCCCTCATTCACGAAGAAAGCTCGCGCCTCGTCCAGAGTCATCTGCCCAGTATGCAGTTTGATGCCCACCACGAACCTAGCATCGCGAAGCAACGCATCCTGCAGTTGTCCCAGTCGAATCAAATTCGCCTCACGTGCATCCTTCGCTCCTGCGCCCGGCTGTCCGTATCCTTCATCCAGCATCATCTGCTCGCAGTAATGCGCCCATCCCTCAACATTTGTATTCGACGTAATCAGCTTGCGTACCTTGCTCAGATCGCCATGATTCACCCATAAAAACTGCACGTAATGCCCCGGATACGCCTCATGCACAGACGTGCTGATCACCGTCCCTACATTGAATGCCGCCATGTAATCCTTCACATGCTCCGGCGTCCAGTCTTTCTCTGGAAGCGTCACGTTGAAATACGCTGTCGTCGAACGCGCCTCGTACGGCCCCGGCGAATCCATCGAAGCCTGTGTCGTAGCTCGCATAAATGGAGGTGTTTCTTCTAGCACTGGCTGCACATCGGACGGAATCGTGATGATGTGATGCGACCGTATAAATGCGATCTCGCTGTTGAACCGGTCATGGAAAGTCTGGAGCAGTTTGTCCGGTGCAGGATGGTCCGCCGCCAGCTCCGCCAACACCTGCTTCGGCGTCTTTGTCGGATCAACCTCTTTTGCAATCCGCGCAAACTCTGCCTGGTTTTTATGCAAGTCTGCGTATGCAATCTCCAGCAGCTTTGGTAGCGGAATTGTTACCATCTCGTCGTATTCCAGCTTTTTCGAATACGTCTCCGCGCCCAGCCTGAAATCCCCATGCGACCTCGGCAGCAGGTCCGTCTTCACCCACTGCTCGTAGTCTCGCAATGCTGCAACCACCGCAGCATTTGTCTTGTGGAACTCGGCAATCGTCGCTGGGTCTTTCGCATCGGCAAACGCTGAAGGCACGTCGTTTTCAAAAAAACTAATTATGTCCGGCAACTGTTCCAGCGCAATCCGGGTAAAAATCTGCGGAGGGTTCTTCAGATTTTTCCGCGCCTCCATCAGCACTGCGGGCATCAGCTTCTCGCGGGCAATCAGCGATCGCAGCCGGTCATCAGAAGGCGCAAACTTTCTCTCCATCAGCGAAAAGGCGCTCGCTGCAATCCCGCTTGAATAATTGTCAGGATTTTTCTCCCATCCGCGAATGACTTCCAGTTCCAGCAGGTTCCCGCGAATATTGTTGCGCACCATTTCCAGATCGCCTTCGGTGCTCAAATCCAGCTTCGAACCGTCGACCGCATCGAACTTTGTCTCGAACTCTTTCAGTGCTGCCACTTCGCGATCCACACCCGCGCGGCTGTAATCCTCAAGCTGCGAATCGTATTGGTGAAATCCAACCAGCGTTCCGCTCGTCGGCCCAAACTTGAACACCACCTGCGAAAAATACGCATCCGCAAGCTGCCGGAATTGATCGCCCGGTGTCTGAGCATTCGCTTGAGCAGCCATCAACCCTCCACACATCAGCACAGCAGCAAAAACCCGCTCTTTCATTCAGCCTCGCTTTCAGTGCAATTTTTATTGGACAACAGCTTCCCGCAGCGCCAGTTGGTCCAGCAGTGCACGAACCTCCGCAAGCACATCATCAGGCTTTGACGACGCTAGAGGATACCGCAGGAGCCCCTGCGGTGTGAATTGTGCACCGCGTTTCGCATTCTTTGCCACCAGCTTCATCAGCCGCCCCGGATCAATCCCCGCATTCTCAGTAAACTTGATGTGCAACTGGTCGCGCTTGCGGTCCACCTGCGCTACACCTACGCGCTCGCACTCGATTCGCAGCAGCGCTGCATCCAGCAGATACCGCACACTGTCCGGCACAGGTCCGTACCGGTCCTCCAGTTCGGCGCGTACATCGGCAACTTCGCTCTCGCTTTGTACACCCGCGATCTTCTTGTACATCCGCAGCCGTTGGTTTTCTTCCGCTATATAGCTCTCGTCGATGCGCAGTCCAATCCCCAGACTCAGCTGCGTCGTCGTGTGCTCCACGCGTTCCTCGCCCTTCAGTTTGCCGACCGCCTCTTCAAGCATCGTCGTGTACATCTCAAACCCCACGGCTTCGATGTGCCCGCTCTGCTCGCCGCCCAGCATATTCCCTGCGCCGCGCAGTTCTAGGTCAAGCGCAGCAATCTTGAACCCCGCGCCCAGGTCTGAAAACTCCTTCAATGCCGCCAGCCGTGCTCGCGCAATTGCCGTTAACTCCTGCTCCGGCGGAATCAACAGATAGGCATACGCTCTGCGATTCGACCGCCCCACGCGCCCACGCAGCTGATATAGCTCCGACAGTCCGTGCCGGTCTGCGCGATTGATGATGATTGTGTTCGCCAACGGAATATCCAGCCCGTTCTCAATGATCGTCGTCGCCACCAGAACATCGTGCTCGTGATGCATGAACGACAACATTACTTTTTCCAGTTCGCCCTCGCTCATCTGCCCGTGGCCGACCGTGATCCGTGCCGCGGGGACCAGTTCTTGCAGCTTCGCCGCAATTTCGTAAATCGTTTCCACGCGGTTGTGCACAAAATAAATCTGCCCGCCGCGCTCCAGTTCCACCTCAATCGCCGACCGGATCAGCTTCTCATCAAACTTCGCTACCACCGTCTGAATCGCCATGCGGTCCTTCGGAGGAGTCTCGATTACGCTCATGTCTCGCAACCCCACCATCGACATGTGGAGTGTCCGCGGAATCGGTGTCGCACTCATGGCCAACACATCGATTTCTTTCCTCATCTGCTTCAATCGCTCTTTGTGCCGCACGCCGAACCGCTGCTCCTCGTCCACAACCAGTAATCCCAGGTCGTGGAACTTCACATCTTTCGAGAGCAGCCGATGCGTCCCAATAACAACATCGACCTTGCCCGCCTCGATTCCCTCTACAATCTGCTTCTGCTCCTTTGGCGTGCGAAACCGCGAGATCAGCTCAACATTAATCGGGAACATCTTGAACCGCTTCTTGAATGTCTCGAAGTGCTGGAAGCTCAGCACCGTAGTCGGCGTCAGCACCGCAACTTGCTTGCCATCCTGCACCGCCTTGAACGCTGCACGCATCGCCACTTCTGTTTTGCCGTAACCCACATCGCCGCACAGCAGCCGGTCCATCGGCGTTTCCGATTCCATGTCGCGCTTGATGTCGTTGATTGCAGACATCTGATCGTCCGTTTCGTTGTAATCGAACGCGTCTTCGAACTCGCGCTGGAACTCGTTGTCGCCGGTAAACGAGTGCCCGCGAGCCGCCTTACGCTGCGCATACAGCTTCAGCAGTTCATCGGCCATGTCCTGCATGGCCTTGCGGACTTTGGCCTTCGTCTTCGCCCACTGCTGCGATCCCAGCCTGTTCAGCACCGGAGCAGGCCCAGACTCAGTCGAGCGATACTTCTGGATCAAATCCAGCCGCGTCAGCGGAACATACAACCGCGCCTGCTCCGCAAACTCCAGAACCATGAATTCGAGCGTTGTCCCGTCCTGCTCGATCTCCTTCAGCCCCGCATACTGCGCAATGCCGTGCTCCACGTGCACCACGTAGTCACCTACCGTCAGGTCACGGAAATCCGAAATAAACGCCGCCGTCTTCGACTTTTTTGGAAGAGGCCGCGCCATCACATCCACGTCATCCGAGAAATCGTTCGCACCAAAAATTACAAGGTTCGTATCCGACAGGCTCACGCCGTTCGCCAAAGTACTCCTGACAAGAATCGGCGTCCGCACGTTCCCCGCCAGGTAGCTCGACTCGTCGTAGACGTTCTCGCTGCCCGCATGCTGCACGCGGCTGCCTAGCCGATATGGCAGCTCATACTCGCGCAGCAGGTTTGCCAGCCGCTCCACCTCGCCCTGGTTCGGAGCCGCTAGTACCATCCGGATCTCCTGCCCCATAAGCGTCCGCACCTGCTCCACAAAAGCCGGAATCGACCCATGGAATCGCAGCGTCGGCCGTGTATTGAATGCAATCTCGCCCAGCGTCGTGTCATCTTCCAGAACGTCCACCGCGCCCAGTTGGTCGATATCCAATCCAGGATGCGACCCCAACTGCGCCTCCAGAATCTCCGGCCGCAAATAAATATCCTCCGGTCGGATCAGCGACCCGATGCTCGCCCGTTCATGCCGTTGCTCAACCTTATTCCACCAGCGGTCGATCTGGTTCTTCACCATCGCCGGCTCGTCCACAAACAGCGCGGAGCGCGGCATCAGGTCCAGCAATGACACCGTCGCCCCCGCCACACCCGCAAAAAACTCCCATCCCGGAAACACCGTTACGCCGCCTGCGGCAACCGCTTCTGCAACCAGCTCCGCGTCATCGCCTGCGCTTATGCGCGCACCCGTTAGCCGCGTATGCACCGCTGCCAGCAGCCGCTCCGTCACCGGAATCTCCGTCAGCGGCAGCAACAGCGCCTCATCCAATGGTGTCGAAGACCGCTGCGTCTCCGGATCGAACTTCCTGATTGTTTCAATCTCATCGCCGAAGAACTCGAACCGCACCGGTCGGTCCGCCTCCGGCGAATACACATCCAGAATCCCGCCCCTGCGCGTGTACTGCCCCGGCATCTCGACCATATCCATCGGCGAGTAACCCACGCTCGCCAGGTGCGCCAGCAGCGTCTCGACATCCACTTCTTCGCCGCGCCGCAGCACCTGTGCCAGCCCGCCATAAAACGACGCTGGAAACAGCTTCATTGCTGCTGCTTCCACCGGAGCAATCACAATGGACGCCCCGCCCGACGCCATCTTCCACAGCGTCGTCGCCCGCGCCTCTTGGATCTCCGCATGCGGCGACATATTTTCAAACGGGAGTACATCGTGCGCCGGCAGCTTCAGTACTCGATTCGGAGCAATTGACCCCGTCAGTTCGCAGCCTGTCCGCAGCGCCACCTGCAGCGCATCCGCGGCTTTGTTGTCCGCCACCACCACAACCACCGGAACACTCGCCGCCCGCGCAAACAGCGGCAGATACAGTGCCCGCGCCGTCGATGTCAGCCCGGAGACACGCCTGCGCCCGCGCGCGAGTGCCAGATGCCTCCGTGCCTGTTCAAAAGAAGGGGAATGCTCCAAATCCGCAAACAATTCGCGGACAAAGGGAAGAATCATGCAGTTTTAGTTTAATGCTCGCCGCAGATAAAGTTCCCACAGATGGATTTGCCGCCACTCGAGGCTAGAGTATCTTGGCCAGCTTCCCGTTCGGATCCAGCAGCATAGGCCAGCCACTCTTTTCCGAATAAAGGCCAAAGGCGCCCAGCAACCCCGGCACCAGAACAGACATAATCAGTGCGGAACCATGTGTCGCTGGATTCGACAAATGGTCCAAACCCACCGTTGCAACCACGAAAGCGTCGGCAATCAGCCACCAGGAAGCCAGTTTCCTCTTCCAGAACGCCATTGCACTCGCAGGAAGGATCGTCATGCCGTTGAACAGTCCCGCCAAAGCCATATCTGCCGGCTGGCGGCCACCGGCTATAAGCAGCATCATGGGGAGGGAAATCAGCGGAACAATCCCCAATAAAATTCCAACTGAAAATACGATTTGGCTCAACAGTTTTTTTCGGCTACCCGTTGCTATATCTGGCATGGTTTCTCTCGCCTTGCCCTATCCGCCTACGTTGAAGTTCACCATCTGTCCCACCGCCATATGGTGCATCCTGATCGACCCCACCGGCAGCTCCAGCACATAGAGCGAAGTCTCATGCCCGCCGTAACTGGGGCAACTGGCTGCCTTCCCTCGGCAAGGTGGAGTGTCAGGGGACATCTCTACAATCCTGTGGTTCGCATCCATCCAGATGATGTCCAATCCTATTTTGCAGTCATACATCCAGTAAGAATAGTTCCCCGGTTCATCATGTATAAACAGCATCCCGCGTCCCTGCGGCAGCGAACTACGCTCCATTAGCCCGAACTCGCGTTCCGCATTCGTCTTCGCCAGCTCTACATGTACCGTCGAGCCATCCGGCAACATCACCAGCGTGTTGGCCGGTCTCGGTGGAACCTTCTGAATCACCGGCTCTTGTGAACATGCAGCGATTCCAGGCCACAACAAAGTAAAACTCAATACCCATACCGCCAGCTTCCGCACTCTCATTCCTCCAGCTTCAACACCAATAGCGTCATATCATCGTGCTGCGGAGCCCCGGCCGTAAATACATCAGCATCCCGGAAAATGTCTTTCAGCGCCTCATTTGCCGTTTTGTGACAGCACTTCTGCACCGACACAATCATTCGCTCCTCACCCCACTCCTCGTCATCCTTCGTCATCGCCTCGCTTATGCCGTCTGTAAACAGTACCAGCAGATCGCCCGGCATTAGCATCACGCTTTGCTCCGAATATGGCACATCGGGCAGCAGGCCTACGACTGGCCCGCCCGCTTCCAGCCGCAAGACCTCCGTTATTCCATTCTTGTCCCGCCGCAGCACTACCGGCGGATTGTGCCCCGCGTTCACGCAGTCCAGCCGCCGTGTCTTCGGATCGTACGCCGCAAAAAAGAACGTTGCGTACCGGTTCGATGCCGACGCCTCATACACCAGCCGATTCACTTTATTCATCAGCTTCGCAAAGTCCTGCGGATTATCCAGCGACACGCCTCGCAGGCTCGCCCGCAGACTTGCCATCAGTAGCGCCGCAGCGATGCCCTTACCGCTCACATCGCCAATCGCCAGCCCTACGCGTTCGTCTTCCAGCATGAACACGTCATAGTAGTCACCGCCGACGCCCAGAGCTGGTCTGCAATGTCCCGCAATTGTTGCGCCCGGAATCTCCGGCATCTCTTGCGGAAACAACCGCTCCTGCACCTCGCGCGCAATCTCGATCTCGCGGTTCACCCTCTCCCTCTGTGCTGCCTCCGCCGCCAGCGAGTGGGCCAGTTCCGCAACCTCAATCGCCAGCCCCGTCTGCGTTGCCAGAGTCTGCAGCATCTGCAGGTCCGCCGGAGTATATGCCGCCTCCGATCGCTTTGGCCCCAGTGCCATCACGCCCATCAACCGGTGGCGTCCCCTCAGCGGCAGCAGCAGCTCGGCATTCACCTTGTCTAGAACCTGCCGCTCGCCCAAGCCCGCCATCAAATACCATGCGTCCGGATCATCCCTGTATAACCGCGCCGGCTCATTCGTCGCAACGAGAAATCTTACAGATGAAGCTTGCGCAGGCAGTGCAAGTGTCCCATCCATCGACATCCCGATCGCCTGCTGCAGAAGAAAGGTCTCGCCCCTCCGCAGCATCACCGCAATCTGGTCCACATGCAGAGTCTCTGCCACTCTCCGTGCTACGGTTTCCAGCAGCGGAGCCGTCTCCGTAAACTGCCGCACCTCGTCTGCCAGCTCGTTAAGCACAACTTCAGCGTTGTATGCCTCGCGGAAAAACTTCCTGTCCAGCCACGACTGTATCTGTTGCTGCACGCCTAGCCGCAGCGCCATCACCAGCGCAAGAATAGCAACCACCGCCGCCAGGCCAGTCGCCCCGGGCTGCTTTCTTTCGAGCGCCGGGAACAGCAGCCACCACATCACGGCCGCCACCAGCCCTGCCTGCAGCGCTATCAAAAACGCCTTCGCCATTACATACCGTGTGCCAGCGCGCACAATCATGCGCACATCCATTGCGCGCTGTACCAGCACCACGTATGCCAGCGTCAAAGGGGCGATCATAAAGACCACTCCGCCTGCCAGCATGGCCCAGAAACCCTTCACCGTGTTAAAACGCAGCCCAAAATGCGGCAGTAGTACAAACACCAGCAGCAACGCGCCTACGCCCAGCCCAGTTCCCGTTGTCAGCACCCGCAGCCTGCGCCGCGCATCCGCTGTGGAAGCTGAACGCAGCTTGTCCAGCGTAAAAAGCAGGTACAGAATCACACACGCCAGGTTCAACACATTCAGAACCCTGCCCGCATCCGTGATTGTCGCCACCCACTTCAGCCCCGCCGGCCCTGCAAAATACTCCTTGTAAAGGTATGGATACAAAATTCCGGCAAACACCGGGTAAGGCGCCAGCACTACCCACTTGATCCATGGGGCCTTCTGGTCAATCCGCGACCGCTCAGGAAAATAAATCCCGAATAACAGCAGTGCCGGAGACGCCAGCAGTTGCAGCGTGTTGTACCAGAACAGCCGCAACAACAGCCCTGTCCCTGTCGCAATGCCCTGGTTGATCCACAGCACACTCGGGAAGGTCAGCAGGATAAGCAACAGCCACGCATTTCTGTCTGTCGGTTTGGCCAGCACTACCCAGTACCCGATCAGCAGGCATACCAGCGGCAGCAATGCCACGATGACCCCGTCGCGCAACAGAGCGATCCAGTCTGCAATCCCTGCGTACAACTTCGCATGCTGTGCCAGCGTGATCGTGGCCGCACCCTGGCTCCCATTCGGGCGGGTAAACTCAACATCCATCGTGTCGCCCGGTTGCGCCGTATACAGAATCTCGGCCATCTGCGCATCGCCCGTATAAGGCGCGCCATTTAGCCCCGTGATCCTCACACCCGGAACAATCCCAGCCTGTTTTGCCTCCGGCTTCACGGCGTTCACAACACAGGTATCGTCGTTGTAATCCAACGGATTCTGCACATGCCGGTCCGCATGGCGCTCCATCTCCCAGGTGTCCATCACGCCCGAAATCCAGAACGACACGCTGGCCAGGAGAAACACTCCCAGCAGCGCGCGCAGCAGATTTGGATGAGGATCTCGCATCATGACAATCTAGGTCACCATACTACCTTGAACCATACGTCTCTCGAATTGCTGTAGTTCATCGCAGACAGCGCTTGAACCAGCTATGGCATCTATTCGACGATCCGAAAATTAAAATCGGGAAAAATACCGCCTCTATTCCATAGAAAGAATCCCGCACCTGAAGCCATGCAGCCTCAGCATTTTCGATACGCTCGAAAAAGCAAAAGTACGAACGCGAAATCCAGTACTTCAAAAAGGGTAATGATCGGGAAAGGGCTTGCTATTGGCTACTGGCTGTTGGCTAACGTTCTAATCCCTGATGGCTGGCTTTCCGCTACCAGCTTTTTAGCTACCCGGACCTTAGCTATCTCAGCTCTACCACTGTCGCTCCCGCACCGCCTTCATTCTGCCCTGGCTCCGTCACGCTGGCGACCTGCGGATGCTTCTCCAGATATGCTCTTAGAGTCCGCCGCAGTACCCCCATCCCCGTCCCATGAATAATCCGCACCCGCGGCAATCCCGCCAGAAACGCCCTGTCCAGAAATTTCTCCACCTCATCTCGCGCCTCGTCCGCCGTGCGCCCGATCACATTGATCTCCCAATTGAGGTTCTCATCCGGTTCCGCTGCTGTCACAGAAATCCCTTTCTGCGCCCGCGCCGCCTGCAACGGGCTCGCTGCACTCACCGCCGCTCCCGTCTTAACTACAGCAGCAATCTCATCGCGCCCCACGCGCATCTTCATCAATCCAACCGAAACCTCAAACGTCTTGTCATCGATCTGCCGCTGCACCACAGCGTCTTTCCCAAGCGTCTTCAGCCGCACCGTATCGCCTACGCCTACATTCCGCACAACATGCGGCTGCGCGTTCGTGTCTCCCTGGTCCGCGCCCGTATGGTGCGCCACCACAGCGTCGTTAAAGCTCTCCGCAAACCCCCGTCGCAGCCGTGAGATTCTTCGCTCCGCATCCTTCGACAGTTTCTGCTGCGCCGCGCGGTCATCGATCGCCTTCACCGCCTCGCGCATCTGATACTCGAAATCCTTCAGCAGCGACGTCAGCTTCTGCTCCATCTCCTGTACCTTCGCGCGCTGCTCCTTCATGCCTTCCGCATCCAGCCGCTGCCGCTCGTGCCTCAGTTCAGCTTCTAGCTTCTGCACACGTTCCCGTTCCACAGCCAGCTCCTGCAACTGCTCATGCAGTCGCGACAGAAACTTCCCAATCTCCTCGGTCTGCGATCCCATCCTAGCTCGCGCCCGCTCGACGATCTTTGTATTCAATCCCAGCCGCGCCGCTACATTGATCCCTGCCGATGCCCCCGGAACGCCCTGCCGCAGTTCATACGTCGGAGCAAGCGTCTCTTCGTCGAATCCCACCGCTGCATTCACCACTCCCGGCGTATTCTCCGCATAAACCTTCAGCGCAGTCAGATGCGTTGACAGAACCACCCACGCCCGTACCCGCAAAAAGTGCTCCGCAATCGCTACCGCCAGTGCCGACCCCTCATCCGGGTCCGTCGCCGACCCCAGCTCATCCAACAGAACCAGTGATGCCGCATCCGCACGCTTCGCAATACGGTTCACATTCATTACATGTGCCGAAAATGTCGACAGATTCTGCTCAATCGACTGCGCGTCCCCAATATCCGCCAGAAACGCATCGAACACTGGCAGCACCGCTTCCGCCGCAGGCACCGGAATCCCGCTCTGTGCCATCATCGCCAGCAAGCCCACCGTCTTCAGCGTTACCGACTTCCCGCCCGTGTTTGGCCCGCTGATCACCAGTTGCCGCACTTCATCCGTGAGCGTCAGGCTGATAGGGACAACCTGGCGCGCCTCGCCTTGTGCGCGAAGCGCGTGTGCCTGGACGGCGAGTCCGCGTTCCAGCAACGGATGTCGCGCCTTTTTCAATCTCAATTCAGGAACGAATATGGGTGCCCCATCCTTGCGCGCACTTTGCGCAAGGGTGGGAAAGGTAGAATCATCGCCAAACTTAGGCCTCACACATATGAACTCCACCGCAAACCGCGCCCGCGCCAAAAGAGTGTCCACTTCGCACAGCGCTTCGGCGCCCTTCAGAATCACGCCCGCATGCTGCGCAATCTGTCGCGTCATCGTCCGAAAAATTCGATGAATCTCAGCCTGCTCGTCTTCTAACAGCCGTACCAGTTCGTTGTTCAGCTCAATCGTCTCCAGCGGCTCTACATACACTGTCTGTCCGCTTGAACTCGCGCCATGCACCACGCCATGCACGCGCCGCTTCCATTCCGCTTTCACCGGAATCACGAACCGCTCGCCGCGAATCGTAATCAGCTCATCCTGCGCCGACCCTCCCTCTGAGTACCGCCGTAGCGCCGCCCGCAGGCTGTTCTCAATCGCGCGATGCTGCTGCTCCATCTCGCGCCGTATCCGCCTCAGCTCGGGAGACGCATCGTCCTCCAGAGTTCCGTCCGGAAGAAATTTTCCGCGTATCGAATCCGCCAGCGGCTTCAGCGGCAGCACTTCGCCGAATAGCTCCCGTAAACGCGGCAACTTTTCCGCCAGATCACCTGCGGGTTCCTGTAACACGCCCGCCCATGTCGCAATCACGTCCGCTAGCATTGCAACCGAGCGAATTTCTTCCGCGTCCAGCGCCGCACCCTCGATCCGTGCCTTCGCCAGCAATTCTGAAGGATCAAACAGCGCCGCCAGCCCCGGTAGGCTTCCGCCTCTGTTCATCAGCAGCCGTGTCTCGTCTACCTTCGAGTGCTCTCGTTCAATCCACTCCTGCTCCCTCGACGGCCCAAACTCCCTGATACACGCCTTGCCCGCTGCCGACTGTGCATATCCGGCCAGCAATTCAAGAAGATGGTCCCATTCGAGCGCAGACCCGCTACAATCGCTCACACGTTGTGGAATGGATCGAGTGAATGCCACAAACTCAATCCTAATCGTTCACTCGGGAACAACGGTTCATTGCCCTGCGTATCTATTCACAGTTGGCTAATGGCTAATGAAGGAGGCTCATATGTATTGCGGCGGATGCGGACAGCTCATTCCACCAGGGCAGCAATTCTGCCCCAACTGTGGACGCCCCGTCGTCCCTCCTGCGGCTGCTCCAGGCGCGCCTACACCCTGGTTCTACACGCGCGTTCACCGCCACATCCAGGCACTCTCCATCCTATGGATCGCATATGGAGTCTGGACCCTCTTCGGCTGGCTCATTGCTTTGTCCATCTTTGGGGGCTTTCTCGGCAACTACTTCGGCCACTGGAACCACGGCCCTTGGGGCGAGTTTGGTCCCTTCGGCGGGATGCACTGGCTCGTGCCCATCATCACCATTGTGCTCATCGGCCGCACAATCCTCTCCGTAGTTACCGGAATCGCGCTGGTCAACCGCCTGTCCTGGGCGCGAATCCTTGCCATCGTCGCCGCCTTTCTGACCATCCTCAAGCCCATAACCGGGACTGTGCTCGCCATCTACACCCTCTGGGTGCTGTTGCCCGGTCCCTCCGGTCAGGAATACGAACAGATGGCCCCGCCATAAGAACGCTCTGGCTTTCCTTCAACCACCTGCTCGGCCAGCGGAAGCACCGCAAAGATTGTGTCAGGACAGCGCCGAATATGTATTGGCGACACGCAGTCGTCTGGACAGCCTGCCCTGAGCGAACCGGGATTCCGCGGACAGATCTTCGTCCGTGGGTGGGAAGCGAAAGAACAAGTCTTTACGCCGCTCTGCCCGGATCCTCTATTTCGCCGCGTTCGATCTTCTCCTGGCAGTCAATGCAGTAGGGAGTCCACGGCAGAGCTTCCAGCCGTTTCGCTCCAATTTGTGTCCCGCACACCGCGCATTCGCCAAAACCGCCTTCTTTCAGGCGTTGCAGCGCGCCTTTCACCAGCGCCAGTTGCCCGTGGTCATGCGTGCCTCGCGTAAACAAAAATTCCTTCTGGTAGGAAAACACCGCCTGGTCAGCCGCGTCCTGGGCATCTTCGGCAATTGCCTCGCGCCCTTGCTCAACTGCGTTAAGGGTGGAATGTTCCAGCGACCTTTTCTGCTGGAGAAGACGCTCAGTATAGCGCCGTTTAGATTGAGCGTTTATAGACACCGCAACAACTCCTCAGATTTATGAACATCTCGTGCATCAGCACACTTTGACGATAGAAATTGGACGCAGGTTTGGCCCGATTCGCTTTCTTTTTTCCACAATCCGCTCTTTTTTCAAGCACCATCAAATCACAGCCCGCCAACAGCATGGCCACAAAAATCAGCACGGGTATCGCGCCAAAGGCGCATGTGTCTGGACGGCAAGTCCCCCATGCGGCCAGCACCTGTTAGGCTAGAAAGCAGCTATGTACGAAGACTTCCATGCAACCGATCGCTGGACTGGCGATTCCCTCCATTGCCGCTGGACAGCAAATATAGTCGCCATCTCCACCCGCCACGCCGACGCCGTCGACATCCGCTTTGATGTCAATGGGCGCCCTGTATGGATCGCCATGCCCTGCATGGCCTGGGTCGAGCAGAAGAAACGCACAGGCCACGCCATCACTGACGCGCTCGCCGCGCAGATTGCCGGGCGCTACCTCAAGCAGGCCATCGAATCCGGCTATGATAATGGCCGCGAAATGTACACAATGACCGTCGACGAAGTCCTCGAACACCTCGACGCCGTCCTCCATGAAGCAGGACACACCAGCAAACTTCCGCCTCTTATCCCGGATTTGGAACTCGCCGCCGACGCCCAACCCAACCCCTAAAGGAGCGCGGTGCTAACCCGCTGCCTTGCCCGCGCCGCAGGCGTGCTGACCGCTTCTTAGCTGGCCGCTTCACCGCTGACTTGCTGACTTGCTGGTTCCAATGGGACAATACTCGGTTTGCTGTTAGTAAGGAGCCGAAAAACCCATGGGAGCAGCCAGTGTCGCCCACGGCGCCCGAAGCCTGATGGAGGGGCCACACGTTCACCGCAACCTCTCTACACCGCAACTGGTCGAGGCTGCGCTCGCGCGCGGCGAAGCTAGTCTTGCATCGAATGGCGCACTCGTTGCGCTCACTGGCGCGCGCACCGGTCGTTCTCCCCGCGACAAATTCATCGTCGAAGACGATCTCACAAAAACTACCGTCAATTGGGGCAAAGTCAACCAGCCATTTCCGCCGGATAAGCTCCAGGCCCTTCTTGACCGCGTCATGCGTCACATGTCCGAACGCGACCTCTACATCATGGACCTCTGCGCCGGAGCCGACCCTGCATACCAACTCCCTATCACCATCGTCTGCGAGTACGCATGGCACGCGCTCTTCGTCAAACAACTCTTCGTGCGTCCAGCACCTGATCAGCTTGCTTCGCACGCCGCCGAATTCACCGTCATAGCAGCACCCGAATTTGAAGCCATCCCCGAGCGCGATGGCACCCGCTCAGAAACCTTCATACTTACCGACTTCACTCGCAAAATCATCCTCATCGGCGGCACCAAATATGCCGGAGAAATGAAAAAGTCCATCTTCGGTGTCATGAACTACCTGCTCCCGCCGCGCGATGTCTTCCCCATGCACTGCTCCGCCAATATAGGCAACGCTGGCGACTCTGCTCTCTTTTTCGGTCTCTCCGGAACCGGCAAGACCACGCTCTCCGCCGACCCACTGCGCCGCCTCATCGGCGACGACGAGCACGGTTGGAGCCCCGCCGGCGTTTTTAACTTCGAGGGCGGATGCTACGCCAAGTGCGTCGATCTCTCCGAGGAAAAAGAGCCTCAGATCTATCACGCCATACGCTTCGGGTCTGTACTTGAGAACGTGGTCATCGATGAAAAGACCGGCAACCCCGACTACTCTGACATCCGCTACACTGAAAATACACGCGCTGCCTATCCCATCGAGTTCATCGCCCACGCCGTCATCCCCGGCATGGGCGGCCATCCTCGCAACGTGCTTTTCCTCGCTGCCGATGCCTTCGGAGTTCTGCCGCCCATCGCGAAACTCACGCCCGATCAGGCTATGTATCACTTCCTGTCGGGATACACCGCCAAGCTCGCAGGTACCGAAGCCGGACTCGGCAGCGAGCCCGTTCCCGAGTTCTCCACCTGCTTCGCCTCGCCCTTCATCCCGCTTGCACCCAAGGTATACGCCGAAATGCTCGGCCATCGTCTCCGCGAACACAACGCGCAGTGCTGGCTCGTCAACACCGGCTGGACTGGCGGAGCCTTCGGCGTGGGGCGCCGCATGAGCCTCCCGCACACCCGCGCTCTGGTCAACGCCGCTCTCGATGGCTCGCTCGCACAGGTCGAATACATCACTGAAAGCGCCTTCGGCCTCAGCATCCCCATCTCATGCCCCGGCGTACCCAGCGAAATCCTGAACCCGCGCAACGCTTGGGCCGACAAAGCCGCCTATGACGCGCAGGCTCGCATCCTCGCTGCAAAATTCGAGGAAAACTTCCGTAGGTTCGATGTTCCGGAAAACATCCGCGCCGCCGGTCTACACCGCAAGGGGTGATTGTTTTACTCTGTTAGCTGGCTGATCAATTGAATTCCGCTCCCGGCTTTAGCCAACCGGACTTTAGCTGCCCGCTTCACCAGCTACCTGCTTCTTAGCTGCTTTTCTATGTTTGTCCGCAAACTCCACATCGAACGCATCGACGCCGAAGGTCACGCCGACCCCTGCCCGCTGAAATGGATCGACAGCTTCGCAATGCGCAATTTCACCAACGATGCTATCTTCGACGACACGCTCCCTGTCGCCGACGGCCTCCTCGAAGCCGGCTACCGCGTCCCAATCGAGAAACTACGCACCTCCATGGATGACTGGCTTCGACGCAAAGGCTATCTCAAGCCGCAGGAGCATCTGCAGATTTCCGAGCTGGAAGCGGTCGCCTCACTCGGACATAGAACGCAAAGATAGGGCATCATGTCTTTGAGTGGCGCGGGGAATGCAGCTCAAAGCAAAAGAGACGCATACCTGCGCCTCTTTGCCGACCACTTTTTAGCTACCCGGTTCTTTGCTACCCGGACTTTAGCTACCCGCCTCTCAGCTATTCGCTATAGTGCAGCAGGCTGAACACATCAAAATCGGGAAACCGCTCGCGCCCTTTGAGAAAATCCAGCTCCACAGCAAATGCCAGTCCGGCAATATGCCCGCCGAGCTGCTGCACCAGCTTCACCGTTGCTTCCATCGTCCCGCCTGTAGCCAGCAAATCATCCACCAGAACTACATTCTGTCCCGCTTCAATCGCGTCCAGATGAATCTCTAGTGAATCCGTCCCGTATTCCAGATCATATGTCACGCGCGCTGTCTTCGCCGGAAGCTTCTTCGGCTTCCGCACCGGAACGAATCCCGCATTCAGCCGGTATGCCAGCGCTGGGCCAAAAATAAATCCGCGCGCCTCAATGCCCAGCACCAGATCAACTTCTTTCCCGATATAGTGCGCCGCCAGCGCATCGATCAGCTCTGCAAATCCCTTCTTGTCCTTCAGTAGAGTCGTGATGTCATAAAACAAAATCCCCGGCTTGGGGAAATCCGGAACCGTGCGCACCAGTTCCTTCAAAGGCTCGCAATTGATGGGTTGATGAGTAACCAAAATTCACCGCTCCTTTAATTCTTTAATGCTCGGCATTATGAATCTGAAAACCAACCGCATTGGCTAGCGCTTCACCATGCGCCTTCAATCTGGAAAGGCCCAAGCCACTCGGCTTCGCTGTCCGCCAGCTCATGCTCCACAATCGCGTCCACGCGGCTTCCGCGCGATCCTCGCTGTAACGCCTCCCGCAGCAGCTCCAGGTCCTCGGCCTCGCCCGACGCAACGACCTCGACGTGCCCATCCTCGGTATTACGAACCCAGCCATGCAAACCAAGAGCGCCCGCCTCCCGGTGTACATACCAGCGAAAGCCCACGCCTTGCACACGCCCCTTAATCAAATAATGACGAACCATAAAATTCAACCGACGCGCAGTCAGTCTTTCAGATACGCCGACACCGCGCAAGCACCGCAACACACTGACCTATTACAGCGCAAATAAAAAACCGGCGCAGCCATCGCCGCGCCGTCCGACTATCTCAATACAAGCTATGCACGCGAAAGATACGCCCCCTCAGCCGTATCCACGCGAATCTTCTCGCCCTCATTAATAAACGGAGGCACCTGCACAACCAGCCCCGTCTCCAGCGTCGCAGGCTTCGTCACCGAAGACGCCGTCGCCGACTTCAGCCCCGGCTCGGTCTCCACAACCGTCAGCTCCACGGTCTGCGGAAGTTCAATGCCCACCGCCACGCCATCGAAGAACGACACCGTGATCTGCAGGTTCGCCGTCAGATACTCCACCGCATCGCCTAGCGTGTCCCGCTTCAGGTGCGTCTGCTCGTAGTTCTCCGTGTTCATGAAGTAATAATCATCGCCGTCATTGTAGAGAAACTCCATCGGAATCTCATCAACCACCACCCGGTCAATCGGATCGGGCGAGCGAAAACGGTGCTCAAACATTGCGCCCGTGCGCAGATTCCGCAGCTTGGCCTGGATAAACGCGCGTAGGTTGCCGGGCGTCCTGTGTTCCACCGAAAACACGGCATGTAGCTCGCCGTTGTGCTTGATAATCATGCCCGGACGCATCTGTGTGGCGGGAATCGCCATAAGTAAAACTCCTTACTGATGTCTTGAGAATTTCGCGGCATTTCGGGAAAATGCCTCAATCGCCCATGCGGGCTGTGAAGAAACGCTCCGCCTTCAATTTTATCTCAAACTTTAAGATTCCCAACCAATGGGAGGGCCATGCGAAGCCGTCGCCTGGACAGCTCGCCCTGAGCGAAGTCGAAGGGGCTAGTCCCCGCCAAACGCCTTCGCAAAGAAGTGCCCGATCGCGTGAAAGAATCCGCCCTGTTTCTTCTTCGCAGGTATCACAGGCGCTGCAGCACTCGTTGAAGCATTCACAGGCGGCTTCCCCGCCGCATCCGGAGTCTGCGGATTCGGTGTGGCCTTCGCATCATAAGTAATCGGCGCCTCAACCTCAGCATGCGTCGTACCTACAGGTGTCTCTGGCGTCACGGGAGCAGCCGGAGCCTTTGCCAACCCCTCGCTCTGCGCCAGCGGAAACGGATTCGCAGCTTCAGCCTTCGTTGTTGCAGGTGCTGCCGTGCTCGCCACTTCTACTGGAGGCGTTGGGACTGGACACCCGCACGGCTCCGGCTCGTTATCCACTACCTTCTCCAGGCTGCCGCCCTCGAACATCACCCGTTGGTTTGCTTGCACCCGGTACACTCCGCCTTCGAACTGGCTCGTCACCGTCACATATGGCGCATTCGCTCCATGATTATCCAGGCAGGTATCGCCCTTATCGTTCACGCGAATCTTCAGGTCCGCCGTTCCCGGCCCGGAAATCAAAATCCGCAGATCGGGCGTCAGCAGCACATCCGAATAATTGCCAGGCGTATAACTTGCCTCCAGCGCCCCGCGATCAAGCGCGATCATCAGTCCGGCATCCGCAGCCGGAATGCTCGTGTCTCGCGACAAACTCACTTTCGTCGACGTGCAAACCTTCAGTTCACCACCGCGTGCCAGCTTGACCTCTGCCGTCGAGTCACCCGCCGTAATCGTTCCGTTGTTCCCTATGCTTGCCTTGCCGTTCTCCACCGACAGCGAGCCCGACACCGTCACCCCATCCGTCGGCACATATGCAATCGGAGCCTCTTGCGCTGAAGCGACCACTGCCCCAGCCACAATAAAGCTCAAAATCCATATCGCCGAATGTCTCATAAAGTCTGTATATACAAAATCACGCTGTCATCCGGAACAAGGATGAGCCTGCATTATCTCCCAACTATCCAGGATGACGCCGCGCGACCAACGGGAGCGCCCACGCGAAGCAGTGCGCTCGTGACGGCCAGTCACAGCTCCAGGAAATTCTGAATCAACCGCTTGCCGTCTGCCGTCAGCACGCTCTCAGGATGAAACTGCACGCCCTCAACCTGATATTTCTTGTGCCGCAATCCCATAATTGTTCCGTCCGCCGTCCGCGCCGAAATCTCCAGTTCCTCCGGCAAATTCTTCTCGCTCACAATCAGCGAGTGGTAGCGCGTGCACGTCATCGGGCTGGCAACCCCGGTAAACACCGTCTTCCCGTCGTGCTCCACTTCGCTTGTCTTGCCATGCATCAGTTTCGGAGCCCGCACCACATCCCCGCCAAACGCCGCTCCGATCGCCTGATGCCCCAGACACACACCCAATATCGGAACCTTTCCCGCCATCCGCCGGACTAGTTCAATCGAAATCCCAGCTTCTTGCGGCGTGCACGGTCCAGGCGATAGCACAATCCGCTCCGGCCCGAGCGCCTCAACCTCATCAACCGTCAGCTCGTCGTTGCGCCGGATCACCATCTCCGCGCCGAGCTCGCCCATGTACTGCACAAGGTTGTAGGTAAACGAGTCGTAATTGTCTAAAACAAAAACCATACGCTGCCTTCAGTGTAAATCGGACTGTAAAAAGGTGGCCCACATAAAGCCTTTCAAATTTCTTTCAGAAAGACTTCAAATCGGCCACCATCCAGGCAGCCCCCGTGACCAGAAGGGTCTCGGCGCATTCGGACCAGTTGAAATGTGCCTCCGGGTGAGCAATTAGTAGGGGCACCCATACCAGCAGGCCAAAGAGGCCCACCATGAGGACCATCATGCGCATCGCAAGCCGCGCATGGCGGTTGACAAGAATGGCGATGGCCGCAAGCCCAAATCCTGCCGTCGTGAGAACTGCCCAGAACATCTGCCCCGGTGGAATCCACTTCGGAACCGCGCTTGCCGTATCACGAAGAAGGAGTGCCTGACCCAGCATGAAGGAAATGGCGCACACGCCGAGCCCAAGGCGCGCCAGTCGGCCGAACACTGCCGCCCTCGCTGCATTCGCCTCCGTTGCAGCGTACAGCGCGATCGCACCCCAGAATAAGGAAAGGAACAGGAAGAAGCTCCCGCCATATTTCTCATAAATGTTCGCTGCGGCAATGATGTCGGGAATGCAAGCCAGCGCGAAGCACAAATAGACGATGCCAAGCACAACCGAAGCGAGGCGCACCGTCCGCGGGTGCTGTATTCCAATCCCGCCCGCGATTTGAGCGGCCATCAGACAGCCGCCGATGATGGCGCCAAAAGGCAGGCTCCAGATATGGTGCACGTTCTGCCAGGTGTCGGCGTCGTGCCACATCAATGCGATGACGCCGAAGAGCACCGCCGCCGCCCCAAAAGCCGCCCGTCCATACAGCGCCATTTTCATGCACGAAAGTACGGGACTTCACTCCCGCTCACAGCTCCTTCCTCATAAACACCGTCGCCTGCGGATTCTCGTTATACCGCCCGCACGCCTCATAACCATGCTTTTGATAGAAGCGAATCGCATCTATGAGATCATCCTTCGAGTCCAGATACAGCGTCCGATATCCAAACCCGCGTGCGTATTCTTCCAGTGCTTCCAGTAGCTGCTCCGCAATCTTTCGCCCGCGACATTCCGGCTTCACATACAGCCGCTTCACTTCTCCACTCTGCTCAAAACCTTCCAGTTCACGCAACGCGATGCAGCCAACAACTGCTTCGCCGTCTCGCGCCAGCCACACACCCGCACCATTGCCAAAATATTCGTGCGCAAATTTGTCCGCATCTTCACGCACTACCACGTCGACGGCCTCGTAGTACTCCTGGACAATGGCATAAGCCTCGTCCACGCGATCCATCCCGGCTCGTTCAATACGAATCAAGACTTAAATTCCTCAATCCAAAATCGCGAATGTCGTGTGCTCTGACGGCTAGTTCCGCGACCAACGGGAGCGGCCACCCGAAGGAGTCGCCTGAACGGCAAGTTCAATCGCCCTTACCACCGCCCTCGCCTTGTTCACGCTCTCCTCGTACTCGCTCTCCGGAACCGAATCCGCAACAATCCCTGCACCTGCCTGGATATGCCCCTGTTTCCCGCGCATCAGCAGCGTGCGAATCCCGATGCACGACGTCAGATTCCCCGAAAAATCTGCATACAGCACGCTACCGCCGTAAATCCCCCTCCGCGTCGGCTCCAGTTCCTCAATAATCTCCATCGCGCGAATCTTCGGCGCGCCGCTTAGCGTCCCCGCCGGAAAGCACGCCTTGAAAGCGTCCACAGCCGTCAGTCCCTCGCGTAGTTTTCCCTCAATCGTGCTCACCAGGTGCATCACGTGCGAGTATCGCTCGATAAACATCAGGTCTTTCACTCTTACCGACCCGTACTCGCTCACCCTCCCCACATCGTTGCGTCCCAGGTCCACCAGCATCACATGCTCCGCGCGCTCTTTCTCATCGTGTAGCAGCCGCTCTTCCAGCGCCAGGTCTTCTTCCTCGTTTGCGCCTCGCGGCAGCGTCCCCGCAATCGGTCTGTACTCCACCTTCCGCCCCTGCACTCTCACTAATAATTCCGGAGACGATCCCACAATATGTATGTCCGCGGCCTTCTCCAGCCCGAACCGCAAAAAATACAAATACGGCGACGGGTTCACGATCCGCAGCGCCCGGTACACCTCAAACGGATCGACCTCCGGCTTCACATCGAACCGCTGCGACACCACCACCTGAAAGATATCGCCCGCCGCAATGTATTCTTTCGACCGCTCCACCGCCGTCAGAAAATCCCTTTTCTTCATCTGCGGCTCGATCTTCAACTTGCCTGCGGTCTTTTTGTGCTTCACCTTCGGCAGCGGACGCGCCAGTTTCCGCTCCAGCCGCTTGAGCCGCTTCACCGCATCCTCATACGCCGCCTGCGGCTTCTGCCTGCGAACATCCGCCGTCACCATCAGCAGAATCTCTTTCTTCACATGATCGAAAGCCAGCACTTCGTCAAAGAACATCAGGCACGCATCCGGCAGCCCAAGGTCATCCACCGTCTGCTCCGGCAGCTTTTCAATCTGCCGCACCACGTCATACGCAAAAAATCCCACAGCGCCGGCCGTAAAGGGAGGCAGTCCGCTCACCCGTGCAGGCTTGTGCCCTTCCAGAGCCTCTTTCCAAAGCGAAAAAATATTCCCCTCGACGCGCTTTGTCTTCCCACGTTCACGAATCTCAATCTGGGTCCCGTGCGAGACGATCCTCTTGTACGGCTCAATGCCGATAAACGTGTACCGGCCCACGTTCTCGCCGCCTTCGACCGACTCCAGAATGAAGCACTCCGGCTCATCTGCCGCCAGCCGCAGAAACGCCGTTACCGGTGTTTCGACATCCGCCGTCAGCCTCCGGTAAACCGGAACCAGGGTGTGCTCGCGCGCCAGCTTCAGAAACTCCGCGCGCCCAGGAATAGAAGTCGTTTCAGATCGCATAAGGTATCCCTCATGGTAAATCCTGCTCCAAAGCGAATCACCGCCGCTTCCCAAATCGCAAATGGGCAGTCTCATGCAACAGACGTCTCATCCTCTTAAGGGGAGAATCTGATGCAGCAAAAGCTAATTGGCGTCGTTTTTCTGCCCTTCGTTCTCTTTGCCGCAGTCGCGAGCGCCCAAACCGACCAGACACCATACCCAAACATGGCCCCCCTTGATCAGTACCTCATAGCGGATCAAAACACCGAAATCGCTCTGGCGCGCAGCGCCGCACCTGCATCCATCTCGGACCATGCAGAAATCCTCGTCCTCGGTCCTCACGGATATAACACTGCGGTCAAAGGTAGCAATGGCTTCACCTGCTTCGTCGAGCGCTCATGGACGAAAGCGATCGACGACCACGATTTCTGGAACCCTGAAATCCGAGGCCCTTTCTGCGTGAACGCCGCGGCAGCCCGGTCCTACCTTCCCACTACGATCCTGAAAACAAAACTGATTCTTGAAGGAAAATCGAAAACCGAGATGTTAAAGGACCTCCAGACCGCGCTCGACCGGAAAACCATTCCGCCCATCGAACCCGGAGCCATGTGCTACATGATGTCCAAGCAGGGTTATCTGGACAGCACCAACGGACACTGGCACCCCCACCTGATGTTTTTTACTCCCTTGGTGAACGCAGATCTCTGGGGCGCGAACCTTGAAGGCTCCCCTCTGGTTGCAGCCGAAGACAAAGAAGACCGATTCACAATTTTCATGGTTCCGGTTTCGCATTGGTCAGACGGCACTCCAGACACAAAACCCGTCAACTGACGCTGCTGTATATCGCCAATCCTGACCAAAGGGAAGGGCCGAAAAAGCCAGCGCTAGAGTGGCACCGAAGGCGCCTGTGCCTGGACGGCGAGTCCTCACTCGGTCCTCAGCACCTTCATCGGCTC
>JASHRS010000064.1 GCA_030037215.1 Silvibacterium sp. | reverse complement strand
GAGATGGGACGGTATGAGACGGGGCTCGATCCGTATCTCGATGTGATGATTGCGCAGACGACGCTGCTGAGCGATCAGCAGACGCTGGCGAGCCTGCATATCGAAGAGATGACGGCGTCAGTGGAGCTGATTCAGGCGCTGGGCGGCGGATGGGACCAGACACAATTGCCGACCCCGAAGGAGGTTTCCGTAAAGCCACCGAAGGGAACATATTCGCTGCAGCACTGAACCAGTGGCTGATGAAGCGGGTGGCTAAAGCGGTCGGCTAAAGGGGCGGGTAGCTAAGATGCGGGTAGCTAAATGGCCTACAGGGATTAGGTCTTAGCCAATAGCCGATAGCGATTAGAAATAGATACCGAATCACTTAATCACCTGATGGGATCAGCGTGACGGTGTTGATGTGGTAGGCAGCGGCGTGGGCGTCGCGGTGGAACATGTTTACGGTTTCGAGCGAGTAATCGGCAAGGTCTTTGCCGATGAGGCTGAGCTTTGAGAGAAATTCAGGCGGGACGGTGATGATGTGGCATCCGGCTGCGTCGGCCTGAAAGATGTTGAACACCTCGCGCGGGCTGGCCCATAACAATTCTGCGCGAGGACGCACAGCAAGGATGCGGCGCGCCTGCCGCATGATGGGGACAGGATCGACGCCAGTGTCGGCGATGCGACCGGCGAAGACGGAGACGATAGCCGGAGTTGCAGGGTGGAGCGCGAATGCGACGCGCTGAACCTGATCAAGCGTGAGGATAGCGGTGACGTTGACGGCGATTCCGTCGCCGGAGAGGCGCTGGATGAGCGGTCCCATGAAGATGCCGTCCTGATCGGTGACGGGAATCTTGACGTTGACATTGGGGCTCCATGAGGCAATGACGCGCGCCTGCGCTTCCATTGCGTCTTCGTCGCCGGCGAAAACTTCAAAGGAGACGGGACGGTCGGGTACGACGCGCAACAGGCTGCGTGCGAAGGCTTCATAGTCGAGGACTCCGGCCTTGCGCATGAGCGTAGGGTTGGTGGTGAAGCCTTTGATCAGCGGAGCGACGCGGCTATTGCGGCCGAGAGCGAGAATGCTGGCGATGTCGGCGCCGTCGGCGAAGAGCTTTACGCGAAGATCGTCGATGCTGGGCATGCCTGAATCTTTTCAGTTAGAGAACGGACTGAGTGCGCCGGTGGTGATGCCTGCGCGCCAGCACTGGCGCGCGACCAGCCAAAGGAAGTGCGTATTGCCAATGAGGTATCGACGCCAGAGACGACGCGGCTCGCGGATGAGGCGATAGAGCCATTCGAGGCCGATTCTGTGAGTCCACGCGGGCGCGCGCCTGCGCAGGCCGGACTGCGTGTCGAGAGCGGCGCCGACGGAGATGGCCGCACCGATCGGCAGAGTGGGACAGTTTTCAACCATCCAAATCTCCTGCCTGGGCGCGCCGAAGGCTACGCAAAGCAGATCGGGCTTTGCCGAAGCGATGTGCCTGCGGATGCGGGCACATTCGGCGGGATCGTTTTCGAAGCCGGGCGGAGGGCAGTCTGTTCCGGCGACACGGAAGCCGGGATAGAGGCGCTCGAACTTGCGCGCGGTCTTTTCGGCGGCTCCGGGGAGACCGCCGAGGAAAAAGACGGAGAGATTGCGGCGTGCGGCTTCGATGCAGAGGCGCTCCATTAATTCGCCGCCGGGGACGCGCTCAGGAACGACCCGATTGAGCAAGCGCGCGGCGAGAACGATGGAGATTCCGTCGGGAACGGCGAGGTGCGCGGAGCGCAGCGCACGAGCAAAGGCGGGATGGCGCGCGGCGAGCGTGACAAGTTGCGCGTTCGGACCCATGATGAGCAGCGGACTGCGCGAACTGCGGTGACGAAGCGAGTGGATGACCCAAGCTGCGGCGTCGTCCATGGAGATGCGGTCGACTGGGATTCCGTTGAGATAGAAACGCGGTGGTGCGGGCTGCGTGGAACCAGGATGAGCGTGGGGGAACGCGGTTACAGCTAAAGCCAAAGGGCCTCCTTGTGTTCGAAGAAAAGCTGGGGATTGATTCCGTTGACGATGGGACCGACGGACGGAGCAAGCTCGTCGCGCAGGCGGCCCAGGATATGAGCAGGCGATGCGGCGGCGGATGCGGCGAAGGCAGCGGTTGCGTGGAGATATTTTTTCTGCGAGAGGCGGATATTGCATTCACGCAGGCGCTCCTTTGCGCGGAGCTTTGCGGGAGAGAGCAGAGACTGGAGACGGCGCCGGACTGAGACGAAAGATTGCGGCCCGCGCTGAGTGAGATGCGACAGCAACAAATATTGGACATAAAGCGCGGCAACGGCCTGTTCGGCCAGGTTACGCGCGCTGACGCTGGATGAACTCTGGCGGAAGCCGACGAGATCTTCCGGGACGCAATGAATTTCGTGGGCGAGGGCCATGCGCCACCAGAGGTCGGCGTCTTCGTTGTGAAGGCCTGCGCTGTAACCTCCGAGGCCGAGGGTCTTTTCGACGTTAAGCGCGACGGTGGAATGGCAGATGGAGAGCAGGTAGCCGCTATGGACGATGGCGCGAAGCTGGCCGGGTGTTCCGCGCGAGCAGCGGAAGCTGCCGATGGTGCGGGCGCGGGGATGATAGCCGGCAAAAGAATAGAACATTCCGGCGTTCGGGGTGGATTCGATGGCGGAGACGAGACGCGCGATGCGATGAGGATGGGAGATGTCGTCGGCGTCCTGACGAATGAGCCACGGTGTGCGGCACTCGCGCAGAAGGCGGTTAAGCGTGGCAGTGACGCCGAGGTTGGGCTGGGTGAGGATGCGCAGGCGCGAAGCCATAAATGGATTCGAGGCAATCGAGCGCAGGTATTCGAGGCTCCAGTCGGTGGCTCCGTCGACGATGGCCAGGATTTCGAAGTCGCGATATTGTTGCGCGAGGAGGCTTTCGATGGCCTCGGGCAAATATGGCATCGCGTTATAAACAGGCAGACCGATGGTGACGAGCGGTTGCGAACTCACGGCATCCATTTTGCAGCGGTACTAAGTAATATTTGTGGCGTTGTTACTGCCATGAAGCAATGAGCGCGCGTCAAGCGTCAATCGCTAACTTACCGGTGTTCATAACTTAGGTAATTTGTCGCGCTTTGGGCGCGGGTGCTACCGTTGCGGGAAAATGGACTGGCCGTCCAGGCAACTGCGTTTTGCGCGATCGTTAAAGTTTATGAATCCCATTTCGCGCGAAGAGCGGGATACCGAATGTTCATACTTATCCGAATCGTTATGCGAGGGTAATTTCACTCAGGGCCCAGTTATGCGGGAAGTCAGCTGGAAAACGGGCGAAGTCAGCGTGTGCATTGTGGGCGGTGCGGGATTTATCGGCAGCCACTTTACCGATGCACTGCTGGAGCGCGCGGATACACGGCGCGTAACGCTGTTCGACAACTTCTCGTCGGGACAGGAGCGGTTTTTCGAGAGGCACATCAGAGATGAACGGTTGCGAGTGGTTCGCGGAGACGCGGGCGATATGGGGGCACTGGCGGAAGCGGTTGCCGGACATAAGATGGTGATTCATCTGGCGTCGAATCCCGATATTGCGCTGGCGGCGACGAAGCCGGAGATCGATTTTTACCAGGGCACGCTGCTGACACATAACGTTGTCGAGGCGATGCGACGCACGGGAGTGGGGCGGCTGCTGTACGCCTCGGGCAGCGGGGTGTATGGAGAGCGCGGCGAGACGGTGCTGCGTGAGGATTCGGGGCCGCTGGTTCCGGTGTCGACATATGGCGCGAGCAAACTGGCAGGTGAGGCATTGATTGCGAGCTATTGCGCGATGCATGGGATGACTGCGTGCGCGTTTCGTTTTGCGAATGTCGTGGGCGCGCGGCAGACCCATGGAGTGGGGTTCGATTTTCTACGAAGGCTGAAAGAAGACCCGACTCTGTTGCTGATTCTGGGCGATGGGCAGCAGAGTAAGAGCTACGTGCATGTAAGCGATGTGGTGGACGCGGCACTGCTGGCGAATGCGCAGGTGGAGTCGGGCTTTCATGTGTGGAATGTGGCGACTGATGATGCAGCGACGGTGACGGAGATTGCGGAGATGGCGGCGCAGACGCTGAAGCTTGATCCGATGCCGCGCTTTGAATACACGGGCGGCGACCGGGGATGGAAGGGTGATGTTCCGGTGGTGCGGCTGGATGCGTCGCGAATGAAGGAACTGGGATGGAAGCCGCGCTTCAACAGCCGCGAAGCAGTGCGGTGGTCGCTGCGCGAGATGGCGGCGGAGTTTGAGACGGAGGCTGTTGTGCATGCGTGAAGAGGCAATGCCGGCGCTGGCGTTGCTGGCAGGAGGGTTGGCGACACGGCTGGGCGAAAAAGCCCGGCGCGTGCCGAAGTCGCTGGTGGAGGTTGCGGGCGAGCCGTTTGTGGCGCATCAGTTGCGATTGCTAGCCGAACAAGGGATTCGGGATGTAGTGATTTGCTGCGGGTATCTGGGTGGGATGATCGAGGAGTTTGTGGGTGACGGAGCGCGGTTCGGCTGCAAGGTGCGGTACTCGTATGACGGCCCGGAGTTGCTGGGGACAGGCGGCGCAATTGCAAAGGCGCTGCCGCTGCTGGGCGACCGGTTCTGGGTGATGTATGGGGACAGCTATCTGACGACGGAGTTTGCCCAGGTGCTGGAGGCGTTCGAAGCATCGGAGAAAAAGGCGCTGATGACCGTGTTCAGAAATGAGGGGCGCTGGGATGAGAGCAACGTGGAGTTCACGGAGGGGAGCATCACGCGTTATGCGAAGGGCACGCACAGCGACCGGATGCGGCATATCGATTATGGGCTGGGGATTTACACAGATGCAGCATTTGCGGGCTGGGAGATTCTGCGTCCCTTCGACCTTTCGCTGGTACAGACGGAGTTGAGCGCGCGCCGAGAAATCGCAGGCTTCGAAGTGCGCGAGCGGTTTTACGAGATCGGATCGGTGGAGGGGTTAAGGGAGACGGATGCGGTTCTGCGCGCGCAGGCGATGAGCGGAGCTGAGGCGTGATCATGACGCGGACTCCGCTGCGGGTTTCCCTGGGCGGCGGAGGAACAGATTTGCCCTCGTATGCGCAGGAGTTCGGAGGATTCGTGCTATCGGCGGCGATCTCGAAATATGTGTACATCACGGTGAGCAGGAGCTTTCTGCCCGGATATTTCCTGAAGTATTCGGAGACGGAACATGCGCCGACGCGCGGCGAGATTCGGCACAGGCTGATGCGGGAGGCACTGGAGATGCAGGATGTCCCGGAGCCACTGGAGGTGGTGAGCGTGGCGGATGTTCCGGCGGGAACCGGGCTGGGATCGTCGGGGACGTTTGCTGTGGGGCTGACGCACGCGTTGCACGCCTACAAACGCGAGCCTGTGTGCGCGGAGAAGCTGGCGCGCGAGGCGATTGAGATGGAAATGATCCGGTTGAATGAGCCGGTGGGGATGCAGGACCAATACATTGCCGCATACGGCGGGCTGTTGTGCCAGGAATATGGGACGGATGGCGCAGTAAGCGTGGCTCCGCTGGCGATGACGGATGCGAAGGTGAGAGAGCTGCGCGACTCGCTGATGCTGTTTTTTGTTGGCTACACGAGGAATGCATCGGAGCTACTGGCCGAGCAAAAGACGCGATCGCTTGCGGGTGATCGCGCCATGCTGGAGGGTTTGCATTTTACGAAGGAGCTGGGGCGTGAGATCAAGAGCGTGCTTGAATACGGACGAATTGCGGAGCTTGGTCCTCTAATGGACGCGCACTGGCAGAGGAAACGTGCGCGGTCGAAGGGGATGTCGAACAGTCGCATCGATGAACTGTACGAACTGGCAGTGAATGCAGGCGGTGCGACGGGCGGCAAGCTGGTGGGCGCTGGCGGAAGCGGATTTCTGCTGTTCCAGACCGAAGACCGGCGCAGGCTGCGCGAGGTGATGACCGGAGTGGGCCTGAGTGAAATGGACTTCAGCTTCGATTTCGATGGGTCAGTAGTGCTGGTGCGGAACGCATGAGCGGAAGAGTGCAGCCGTGAGCGGACGGATATTGGAGCGGAGCGATCTGCTGACCGCGCCGGCGCGTCATGAGTGGACGCTGGGCGAGTTGATCCTAATTTTCCGGCGGCGGAGACGGTTGATTGCGTGGTACGTGCTGGCGATGCTGGCACTGGCGGGGCTGTATTGCCTGATGGCGACTCCACGGTACAGGGCGACCGGGCAGATTGAAGTACAGAAGGACGAGCCGGGAAGGCTGGGCCTGGATCGCAGCGTGACGGGAGATGCGGAGGGTGCGGATTCCGACACGCTGGACACAAGCATGACGCTGGAGACGACAGCGCAGATTCTTGAGTCGCCGACGCTGGCGCTGATGGTGGTGAAGGACCTGAAGCTGGAGACAACGGAAGATTATTTTCCGGAGCGCAAAAAGGGGATGCAGGTTCCGGCGTGGGTGTTCTTCTGGCGCAAACCGGTTGAGCCGCTCAGCGTACCGCTGGATGAGGCTCCGAACCGGCGGTATGCGGTGCTGAAGATTTTTGCGAGCCACCTGAAGGTCGAGCCGATGGAGGGAACGCGGCTGATCAATGTGAGCTATTCGAGTCCGGATGCGGAGCTGGCAGCGGCGGTCGTAAACCGGCTGATCGGAGCATTGCAGGAATACACGTTTCAATCGCGCTTTCAGGCGACGGCGCAGGCTTCCACATGGCTGGCGGGGCAACTTGCAGGACTGAAGAAGCAGACGGAGCAGTTGCAGCAGTCGGCCGACAGGCTTGAACAGGGGACGGGCATTTATGGCGGAGATGCGGGACACAATCTGGTGCTGGCGCGGCTGGAGGAGCTGAATGGCGCGCTGGCGTCGGCGGAGCAGAACCGAATTCTGAAGCAGGCCGTGTATGAGGTAGCGAAGAGCGGCGATCCCGAGATGATATCGGGACTGGCGGGGAATGCGGCAACGGGAGCATCGCCGGCGCTGACGAACTCGCTGGCGTTGTTGCAGACGCTGCGCGCGCAGCAGGCGCAGACCGAGGCGGAGATCGATGAGGAGGACGCGCGGTATGGGAGCGCGTATCCGAAGATGGCTGAGCTGCGCGGCGAGTTGGACGGGCTGAACAAAGCGACTGCGGCGGAGATTGGGCGAATCGGCGAGCGGGCGCATACGGATTACGAGATTGCGCAACGGGCTGAAGATGCGGCCAGAGCGTCGTTCGAGCAGCAGAAGACAATTGCGAACGACACGAATGACCGCACGGTGGCGTATGAGCTGGCACGGCAAGAGGCAGACGGGAGCCGCAATCTGTATCAGGGACTGCTGGCGAAGCTGAAAGAGGCAGGAGTGCTGGAGGGATTGCGGTCGACGAACCTGACAGTGGTGAATGCGGGGATGGTTCCTCCGTTTAACAGGCCGAACAGTCCGAATGTTCCGCTGTGTTTTGCGGCGGCGCTGGCTGGCGGGTTGTTCGTGGGTTGCGCAGGCGCGCTGGTAAGGGAAGCGATGGACACGAGCGTGCGGTCGGTAGATGAGCTGGAACATGCGCTGGGGGTTTCGCTGGCGGGAGTGGTCCCAGCGTTTGGGAAGGCGCGCCGGTTTGGGATTTCGAGGAGCAGAAGAGACGAGCGCGGTGGTGTGTTTGAGGATGGAGCGACGCGGTTGTTTGCGCTGCCGCTGCGTGGGGCAACATCGCAGGCGGTGCTGATTACGAGCGCGGCTGCCGGCGATGGGAAGAGCAGGCTGGCAGCGTCGCTGGCCGCGTCACTGGCCAGGTCGGGTGCGAGAGTGCTGCTGGTGGATGCAGATCTGCTGTGTCCGTCGTTGCACGAGTTGTTCGGCATGAAGGCGGCAAGCGGATTGGCGGAAGCGCTGGCGACGGATAGTGCGGCGCAGGCTCGGGAGTGCGCGCAGGCTCCTGGGGTGTGGCTGGTGAGCGCGGGGAATATTGAAAGCGATGCGATTGGACTGCTGGCGTCGCGACGGATGGATGCATTGGTCGAGGAGTGGCGGACGCAGTATGACTTTGTTCTGCTGGACAGCGCGCCGGTGCTTCCGGTTCCGGATGTGGCGAGCCTGGCGCGATTGTGCGAACGGACGCTGCTGGTAGTGCGCTATGAGTCGACGCGGATACAGGCGGCGCAGCGGAGCTACCGGATGATCCTGAAGAATCTGCCGGAGCGCGCGGAGCTGGACGTGGTGATGAATGGCGTACCGGAGAATTCGCCGGATTACTTTGCATATTACGGGCACAAAGGACGCGGGTATGGCAGAAAGGCACGGGCGAGTGCGTAGGTTGGGTGCGATTTTTATGGCGATGGCGCTGTGTGCTGGTGTGGCTCGCGCGCAGAAATTCGAGCCAAAAGCGCTGCCTCCGGTGACGGATGCTCCGATGGTCGGGAAGGATCTGACAGCGACTGCGGCGAAGCGGGAGGCGCGGGAGAGTTTGCTGATCGGGCCGGGGGATTTGCTGCATGTAACGGTGGTGCGCGAGGCGGACCTGGATGAGCATGTGCGGGTGAGGGATTCGGGTGACGTGAATCTGCCGTTGATCGGGGATTTGCATGTGGCGGGGCTTGATCCAGCAGCGGCGGCAGACGCGATTGCGGCGAAGTATCTTGCAGGAAATTTTCTGAAACATCCGGATGTGGAGGTTTTCGTAGAGGAGTACGCGACGCAGCCGGTGAGTGTGCTGGGTCAGGTGATGAAGCCGGGGACATACCAGATCACAGCGGCGAGGACGCTGCTGGACCTGCTGGCGATGGCAGGCGGGCTGACACCACTGGCGGACAGGCACATCATGGTGGAGCACAGTCCGGGCGCGAAGCAGCGCGAGGAGCGGGTGTTTCTGTCGAACCGTTCGGACGATGCGCTTATGGCGAATGTGACGATCGAGCCGGGAGACACGATTCTGGTCCCGAAGGCTGGGATTGTGTATGTGCTGGGCGATGTGGGCAGGCCGGGCGGATACGCGATGCAGAATGAGTCGCGCATGACAGTGCTTGAGGCACTGGCGACAGCAGGCGGTGTGAGCCGGACGGCGGACGAAAAACGCGCGCGGGTGATTCACAACGACAACGGGCAGTATGACGAGGAGGATTTGCCGCTGCGGGAGATCGAGCGCGGCGAGGCTCCGGATGAATTGTTACAGGCGAATGATGTGATCTACATCCCGTTCAGCTTTGCGAAGAACGTGGTGATGGGCACGAGCGCGATCATGGCGTCGACGACATCGGCGCTGATCTACGCGGGGCACTGAGGTTATCGGGTGACAGCCGAGGAGCTGTGCTGCGCGGCGATTCTGGCATTCTTTGCGGTGCAGGGCGCAGTGCCGTTTATCGCTCCGAACCAGGCGCTGGAGCTGACGGGAGCGGCTCCTACGGGGCTGATGTTTTATGGCGGCGTAGGGTCGCAGCTTGCGGTTTATGGCGCGATTACATATCTGCTGCTGCGGCAGGCGGAGCAGATGGCGCGCTGGCTGGGCGCGATGCAGTGGGCTCTGGGGTTGGCGGTGCTGGCAGTAGCGTCGACTCTGTGGTCGCAGTTTCCGCTGTACACAGTACGGCGGTCGGTGCCGTTTGCACTGGCGGGGATGTTCGGGCTGTATCTGGCAATGCGGTTTCCGGTGTGGAGGCAACTGCGGATTCTGCGGGTAATGATGGTGGTGCTGGCGGTGGGAACGGCGGTGATGGCGCTGTGGTTTCCGAAGCTGGGGCTGGATGCGTCGGCTGGGCACAACTTCGACTGGCAGGGCGTGTTTACGCAGAAGAATACGTGTGGACGGATGATGGTGCTGGCGACGGCGGTCCTGCTGGCGGAATGGAGATTCACATGGCAGCGGATGGCGATGGCGGGATTGTTTTTCGCTGTGCTGGTGATGAGCGGATCGCGGTCGGCGTGGCTGGTGGAAGGCGCAGTCATCGCACTGTGGGGCGTGCTATTTCTGATGAAGCGCGCGGATGCGCAAACTCGCGTAATTATGGCTCTTGGCACGGTATTGACGGCGATCATAACCGCGGTTGCCGGATATCTTTCTCTTCCGGCGCTGGCGTCGATAATGGGACGCGATACAACTCTATCGGGGCGAACACTCATCTGGAGACAAGTAGGGATTTTTATTCGGCAGAAGCCGTGGCTGGGATGGGGGTACGACGCATTCTGGCGCGGCACTCAAGGCGCGGCCTTTCGCGTGGTAGCTACGGTGCGCTTCATGGTGTTCCACGCGCACAACGGGTTTCTGGAAATATGGCTGGAGCTGGGACTGGCAGGACTAGTCCTGTTTGCACTGAGTTACGGACGGGCGTGGCGGCGGCTTTGGCCGGCGCTGCGAGCCGGCGAAGTGGATCGCGTAATGTGGATGGTGTTTGTACTGGTTCTGATTCTTCTCTACGACCTGGATGAGAATACGCTGCTGACCTACAACGGACTGTTCTGGGTGTTGTACGTAACAGCATTGTCAAATTTAGAATTTATAAAAGTGGAAGAGGGGCTGTGCGGCAAGGTTGTTCGTTTTGAACAAAGGAGTAGGAATGCCGCGAGTGTTGGTGTTTCGTAGTGAATTGCTTCCGCTTTCAGAGACGTTTATAGCCGAGCAGGCAGCGTCTATGCAGCGGTTTGAGCCGTGGTTCGCTGGACTTAAGCGGGTGCGCGGCGGGTTGAAGCTCGATGAATCACGGGTGATTGCGGCCACACAACGAAATTCGCTACGCGAAAAAATGGCGCGGCGGATTTTTCTCGAGTCCGGCTTTGCCCCGCGATTCCTGGAACGGGTCGAGGCGGCGCAGCCGGACCTGATTCATGCACATTTTGCGACGGACGCGAGTACAGCGCTGGCGATCCAGCAGCAGTTGTGGATTCCGCTGGTGGTGACGCTGCATGGCTACGATGTGACCTGCATGGATGAGGCGCTGCGCAGGTCCACGGCAGGACGTGTGTACCTGCAGCGCAGGAGCGCGCTGTGGGGCCGGGCGAGCGTGTTTGTGTGCGTGTCGGAATTTGTAAGGCAGAAGGCGCTGGAGCGGGGATTTCCGGAAGAGAAGCTATGGGTGCACCGGATCGGGATCGATGTGGATTTTTTCTGGTCGGATACAGCACGCGCGAATAGCGGATCTCATGCGAGGGAGCCGCTGGTCCTGTTTGTTGGACGGCTGGTGGAAAAGAAAGGCGTGGCGCACCTGCTGCGCGCAATGCGGCTGGTCGAGGCGCAATTGCCTGAGGCGCGGCTGGTGGTGCTGGGGGATGGTCCATTGCGCCGGATGCTGGAGACCGAGGCACGCGCCATGCTGAACAGATGCGAGTTTCTGGGTGCACAGCCGGCCGATGCAGTGCGGCGCTGGATGCAGCAGGCTGCGGTGGTGGCAGCTCCCAGTGTGACAGCGGCCAACGGTGACTCGGAAGGTCTGTGCATGGTGGCGTGCGAGGCACAGGCGATGGGAGTTCCGGTGGTGAGCTTTGCGGGAACGGGAATCGCGGAAGCAGTCGCGGACGGCGAAACAGCGCTGCTGGTGGAGCAGGGCAACGACAGCGCGCTGGCAGAAGCAATTCTGACGCTGCTGCGCGACAAGGCGCTGGCCGAGCAGATGGGCATGGCAGGACGGCGCCGCATGAAGCACCTTTTCAATTTGCGCAGACAGACGGCGCTGCTCGAAGAGAAGTACGACCAGGCACTCGGGGTGAAGACTGCACCAATACTGGCGGAAGCGAGCGGCTGACGTCGAGCCCTGCTCAGGGCTCGACGTTAAGCTGGCGGATCAGAAACGCGTAGTCAAAGGCGATTTCCTTGAGATAGTCGTAGCGGCCGGAGGCTCCCCCGTGGCCAGCAGTGAGATTGGTGTGCAGCAGCAGAGGATTCTTATCTGTCTTTAAGCGGCGCAGTCTGGCGACGTACTTTGCCGGTTCCCAGTACATGACCTGGCTGTCGTAGAGCGAGGTTTTGATGAGCATCGCGGGATAGTTTTTCGCCTCAAGGTTGTCGTAGGGCGAGTAGCTGAGCATGTACTCGAAGGCGTCGGGCTGGTTGGGGTCGCCCCATTCTTCATATTCGGGAACAGTGAGCGGGAGCGATGCATCGAGCATGGTGTCGATGACGTCGACAAAGGGAACGTGCGAGACAACGGCACGAAATAGCAATGGCTCCATGTTGACGACTGCACCCATGAGCAGTCCTCCGGCGCTGCCGCCTTCGATAGCGACGCGCGCAAGGTCGCCGTAGCCCTCTTTGAGTAAATGGTGCGTAGCGGCGATGAAGTCGGTAAAGGTGTTGCGCTTATTCATGAGACGTCCGGCATCATGCCAGGGCTTGCCCATGTCTCCGCCGCCGCGAATGTGCGCATAGGCGAGGACGAATCCACGATCGAGCAAGCTGAGACGGTTGCCGCTGAAGGCGATGGGCAGGGAGTAGCCGTAGGAGCCGTATCCGTAGACGTAGAGCGGGTTGCGGCCGTGCTGGAATTTGTCCTTGCGATAGACGATGGAAATGGGGATCTCAACACCATCGGCAGCTTTGGAGAAAAGGCGCTCGGAGGTGTAAAGAGATTTGTCGAAGCCGCCGGGGATTTCAAGCTGCTTGAGCAGCGTGGACTGGTGCGTAGTGACGTCGTATTCGAAAACGGAGCCCGGCGTAATGAGGGACTGGTAGGCGTAGCGGTATTTCGTCGTGTCGAAGACGCGGTTGGTGTGTGGGTGCGCGCTATAAACAGGCTCAGGGAATTTGACTTCCCAGGATTCCGAAGTTTCGGGACCGTTACCGCTGAAATGGACAACGCGGAGATGCGGGAGTCCGTTGCGGCGCTCGGAGGCGACGTAGAAAGACGCGAAGAGGTCGGCGTCTTCGAGCATAATGCTGTCGCGATGTGGGAGGATTTCGGTCCAGTTCGCAGCGGAGGGTGAGGCGACGGGCGCAGTGACGAGACGGAAGTTGCGTCCGGTGTCGTTGACGCGGATGTAGAAGAGTCCGTTGCGGTGATCGGCGTAGTACTCGATGTTGTCACGGCGCGGCTCGATAAGAGTGAACCGGCCGGCGGGCGAGTCCGCGCGGAGGAACTGCTCTTCGGATGTGGTGTGACTGGAGGATTCGAGGATGATGTGCTGACCGTCGCGAGTGCGTCCGACGCCGATGTTGAAGCGCTCGTCAGCTTCTTCGTAGATGAGAACGTCTTCGGAGTGCGGCGTGCCGAGGGTATGGCGATAAAGCTGGTACTGGCGCTTCTGGACTTCGTCTTCGATGGTGTAAAAGAGCGTGCGATTGTCGGCGGCCCAAACGATGGAGCCGGCGCGCTCGACATGCTCGGAGAGCAATTGGCCGGTGCTGAGATCCTTGACGTGCAGCGTGTACTGGCGGAAGCCGGTGTTGTCAGTGGAATAAGCGAGCAAATTGCCATTGTCGGAGACGGCGAGCGCAGC
>JASHRS010000063.1 GCA_030037215.1 Silvibacterium sp. | reverse complement strand
TGACCTTGCCGTCTGCCGGAGAGACCACGAGCCCTTCGCCCTGGGGTATTGCGCGCTCGGGATCACGGAAGAACCAGAGAAAGAAGAACGCCAGCAGAACCGGAACAACCGACCAAATCCAGTTGTCCGTTAAAAGGCGCAGCACTGCAGCCACGAGAAACAACGCAATTCCGTAGAGATAACCGTCGCGAACCATTTCTGGAGAAGAGGACCCTCTCGCCCATTATAAGTTCAACGCTTTCCGGGGGCAGGGACAGAGTATATGCAGCGGATGAGAATCAGGTTGCGCGGCGGGGAGTTCGATTTTCAGAGCATAGCTACGGTCTAGACCGCGTAGCTATGCGAGTGCCCGTTTCGTCGGGCCACCATTTGATCTTTTACAAAGAGCTTGAGTTTTTTCAGCCGGACTTCTTCGAGCTGTTCTTCCTCTGAAAGGTACGGCTTCTGGGTGAGTGCTTCCAAACGTTCCGAATAGTGACGATGCCGAGCTTCCAACTGTTGTAATTCACTATCCGGCAGGTTCTTCGCTTCCAACTCCATGAGCGAATCCTCCTCTTTTTTTGAGACAAGTTAAAGTAGCACCGTGGAGGCACGAGGTTCAATCGGATTCGGGGGAAAGTTTTCCACTGCGAAAAGAGGTATCTAGGCAGAACCAAGCGTCATGCTCATGAGAACCGCATCTTCTTCGGGGCGCTGATAATAGGCACGGCGGAGTCCGTCCCGACGGAAGCCAGCGTGCGCATAAAATATTATGGCAGTGGAGTTTCCAGCGCGAACTTCCAGTTCCACACGAGCGATGCAAATCCCGTGCAGCCATTCCACAAAAGTTGCAAACAGGGTTCTACCAATGCCACGCCGACGGGCTGAAGCCTCGACAACAATCGATTGCAGCTCGCAGGTTCCGGCAACGATCTGGCAGGCGAGGAAAGCTACAATCCCACCATCGCTTTCGGCAACAAAGAGCTGCTTTGCCGAGTCCAGTTTGGAGCAAAAACCTTCATAGACCGCCCGGCTCCATTGCGGAGCTTCCGGCACTGAAGCGGCTAACGATATGACTGCGCTGATGTCGTCCGCAGCGGCAGGACGAACGCTGATCACTCAGACCTTCCCTGGGGTTTTGGCAAAGATTTCGGCGTCGGAACGGCGCAGGTAGTTTCCGTCGAGCGTGGCGATGTCTGCAAAATCGTGCGCGAGAAGGCGCGGCACGGCAAACGTCAAAGCGTCGGCAGCGGTGGGAGGGTCAACCAGGATTGCATTCGGGAAAACGCGCGCTGCGCTCTCTTCGCAAACGGCCACAGAGCCTGAGGCTGCGGAAGGAACATCCTTTGCGGCGAGCAGGAACTCATGCGCGCCGTCACGGAAATAAAACTCGCCGCGTCCGGCGTCGAGAGCCGCGGACCGAGCATCAGCTTTGTGCGCCAGCACTTCCAGGCGCGAGACGACGACCACGGGAATCTGGAGAGCATGGGCGAGTCCCTTGGCTGAACTGACGCCGACGCGCACGCCGGTGAAGCTGCCAGGGCCATTCACGATCACAATGGCTTTTACATTGGCTATGCCGAGATTTTGACCAGCAAGCAAAGCGCGCAGAGCAGGCACAAGCTGCGCGGAGTATGTTTTGCCAGCCAGTCCAGTTTGCGCCAGCAAGAAAACAGAACATCCCTCGATGCGTCCCAGCGTGATTGAGCCTGAAGGGCCGCAGGTATCGATTCCAAGCACGATCATTCAACGGGCTCCTGAACAGGCTTCGGGTTTGGGGTTGGATTTGGATTCTGGCAGATCTCCAATAAGACGCCGCCGGTGCTTGAGGGATGGACAAAGAAATACAGGTGACCTCCGGCGCCGACCTGTATTTGCTCAGAGATGAGGCGTGCGCCGTGCTTTTTCAGCTCGGCCAGCGTGGCCGCAATGTCATCGACGTGCAGGGCGACGTGATGAAGCCCGGGGCCGCGCTTCTTCAGAAAATGGCCGACGGCGGAGTCCTCGCGCAGGGGCTCGAGCAGCTCGATGCGGCAATCGCCTATAGGGATCATGGCAGTGCGCACCTGCTCATGCTCGACGGTCTCCTCATGCGTGATACGTAGTCCCAGCGCTTCATAGAAGGCGCGTGCTGCGGCGATGCTTTCGACGGCGATGCCGAGATGGTCGATCTTCTTCATAGGATGCGTCTCATCTGATGCGTCCGGGTGCCGCGAATGCCTGAGCGACGAGCGCGGGAATGAGTTTATAGGGGTCCTCAGAACCGGCTGCGACGCGCTCGGCGTGGGCTTCAAACTCGGTGTCGCTTATACCATGCGCCCGCGCCTGGTCCATCAACGCCTGACGCAGCATTCCTTCCATTCTTTGCTTCCACCACACTTTGCGCCGGGCCTCAAGCCGCCCGTCCTCCGCCAGCCATTGCCTGCGTTGATTGACAGCCGCGAAGAGGTCAGAGATTCCCTCGCCTGTCGTGCCGACGGTCTTCACGACGGGAGCAACCCATGCATTCGGCGTGCCGAGCGATTGCATGGCGCGAATCTCCTTTTCGACACGGTCTGCGCCGTCGCGGTCGGCCTTGTTCACGGCAAAGACGTCGGCGATCTCCATGATTCCTGCCTTGAGGCTTTGCACGTCGTCGCCCATGCCGGGGATGAGCACGACTACGGTCACGTCAGCCAGACGGACGATCTCGACTTCATCCTGTCCGACGCCGACGGTTTCGATGAGAATGATGTCGCGTCCACTGGCTTCGATGACCTGCGTCACGTCAGCGGTGGTTCCGGCGAGTCCGCCGAGAGAACCGCGCGTGGCCATGCTGCGGACATAGAGGCCGTCATCGCCTTGCTGGTGCTGCATGCGGATGCGGTCGCCGAGAAGCGCGCCGCCGGTGAAGGGGCTGGTGGGATCGACAGCGATGACACCGACCTTGCTATCTGCTTCCCGCCACATGCGGGCGAGGCGGTCGACCAGCGTACTTTTGCCCGCACCGGGAGCGCCAGTAACGCCTACGCGCAAAGCTTTACCGGCGTAAGGGAAACACGCAGAGAGCAAATCTGTAGACTCAGGCGCTGCATTCTCGACGAGAGAGACCGCGCGGGCCAGTGCACGGGTGTCTCCGGCGCGAAGTTTGTCCACGAGATCGTTGGCCTGAGCCATCTTAAAGAAGGGTAAAGGGGAAAGCGGAAAGGGTAAAGAAAACCAGCGTTCTACGATCAGCGTTCAATTTTTCACCCCAAAGGACATAGAGGGCAAAAAACGGGAATCTGAACCAAGCGCTCTCACAGAAGCGCAGTGAAGGGTAAATAAGCCAGTCACCCGCGGGATGGATGGACTTTCAGGATTTCGCGGGCGATGACCATGCGCTGTATTTCGCTGGTGCCTTCGCCAATGGTGCATAGCTTGACGTCGCGGTAGAACTTCTCGGCGGGATAGTCTTTGATGAAGCCGTACCCGCCGTGAAGCTGGACAGCCTCGTCGCAGATGCGCACGGCAACTTCGCTGGCATAGAGCTTGGCCATGCTGGATTCGCGGGTGACGCGCTGGCCGGCGTCCTTGAGAACGGCGGCGCGCTGGGTGAGCAGGCGGGCGGCGTCGAGCTCGGTGGCCATGTCGGCGAGCTTCCACTGGATGCCTTGAAATTCGGCGATGGCCTTGCCGAACTGGCGGCGCTCCTTGACGTATTTAAGCGAGGCGTCGAGGGCTCCACGGCCGATGCCGAGTGACAAAGCTGCGATGGAGATGCGTCCGCCATCGAGGACGCGCATGGCGTCGACGAAGCCTTCGCCGAGGTTGCCGAGGAGGTTTTCGCTGGGAATTTCGCAGTCCTCGAAGATCAGCTCGGAGGTGTCGCTGGCGCGCAGGCCGAGCTTGTTTTCCTTCTTGCCGGGGCGGAAGCCGGGCGTTCCTTTTTCGACGATGAAGGCTGAAAGGCCGTGTGTGCCCTGGGTGCGATCGGTTACTGCAATGACTACGGCTACATCCGCATAATGTGCATTAGTGATGAAGGTTTTGTTGCCGTTGAGGACCCAGTTGTCGCCCTTGCGGACGGCAGTGGTGCGCGCGGCCGAGGCGTCAGAGCCTGAGCCGGGCTCGGTGAGCCCCCATGCGCCGAGCCACTCGCCACTGGCCAGTCTGGGAACGTATTTCCGCCGCTGAGCTTCATTCCCGGCGAGAAAAATATGGTTTGTGCCGAGCGAGTTGTGCGCGGCGACGATGATTCCGATGGAGCCGTCGACGGCAGAGAGTTCCTCGATGGCCAGGACGTAATCGACGTAGCCCAGTCCGGAGCCCCCGTATTCGACCGGGAAGATTACGCCCATCAGGCCCATCTGCCCGAGCTGCCTGACTACATCGGCGGGAAATTCACATGCCTCATCCCAGCGCATGACGTTGGGGGCAATTTCACGCGCGGCAAAGTCGCGAATTTCGCGGCGCAGCTGCTCCTGGTCTTCAGTGAGCGTAAAGGGATAGGTGGCCAGGGGGTTCTGTTCGACGGACGGCGACGGCATAAGAGGACTCCGGTAAGAGGTATTCCAGAAAAACCTGTGATCGTATCACCTTCGGCTCAGCCTTGTCGCGGGAGTTATTGCTTCGATGCCGGCATGAAGAGTCTCGCATAGCGGGACGGAGGGCGTGGCTGCGGATCCAAGGTTTATATGCGGATTTTGTGTGCGAGACGGGCGGGATATAGGTAAAAAGACAGGCTGTCTGTTTTAAGCTGCTTCCGCTTCCGCTTTCGCTTTCGTCGGCTGTCCTTCAGCGAGAATCCGCCGCAGCAGGATGCGTGCCGCGAAGATGCCGCGGTGCACCTCGGATTCCGGCAGATTCAGGAGCTGCGCGATCGCAGCAGGAGCATATCCCTCGACATCGCGAAGAAGAAAGAGCAGACGCTCGCAGGCCGGGAGGCACCAGATGGCACATTCAAGCTCGGTACGCTTCACATTGCGCCCAGTGAGGCTGGCAGAAAATGCCCCAGGGTCGTCCGTGCAAGGAGTCGACGGAGCTGCAAGATTCAACTGGAGATATGTTCTGCGGTGGAACTCCTCGATGAGGGCGGAGTCTACGTCCTCGCTTTTCGGTTCCGGAACGGCGTGGAAAGCACGAACAAAGGTCTCGGTAAGAATGCGCTCGGCTTCGGGCTCGCTGCCCGTCATATAGTAGGCGAGGGAGAAAACACGGTGACGATGGCTGTCATAGATGTCGCGCCGACGCGCCTCAGCTGTCTGCCGCGCCTGGAGCGGATTCACAATCCTTGCGGAAAGGCCTTGCCCGAATTGCAGGTCCGACTCGAAATCAAACAAGTTTCGCCTCTACAGCTAATTTAGCATCTCATGGCCATATAGGTTCTTTGCGACGCAGGGAGCAAACGGGATACACAAAAAAGACCCTTTGCCGATAGACGACAGAGGGTATAAATTTGGACGCATCTACCCCAGGTGAGGTTGCCGCCCTCGTATCCGCTTCGGACGCGAGGACAACGATTAGTAAATCAAGAGACGCAGGCTTGAGCAGCAAAAGGCCGACCGGCGCCAGTCGCCGATGGAGAAGAATGGCGGAGGAACGAATTCTAATCGTCGACGACGAGCCGTACGCGCGAAGCGCTATAGCAGCCATTCTTGAAAAAGAGGGTTACCGGCTCGGTGTTGCATTCAACAGCTCAGATGGCATCGCGCGCCTGGAAAAGGATTCTCCCTATGACTTGATCCTGGCGGACATTGTGCTCAACGGCTCTGACGGCATGGGCATGATCGAGAAGATGCGTGCAACAGCGCCGGATACACCTCTTATCCTGATGACCGCTGTCCGTGACCTGAACGCAGCCATTGCCGCGATGCGTTTGGGTGTGTCGGATTATCTGCTGAAGCCGCTTGAGCTGGAGCAACTGCTGGACACGGTAAACCGGGCGATGGAGCGCCGCCGTGCTGCCAGACAGAGTGTGATCGACAAGCAAAATCTCGAAGAGTTGGTGACTGCCAGAACCGATCTGCTGCGCGCAGCGATCGCCGACCTGGAGCAGGCCTATGACATTACGCTCGAGGCACTGGGGGATGCGCTCGATCTGAAGGACGCTGAGACAGAAGGCCACTCGCGGCGCGTTACCGCGTACACCATTGCACTTGCACGAGCCATGGGGCTGAAGGGGGAAGAAATCCGCGTGGTGTCGCGCGGGGCTTTCCTGCACGACATCGGCAAAATGGCCATTCCGGATGCAATTCTTCTGAAACCGGGGAAACTCGACCGGCAGGAACAATTGATGATGCGGGAACACTGCGTGCGGGGCTATCGGATATTGAAGAAAATCCCCTTTTTGCAGGATGCGGCGGAGATTGTCTACAGCCACCAGGAGCATTTTGACGGGTCGGGTTACCCACGCGGACTTAAGGGCGAGGCAATTGTGCTGGGCGCAAGAATTTTTGCCGTGGCCGATGCGCTCGACGCGATTACTTCAGACCGTCCCTACCGGCGCGCCAACACTTTTGAAGCTGCGCGCAGGGAAATCCTACGCTGTTCCGGCACGCAGTTCGATCCCGAGGTTGTTAAAGTCTATGACAACCTCCCGGACAAGCTGTGGGAAGACCTGCAGAATGAGATCAGGCACCATGCCCGCGTCGCTTCCCTCTCGGCAAAATAAGATCGCGAAGCGGAGGTAATCCATGGCGGTTCTGAGTGCGGAAGAAATCCAGAAAAAATTAACGACCGTTCCTGAATGGAAACTGGTTCGGGGAGAAATTGTGCGCGAAGTTGCGTTGAAGGATTTCGTGGAAGCGATGGGCTTTGTAAATCAGGTGGCGGCAAAAGCGGAAGCTGCCGGTCACCATCCGGATATTGACATACGCTACAACCGTGTACGCCTGGCGCTTATTTCTCACGACGCTGGAGGACTTACTGAGAAGGACTTTCGACTCGCCGGTGAAATCGAAACGGTTCTGGTGGCCGGGTCCAAGGGCTGAGTGCGGACCCTAGTAAATTTCCTCATCGGAGGGGGCGGTTGGAGGCGGAACGGGTCGCGGGTTACTTCGCTGATCCCGTATCTGGGCCAGTTCCTTGCGATTCCAGAGGGCGATCGCCAGTCCTCCAAAAGCAAGCGAACCCGCTAGCAAAAGAGCCGTTTTCCATGATTTGGGCCGGGTTTTCAGGGCAGAATCGGAATTTGAATCGGCAGACATAGACAAGAGCAGAACAGCAAAAGCTTTTCAAGCGAAAACGGCGCAACCTTTCCAAAGCCGCCGGGTTGATTGTAAATGACAGTTGAATATTGAATCGTTTTAGGGTTACACTGTTTGCAGATTTGATTCAGGAAATTTGCTGCGCAAATTAAAAATTGTGCAATAATGATGTTTCCTCAAAGACCTTAGGGGCATCCAATAAGGTGATTGAGGAGTTCAGGCGGGTTGAGTAAAACTCCCTGGCCTGACCGAAGTTTATAAGTTGCGTCACTGGCCTCCCGGCACGGACAAATTACCGTTCGTGCCGTCTTTTTTTGAAAATTACAACTTTTCCCAGGAAAGACGCCAAAGCATGGTTTCAATGGAAGGGCGCATGTCCGGACCAACAGCGATCCTATACGATGAAAACCGGAGATAACGAATGAAGCGCATTTTGTTGACGGCAGCTCTGGGGTTGATTACGGTTGCCAGCTATGCCCAGTGGTCTAATCCGGCCGATGATATTCCGGCCTACCATCCAAACCCTCCGGCAAATTCCGCAGACCTTCCGCCGACCCTGTCGGGCAAGCAATTGACGGGGGAATATTTTCGTTATCCGTGGCAGGTGAAAGTGTATGAGGAGGCGGCCAAGATTCCTTCGGTGCTGTATCAGCTTCCCTGCTATTGCCGCTGCGACCGCGCACTGGGACACACAAGCCTGCACAGCTGCTTTGAAGGAACGCATGGCGCTGTCTGCTCCACCTGCGCGAAAGAGGGAGCGTATGCCTACAAGATGACGAAGCTCGGATGGACGCCAAAGCAGATTCGCGCCGGCATCGAACGTGGAGAATACGAACAGATCGACCTCAACAAACTCGGCAATTCCTGAGTGGATTCCAAAGAAATTCTGCGCTGCTCCCGCGCAGACCTGTGCAGTGCCTTATCATCTTCGAGAGGGCGGAAAATTTGGCGAATTTTATTCGCCGCAGCTCTCAGCGCGTGATACCTTTCATTTGCATTCCGGAGGAATTAGAAATTGGGAAAAAGCATGGTCCCGAAGCGTTTGTTCTTTACCAAAGGCGTCGGGAAACACAAAGAGCGCCTCACCTCATTTGAGCTGGCACTCCGTGACGCGGGCATAGCCGCGCAGAATCTGGTGCGTGTTTCGTCGATCTTTCCACCCCAGGCCAAACTGGTTCCCCGCAAGGAGGGCCTGAAGTACCTGAGTCCGGGTGAAGTGGTCTTTGCAGTCGTAGCCGAAAACTCAACCCGCGAGCCGCATCGCTTGGTTGCGTCGAGTATCGGCGTGGCCATTCCTACGGACCGCAACACCTACGGATACCTGAGCGAGCACCACAGCTTTGGCGAAACCGAAGAGCAAGCCGGCGAGTACGCAGAGGAGCTTGCAGCCGAGATGCTGGCAACGACACTGGATGTGGATTTCGACCCGGACAAGAGCTGGGACGAGAAGAAAGAGATTTACCGCATCTCGAACAAGATTGTGCGCACCGCGAACGTCACACAGTCGGCGGTCGGCGATAAGCGAGGCCTTTGGACGACGACGATTGCGGCGGCAATTCTGATTTTCGAGTAGCGGCAGAAGCAAAATCAGCAAAGGCGCGAGCCGCAGGGCTTCGCGCCTTTTGTGCGTCTTTGCCCAGCAAATCGAATCTGTAACTGAAGAGAGCAGAACTTATGTCATCCAAACAGAAATACCGCGTGGGGCTGGTGCAGATGAGCTGCGGTCCCGATCCCGATGCCAACCTGGACAAGGCCGCGGACCGAGTGCGCGAAGCGGCACGCGGTGGCGCTGAGGTCATCTGCCTGCCTGAGTTGTTTCGGGCACAGTATTTCTGCCAACGTGAGGACATTGCGCTGTTCGATATCGCGGAGCCGATCCCCGGCCCCAGCACCGAGCGGCTGGGCGCGATCGCGCGCGAAGAGAATGTCGTCATCGTTGCTTCCCTTTTCGAACGGCGCGCAGCAGGGCTGTATCACAACACGGCGGCAGTGCTGCATCAGGACGGAACGATTGCCGGGCTGTATCGCAAGATGCACATTCCCGATGATCCGCTCTATTACGAAAAGTTCTATTTCACGCCGGGCGATTTGGGTTTCAAGGCATTCGATACGGCGGTGGGAAAGATCGGCACGCTTGTGTGCTGGGACCAGTGGTATCCGGAGGGGGCGCGGCTGACGGCGCTGCAGGGGGCAAACCTGTTGTTCTATCCCACAGCAATTGGCTGGCATCCAGCAGAGAAAGAGGAGTTCGGCGAGGTGCAATACAGCGCATGGCAGACCATCCAGCGCGCACATGCCATTGCGAATGGAGTTTATGTGGCCGCGGTGAACCGCGTGGGGCACGAAAACGGCGATGTGCGCGGCAACCGCGTCGAAGGCCCAGGGCTGGACTTCTGGGGAGGGTCGTTTCTCGCCGATCCGTTCGGCCGCGTGATCGCGCAGGCCGCGCATGACAAGGAAGAAATTCTTATCGGCGAGATCGACCTAGGGCTGCTCGAAGATACACGTCGCAATTGGCCGTTCCTGCGCGACCGGCGGATCGACGCCTATGGGCCGATCGTTCATCGCTTCCTCGATAGTCAAGGGGACGATAAAGAATGACACGGCAACTCAAAGGAACTCCGCGCGAGCATGGCTACTGCATGCCTGCGGAATGGGCTCAGCATGCCGCAACGTGGATTGCATGGCCGCACAACCCGACGGACTGGCCGGGAAAATTCCAGCCGATTCCGTGGGTATATGCCGAGATTGTGCGGCACCTGTCGTCGGTTGAAGATGTGCACATTCTCGTGAATGACGCTGCTTCGCAGAAGCGAGCTTCGGGAATTCTGAAGCGTGCCGGAGCCAATCTTGCCCGTGTGCATTTTCATCAGTGGCCGACAAATCGGGTGTGGACACGCGACTCAGGGCCGATTTTTGTGAAAAACGCCGCAACAGGCGGAACGGCCATCACCGACTGGAAGTTCAATGCGTGGGCAAAGTACGACGACTGGCAGCTTGATGACAAGATCCCGCAGCGGGTGGCAGCGTTGTTTGACCTACCCGCCTGGACGCCGCTTTTTCGCGGGAATCGCGTCGTGCTGGAAGGCGGTTCAATCGATACGAACGGAGCCGGCGTACTGCTGACGACGGAAGAATGCCTTCTGAGCAAGGTACAGCAGCGGAATCCTGCGTTGGGTCGCTCTGACCTGGAACAGGTCTTTCACGATTTTCTGGGAATCGATCAGGTCCTGTGGCTCAATCGGGGTATTGCGGGGGACGACACGCATGGGCATATTGACGACATTACGCGTTTCGCTAGCGAAAATGTCATAGTGACAGTTGTAGAGCCGAACCGCGAGGACGAAAATCACCTTCCGCTGGCTGAAAACCTTGACCGGTTACGCTCGGCGCGTAATCTGCAAGGGAAACCGTTTGAAATTGCCGAGCTGCCGATGCCCGCGCCTGTGGTCTTTGACGGGCAGCGCCTGCCGGCAAGCTACGGGAATTTTTATATCGCCAACGGGCTGGTGCTGGTTCCGACGTTCAACGATCCCAATGACCGCCATGCGTTGAACGTGTTGGCCACGGTCTTTCCCGGCCGCAAGGTCGTGGGCATCCATTGCGGAGACCTGATCTGGGGGTTGGGCGCGCTGCACTGCATGACGCAGCAGCAGCCGGGATAAAGCGGCCTAGATGCATTCGTAGCGCAACAGCACAATGCCGTCGGGAAAGCTGGTCTGCTCGACCAGCTTCAAAGGGATCTCCGCATCGAATCCGCGGAACAGAGGAATTCCTTTGCCGAGCAGGATGGGCACGACGCCGAGCCGGATATCGGTGACCATGCGCGCCTCAAAGAATGTGCCGGCCAGATTCGAGCCTCCCATCAGCCATATGTCCTTGCCGGGCTTCTGGCGAAGATCGCTCGCGAAGGCGACGGGATCGGTTGCGACCCATTGGATGCCCTTGTATTCCGGCGGGTTTGTGTTGCGGCTGAAAACATAGTTTGCCATGTTTGGAAACATGGGTTGACCGTAGCTAACCATCAGGTCATGCGTTTTTCGCCCGATGAGAACGGTGTCGACGGTTTTGAAGAATGCTGAGAGGCCGTGGTCCTCGTCGTGCGGAATCCAGTCAAAGGAGTGGTCTTCGCGTGCGATGTATCCGTCAAGAGAACACGCCACGCAATAAACAATGGGGCGCATGCGGCACACTATAGCATAGAGAGCGGAATGTCGCACGAACATACAGCATGGATGCGCGAAGCCCTCACCGAGGCCCAGGCTGCTGCCGTGGCCGGCGAGGTACCCATCGGTGCAGTCGTCGTTCACAATGGAGCGATTATCGGGCGCGGCCAGAACCGCGTTCTGCGCGACCTCGACCCGACCTCACACGCTGAGATTGTGGCGATGCGTGAGGCGGCGCAGGCACTCCGTAACTACCGCCTCCTTGATTGTGATCTTTACGTCACGCTTGAGCCTTGCGCCATGTGCGCCGGAGCCATGATCCACGCCCGGATTGCACGGCTTGTTTATGCGGCAGCTGATCCGAAAGCAGGCGCAGTGACTTCGGTGCTGCAAGTCCTGAACCATCCCCGGCTCAATCATCAAATGAGCGTTGAAATCGGGCTTCTGCGCGACGAGGCCAGCGAATTGCTGCGTGAATTTTTCCGTCAGCGGCGTGGCTAGCTGCGGGTGAGCGCTCGTATCAACTCGGAGAATTGCGGATATCCGCTGGCAAGCGGCTCAAATCGCCCTGCCTCGTAATCTGCGAAGTCGAAGCCGGGGCTTACGGTACAT
>JASHRS010000062.1 GCA_030037215.1 Silvibacterium sp. | reverse complement strand
ATGTCCTGCTGGCGCTGGTCTTCGAGTGTGCCAGCGTCGGAGTTGGGGCTGGAGGATTGAATCTCCTGATTAAGCTGCGCAAGCGACTGTGTGAGCGTGTTGACCTGGGTGACGAGAGCTGAGGTCTGCTGGCCGAGCGAGGTCTGCTGGGAGGAAAGCTGCGATGAGGCGCTGTTAAAGTCGGCGGCGAGGTTGGTGGCGCTGGTGAGCACCTGCTGACGCAGCGAAGTATCGGCGGGACTTGATTCGAGCGAGGAAAGCGCGTCGAAGAATGAGGACATGTCCTGCGCGATGCCGCTGGTAGAGCCGGTTGAGGAGCCGGAGTCGGCGGTGGTGGTCTGGCTAAAGATGGACTCAACCTGCTGGAGCGAGGTGAGTCGCGCGCCGGAAGCGCTGGCAACTTGATTCTGCTGCTGGAGCGCCTGTTCAAGGACGAGGTCGCGCTGCGAGACTCCCCCAGTCATGGTGACACCCTGACCGTAGCTTTCGCCGTTGATGGTGACCGGATCGTTTTCAACGAATGTGGCCACTTCGCGCGTGTATCCAGCAGTATTGGCGTTGGCTACGTTGTTCGAGACGACGGCGAGCGCAGCCTGGTCGGCATTGAGTGCGCCGGTTGCAAGGTTGAAAGCGGAATTGAGGGTCGCCATGGGGGATGTCCTTTGTCTATGTACGGGGTTCGTAAGCGCCGGGCTGCGTTTGATGGGCGCGGCGAAGCAGACGCAGGTTGCGAGCTGTGACGTCGAGAAGGGCGGCAAAGGCAGCGCGCTTGTCGAGATATGCGGTGCGGCTGCGTGGCGCGGAGACGGCTGGTGCGGCGGATTCGAGACAGCGGAGCGAAGCGGCGTCAGAAACGATGAGCGCGGCAATGGCGTCATCGAGAAAGTCGTCGGCGAAGTGCGCCGCGAAGTTGTCTGCTGGGATGCGATCTGTTGAGGTCATAGTCTGCCACCGGGTGAATTTTGCGTACGCCTGCGTAGAGTTCTTTCTTAAATGCTCCTCATAAACTGAGTGGAACCTCTATCGCTTTGCCAAGTTTGCTATTTCTGGCTCCCGAGCATGTCGTTCATGAGCGATTGGGCAACGTCAGAGGAGCTGACACTGTAGCTTCCGCTCGCGATAGCTGCCTGGATGGACTGCACTTTCTCCGCGCGCACATCGGAGAGCGAGGCGACGTGGCTGACGAGCGAGGCGGCGCCGCTCAGATGGGTCTGATCGGTGGAGACGGCAGGCGACGATGGGCTCGCAGCGGCGGGGGACTTTTCAACGGCGGAGACCTGATTGTCGCCTGCGATCGGCTGAATGGGTTGAAGATCGTTGCGAACGTTCATGCGTTAGGGTTCTCCTCACTTAAGTCCATCGGCAAATCAACCGCTCACTTTAGTCACTGTTTCCACCTGAAGATTTAGAAAATCCTCAGATTTTGCCGGAGTTTGCGGCGACGGGGGCTTTGGCCTCTGTCCGGAAATGATCCAGTATCTTCGTGGCGATGCCGAAGCCTCCACGCTCGGAGATGGCCTTTGCCAGAGCCTCCGAACCGAAGCTCATCAATGCTCCGGAGCTGCTCTGGTCGTCATCGGAAGAATCGTCCATTCCTCCTGGGCCGTCAGAGCCGTCGGATTTGTCGGGCGCGAAGAGCGGATCGTGCTGGAGCGGCTTGAGGAATTCCTGCATGAGGCTGGCTTCAAACTCGTGCGCAGCCGATTTGAGACGGGGATCGTCGGCGGACATGGGCGAGTGGCCGGTGAGCGTGGCGTGGAGGCTGATATTCATTACAGTTCCCTTCTGTTGATTTACATGACCTCGAGATCGGCCTCGAGCGCGCCGGCTGCTTTCATGGCCTGGAGGATCGAGATAATGTCGCGCGCCGTAGCTCCGATTTGCTGAAGGCTCTGGACGAGGTCGTCGACGGTCGCGCCTTCGCGAAGCTCGATACGGTTGGCAGGCTTGTCCTGTGCCTGAATGGTGGTCTGCTGAACGACCTGCGTAGTTCCCTGCCCGAACGCGTTGGGTTGCGAGACCTCAGTGCGGCTGATGACGTCGACGACGAGGCCGCCGTGGAGGATGGAAACCGGCTGCAGGCGCACCTCGCCGCCGATGACGATGGTTCCCGTTCGCTCGTTGACGACGACCCGGGCGCGCGGGAAGACCTGCACCTCGATCGACTCGATGTGGGCGAGCAGGTCGGGAATATCGTCGCCGGGCGCGGCAGTAATTTCAATGCGGCGGCTGTCGGCGGCGCGTGCGATATTGCGCCCGAGGCTTTTGTTGATCGAGGAGGCGATGAGCTCGGCAGTGCGGAAGTCGGGATCGTTGAGCAGGAGTGAGAGTTTGCGCATGTGGTCAAGGTCGAGAGGTACGGCGCGCTCGACGATGGCGCCCGAAGGGATGCGGCCGGTAGTGGGATCATTGACTGACTTCATGTTGCCATTGGCCTGCACGGAGTAACCTCCGAGGACGACGGGGCCCTGTGCCTGCGCGTAGATTTGGCCGTCCGGGCCATAGAGCGGGGCCATAAGCAGAAGACCGCCTTCGATCGAGCGCGCGTCGCCGGCAGAGGAGACAATGACATCGATTTTGTTGCCGGGCTGGGCGAAAGGCGGCAGCGTGGCGGCGATGAAGACAGCGGCCATATTGCGCACCTGCATGGACTGCGTGAGCTGGCCTTGGGGAAGGTTGACTCCCATGCGCTCAAGCGTGGAGATAAGGGTCTGATAGGGAAAGATGGTCTGCTGCGTGTCTCCGGTATTGTGCAGGCCGACGACAATGCCATAGCCGATCAGCTGGTTGTCGCGGATGCCTTCGACCGTGGCCACGTCCTTGATGCGGGCCAGCTCGGACGAGGGCATGTCGGCGGCGCGCAGCGGAAGCGCGGCGGCGAGGACGACCAGCGGAAGCAGGAGACGAACAGCGAATCGGATCACGAGAGTTCCTTAAAACACCAGAAGCTTCTGCAGGAAACGGACGACCGCGTTCTGGCGGTAGGTGTAGTCGTTGATGATGCCCTTGCCCACGACCTCAAGCTCCAGATTGGCGATGCTGGTCGAGAGCACCTGGTTCTGCGCGTTGACGTCCGCCGGGCGAACCAGGCCGCGCAGCCGGATCA
>JASHRS010000061.1 GCA_030037215.1 Silvibacterium sp. | reverse complement strand
TCGTATTCGTGACGGATGCATTGGCTCCCTGAATGAACTTGCGCCATTCCTCGTTCACGAAGAAGAAGGTCTTACTCCGGCTGTCGTTATAAACGTGGGGAATCCAGACCGGTCCGCCGATGTTTCCGCCGAAGATGTTCAGGCGAAGTTCAGGGCTGGGTAAATTTTCCTGCTTGTAGAAGTAATAGCCAGAATCGAACGCGTCATTGCGATTGAACTCCCAGACACCGCCATGAAAATTGCGGCTTCCGGACTTAAGAACCATCAACACGGTGCCACCTGAGGCGATTCCGTAATCGGGCTGATAGTTGCTTGCGAGTACCTGAAATTCTGCCAATGCATCAGGGCTGATGGCAACGTCGAGTTTGCCGCCGCTGCCGCGGTCGTAGACCTCGCCGCCGTCAATCATCCAGTTGTTATGGTCATAGCGCATGCCGTTGAAGTTGATCTCAGCGCTGCTGCCCTGCGCAGTGACACCGTTAAATGACGGCAACGTGTTTGTTACGCCGGTTCCCAACGTGGTCAGCGACATAACGTTGCGCCCGTTGGTGGCAAGCTGCAGAACCTGCTGGCCCGTGATCAGCGAACTGACTTCATTGGTTTCCGATTGCACCTGAAGCACGTTGGCCTGCACAGTCACGGTTTGCGCGGCAGAGCCAACTTCGAGCTTCGTGTCTGCGCGCAAAGTCTGCGCCTCATTGAGAATCAGTCCGGACTTGGAATATGTCTTGAAGCCGGGTGCAGTAACGGTCAGGCTATATGCGCCGATCTGCAGTCCGGAGAAGTCAAAGAGACCAGCGCCGTCGCTTTGTGTTACGCGCTTGGTTCCAGTGGCTATGTGAGTGACGGTGACGGTGGCGTTCGGCACGGCTGCGCCCGATGGGTCACTGACGGTGCCGGTAATTGCGGCGTTTTCCTGAGCTCCTGCCATTGCTGCAAAGAGCAAAGCGAGCACAACGACGCCAAATGCTGACAGCAGATATCTGACATGCTTCATGTGGCCTCTCCTGAACAATTGCTTACAATTTGCGGCCGCACTCTTTGTCTTTCGGATGCGGATCCGGCTAGTTAAATTAGCATTCCTGAATCTGCAGATTCAGGAAGTATCTGGATAACTTCGGCTGTAACTAACATGCCGATCTTATCCGCAACAACCCGCCGAAATGATTGGCTGGCGTTTCTTCCGACGCCAATAATTACTTCTTTGTGTTTTAAGAAGTGCATCGCTTTTTTAGTTCGTGGAGAATGGAGTTGTCAAGTCCTTGCGTTGAGAAAAACGTTTTAGGTGTCAATCAGAATGGTTCAGGATTGAGGCAAAGATGGCGCATGCAAAGCCATGAAAGCGGTAACATTCAAGAACCAGACCCGGCTAATCTTTTCAACAGTTGGAGATATGCAGCGAGTGATTCGCGAGTAATGATGGGCGCTAATATCTCTTGGCCGGCAAGAACTCTAAGCATGATTGGTATCGGGCTGAGCACAAATGGGCGGGAGGGGTCTCTAGCGCTGTAAACGGCTCACGAATCTTCAGATTCAACCAAAATGATTTCATCGTATCGATTCTTCTTCAGAGCGAAAGGGAGGGGCTTTAGAAAATCTGGCTTTAGCCGGAATCGAATGATCGCGCACCCCGCCGTTATAGTACGAGAGGGCAGCATTACTTCTTCACTGGAGACAACAGCAGGATGAATCTGGGTAGCGGGCCGACTATTTCTTCATCAAAACCTACCACGCTTCTCCTGCTACTGGCCGCTATTCTAGCTTGCAGTGTTTGTACTCTTGCTGCTCAGCAGACTGCTCCAGTAATGCCCATGCAGCCCGTATACCAGGATGGCGCCGAATACCGCTTGTTGCAAAAGAAAGTGCTCGGCTCGCGCCTGCTCGATGGAATGGAGGACCTTTCGCATTGGTCGTTTAAAGGTGCAGGTTCGATGACGCTTTCGACGGCCGAAGTGAAACAGGGACAGCATTCCATCCGCGTTGCTTCGACGGACAACATTGGCCGCGTCGACGGCAGTGGAGACTGGCAGGACCTTGTCGCAACGCGCAATTTTCCTTCGGAAGACTGGAGCCATTACAACCGCATCTCGGTCTGGGTCTATCCGGACATTCATGGCGCTCCTGCAATCTCCATTAACCTGACACTTCATAATGAAGGCGCGCACATTCTGCCTGATGACCAGAATGAAGGCCGCGATGATTCCATCCCTCTTACGAATCACCAGTGGAACCATGTTGTCTGGGAGATCGCGCCACTCGATCGCGATAAAATCACGGGCCTCAGCTTCGGTTACAGCCTGCCGAAAATGTTTCCAGACCCCGGCGACCAGACAGTTTTGTATATCGATCAGCTGGAGTTGCAGACAGTCAACCCTGATTATGTCGAAGGTTGGGACGTTGCTCCTGGAAGAATCGCTTTCAGTCATGCCGGATACGCGCCAGGCTCCACGAAAACTGCCATCGCCAGCGGCCTGACAGCGCAGACGTTTTCACTTGTTGAAGAAGACACGGGGAAAGCGATCCTTACCAAACCCGTTGAACAAAAGAAGACTGATCTTGGGTCATTTCAGGTGCTCGATTTTTCCGAGGTGGAGCGGTCCGGAACCTATTTTCTGCGAGCCGGAGACACGACGACCAGGCCATTCCGCATCGGCAATGATGCGTGGCGTGACAGCATCTGGAAAGCCATCAATTTCATGTACAGCGAACGGTGCGGCACGGTTATTCCCGGCATCCACGGAGTGTGCCACCAAGACGATTACACCGTTCACGGAGACAAGCGCATTATCGTCAACGGCGGTTATCACGACGCCGGCGATTTAAGCGCAACAGGAAACACCCCAGCCATGTCCTACGCCCTATTCACGCTGGCGGAGCGGCTCAAGCAGCAGGACGAAGATCCAGTGCTCCTCAGCCGCGTGATCGAAGAAGCGGAATGGGGCTTGAGGTGGGTGCTCAAAACGCGCTTTGGCGACGGCTATCGCAGCACCGGCCAACTCATCAGTTACTGGACCGACGGCATTATGGGCGATGCAGACGATCGCTTTGGGCAGGCCGTCAATGATCCGGAATGGAACTTCCGGGTAGCTGCGCTGGAAGCTCTGGCAAGTCGCGTCCTGAAAGACAGCGATCCTGAGCTCGCGCGCCGCAGCCTTGCGACCGCAAAGGAAGATTGGCATTACGCCGTTGAGGGTTTGAAGACGGCTCCGCCTGTTCCCGAGGTCTACGGACAAAAAGATGATTTGGAGAGAATTTCCTTCGGAGCCATTGCGTCCATTGATTTGTATGAGGCAACCGGCGATCAGAGTTATGCCGAAGAAGGCGTCGAGCTGGGCAATCAGATTCTCGCCTCGCAAGAACGCAAATTGCAGCCCTGGAGCATACCCTTAACCGGATTCTTCTACACCGGGCCGGACCGGAAATATCTATTTCACCGCTTTCATATTGGCGAAGAGGAACAGCCCATCATCGCGCTGGCGCATCTATGCGAGGCATTGCCCGATAACGCGAACTGGATGAAATGGTACTCGGCCATTGTCCTGCACTCGAAGTACTACCAGCAGGCGGCGGCCAGCCTGGACGCTCCCTATAACGTGCTCCCCGCCGGGATCTATCGCATCAGCGGCGCGACCATTCTTCCGCAGTCCGCCTCGTGGAGACCGCTCGAAACCGCTACCCGCGACATGTTCGTGGCAGAAGTAAAACAGGGCCTGCCCCTCGGGGGTGACTACTATCTGCGTCGCTATCCCGTCTGGTTTCAGTTCCGCGGAAACTCGAGCGTGCTGCTCTCCGAGGCGAAAGCTCTCTCAGCCGCAGCGCAGCTGCGCGGAGACATCACAGATGAAGATCTCGCCCAGCAACAGGCGCAGTGGCTCATTGGAAGAAATCCCTTTTCGGCAAGTATCATGTACGGCGAGGGATACGACTGGACCCCTCTTTACAGCGTTCGCTCCGGGCAGATGGTCGGCGCAATTCCCGTCGGTATCGAGACAAAAGGTATCGCCGATGCACCCTACTGGCCAAACCAGATTTGTTGGACCTACAAAGAGGTATGGACGCAGCCTGTAGGCGAGTGGATATGGCTTATGCGCGACCTGAGCGGTCCAGCAGTCGTGCGCGGCATCGTCGACTCCGGGAGACGCGACGAAGTCCGGCTCATCAACGAAAGCAGCAATGAGGCCATCCTCACTCCCGTTACTGCAGATGGAGCCTTCCATGTCGCCGTTCCGCAAGGCCGTTACTTCATTGAAAATGGCTCTGCGCGCACATCGCTCACGGCTCTTGCGGGCGGCGTGTATCGAGTTGATCTCCGCCGCAAGTATGCAGCCATATTCACTGCTTCTTCTGCAACTACAGATTCGGGAGAGATCACCATACAGGCGTCGGTCGAAGGCACTGGACAACACACTCTCTCGATTCGCACCGACAACCTTGCGCTTTCTGATCCTGCAACCACATTGCTTGATTTGGACGCGCACGGCAAGCAAACAATCACCTGGCATGCCCGCATAGTGGACGCATCGACTCCCTGGGTTGCTATCGTGTTTCGGGATGGATCGCTAAACGGCCATCTGGAATTTAGCGGAGTAGCGGAAGACCAGCACTTAATTACACACTGACCCTCCGGCGTAAGAGAACACACAGCGAGAATTTCAAGCCGTCTAAGTTGTTGAAGGCATTTGGTGGACCTGGTCGGGATCGAACCGACGACCTCTTCCATGCCATGGAAGCGCGCTCCCAGCTGCGCCACAGGCCCACATCGAAGGGGATATACTCATTGTCGTTGACGCTGTTTGATTCGTCAAACCTTCCGGCGTCTGGCAACAACAGCAGTCCAGAACGCATCTTTTCGACTTAAATAATGAGATTCCAGACCAGAATTGCGTCTACTTTCTTCGCTCTTTCCATTGCCGTTTCGACGCAAGGTCAGGCGACTGCTCCCACTAACCTTCCACCGGCACAGCCGCAGTCTGCCGCACTGCCGTCCGGGATGGTGCAGCCCGCTCTTTCGAATGTACAGAGCACTACAGCTGCCTTGGATATTTCCCGTTGGAAAGCACCGGGCGAAGTCCGAGCCGCGACTCAGGAGAATGTTGATTCCATTCAACGTGATCTAGGCAACACGATCCCTGGCCTGCTTACACAGGCAGATGCTGCCCCGGGGGCGGTCTCACCATCGTTTGCTCTGTATCGCAATGTAGATGCACTGTACGACGTTTTGCTGCGCGTTTCCCAAACGGCCGATATCGCGGCGCCTTCGGACGAGGCCGCTTCCGTCGCGTCCGCATTGCAGAAGCTGGAAGAGGCAAGGTCACGACTGGGCGACGCGATTCTAGGCGAATCACAGCACCAGGAGGCACAGATTGTTGCGCTCCAGACAGAAGTAAAGAGGCCGCCAGCCGCTCCGACGCCACAGGAAACAGAGACCATCGTCAACGACGGACCAGTGAAAGCTACAACTAAGAGCACAAAAAGGAAGAGTGCTACGAAAAATCCGGCAGCAAAGCCTCCGGCCGGCACCCCTGCAACTCCTTCTAATTAATCCTTATACGGGCCTGTTCCAGTCCGAAATATTTCTCGCATTCCGGGAACCTTGCAGCCTTACGGCGGTGTCTAAAGTAAGTAGAGTGAGCGAGACACTCGGCCGCCGGCGGCAGTTGTTTCGCCACTCGCAGGTTGGTGTTGCTTCCTGTTAATGTAGGAGGAGCTTCTTCCATGCAAGCGGGAACAGCAGTGGGTAATCTGGCAAGCGTAGTTGCAATTCGTCCGGAAGAGTCTGCTCTGATCGCACAGCTCAAGGCAGGTTCAGAGGAGGCGTTTGCCTGGCTAATTGCGACCTACCACCAGCCGCTTTACAGCCTGATTTCGCGCACGATTCCTGCCGGCTCTGATGCCGCCGACATTACGCAGGAGGTCTTCGTCAAGATATACCGAGGCATCTCGGGTTTTCATGGCGACGCGAGCCTTCGTACCTGGATTTACAGAATCGCCTTGCATGAGGCCTCAAACCAGCGCCGGTGGTGGTCGCGTCACCGTCGTCAGGAAGTGACGATAGAGGCAGAAACAGGGGATTCAAATGACGGGCAGCCACTTTGCATAAAAGATACGCTCATCGATGAGCACGAATCTCCCTTTGAGTTAGCTGCACAGAGCGAAATACGCGAGAGGGTCGAAACCGCACTGCGCGAAATTCCGGAACCATTCCGTGCGACTGTGGTATTGCGCGACCTTGAGGGGTTTGCATATGAAGAAATCGCGGAAATTCTGAATGTAAACCTGGGAACTGTGAAATCGCGACTGATGCGCGGGCGGGCCTATCTTAGGGCGCAGTTGGCTCCTTACATCGATGTTGTGCACAAGCGGCCCTCGCACGCAGCAACTCCGCAGCTGCTGGCAGAGGAGGCATGATGAAGCAATGCAACCCAATTCGCGAACGCTTCTCCGCTTACCTTGACGGCGCATTGAGCGGCGTTGCCATGCAGCAAACCGCGGCTCATCTTGAGTCCTGCGCCGAGTGCGAGCGCGAATTTGCAGGCTGGCGCGCCATGCAGGCGACACTGGCAGAGATTGGCCCTGCCAAGGCTCCCGCGGATCTTGCCTTGCGGCTGCGCGTGGCACTTTCACAAGAGAAGACACGCACTGCCAGGCAGAGCCTGGCACGCTGGCAAGTGCGCTGGCAAAACACAGTAGCGCCTTTCCTGTTGCGTGCGTCTGCTGGATTTGCATCCGCCGTACTGCTGCTGGGAACGGCTGCGTTGCTGGTGGGAGCCTTTGCTTCGCCACAACCGGTGGAGGCGCGCGACGCCTCAGCAGACGCGGCGACCAGCCCGCGCTTCCTGTATTCACTGCTGGCATCAAGCACACCTGCGGAGCTGGCCAAACCACAAGAGACCGTGGGCGGAGCTCATCAAGTGTCCAACGCAGTGGTCGTGGAAGCCTACGTCAACCGTGCCGGCCGGGTTTATGATTACCGCATCATTTCCGGTCCGGACGATGCCGCATCGCGTGCGCAAGTGGAGAACCTGCTGCTATTCAGCGTGTTTGCGCCGGCGCGGGTGTTCGGCGAACCCGTACCCGGCATTGCGGTATTGTCCTTCTCTGGCATCTCGGTCCAAGGGTAAGACAAACCTGCACACCGCCGGATGCGCTACATGATCAATCGTGGGTCACTCTAAAACCTGCTTACAGCCTAGCAATGATCGAGAATGCTTCCGATAGGGACGCATAGCTGAGTCTGTAGGCAGGGGTCGTGCATAACAATTCCAAGAACGCTTCAAATTTGTCTCTTGGAAAGTGCCTCCCGAGAATTATGCCTGCTTCATTCACAAGACTAAGGGTCTGCAGAGGTGACATCTGTTCGAGGCGAGTCATACCAGACGGACAGTATTCCGGGAATACGATGTGAGTCAGACGCTGTGACAGAGCCGAACCGCATTCCGATGGCAGGTGTAGCAACTGGATCTGTATGCCATCGGAACGGACATGAATGGGAGCCTGACCCAGATCTATCCGCTCGTTACGGAGCACAGCCCAGCTTTTCTCTTTCAGGCTGATGGGAAGACTCAGCGAAGAGACGCAGCCGCTATCGAGATACAGCAGTGTAGGCTCGTCCGCTAATAGATCGAAGCCGCGCGATACCAGGTAAGCAGAGAGGGTACTCTTGCCGGCTTCACGAGGCGCGCTGAGCATGACGCCGCGATCTCCGCTGCTGACCATAGCGGCGTGAAATGCAATATCGTAATGCGATGCGACATAGAGGACAGATCGGGCGGCATGGAGAAAACCCAGCCCGAGCTGCTTGCCGGTGAGTGAGGATAGAATTTCGCACCCATTGATGTGGATTGCCCAGCCAGCGGTCGCGCGCTCCGCGGAGATCCTGTATGCGGCAGGTTTTGTGGTATCAGGGCAGCTGCGGAAGACATCGTGGCAAAGCTCTTCATCCGGGCAGGACGGGAAATCTACAAGTAGCGGAATATCATGGATTGTAATGTTCGCAATTGGCGGGTTGTGAAGCGGAGGCCACTCAACAGAGCCATCCTCGGTGGGAAAGATTCCGAGCGATAAAGCGTAGATCGTTTCAAGTGTGTCCCGAGAAGCAGCAGGCCGAGTGCTCGAATCGTTTGCTATCAGATCTTCAGGCGTTGCGCCCGCGTCAAAGGCCAGATATGCGGAGCGTCCTGCGGCATCAAGGCCGGCAAAGCGATTATGCTCTTCGGAAAAGACTACTCCGTCATCGCCGATTTGATACAGCCACTGGCGAGGCAATCTGGTGGCTGAACGCCACAATCGGGAGTTTCTGTCAGCAGCTGCTTCCGTCAAAGCACACACTAGCGTTCTCGATCAGCCCCGCTGTCAAGAACTTTTCCTCACTCAGAATATCTGCAGAGAGCGTCAACGCGATTAAATCTGGCCAGCCCTCAACGCCGCGATGCAAAAGCTATGGGTGACTCATGGGGAGACGCAAACGGAGATATTGAATATTTGATAAATGGCTCCTTGACGAGAGCGGCATCCAGTCAAACAAAAATTGCGTTGACAAGGCTTTATTGCTAAGGGAGACTTTCTCTAATCAAATCAGGGCCCTTTTGCAGATCACAATCCAGCGGTCGAGGATGAATCTCCCCCTCTCAGCTCAGGTTCATTTCTTCCGACAAGATGTTTCTGCAACCAGTTTCGGTTGTCCTTAGTTTCGGTTGTGCTTTCAGATGTGATTCCCCCGTCACTGCAGCCTCGGGGAAGTTGGAGGCCTATATGTGCGCACCGCAGCGGATGTGCCGACCGGTGGCTTTTCGTCAATTATTCGCTCTGACCTTTGCTCTGGCCTGCATTACGCTGCACCAGGATGCGGCCATCGCGCAGCGTATCCCATCCTCGCCAGCACCGCTTTCGCAGGCGCATTCCTTGCATCTGCAATTTACCGGTGCGCAGCCTCGTCCGCTTGCCATGGTGTCAGGCGACTTTGATGAAGATGGCATTCAGGACCTTGTAATTGGATACGGCGTACAGGACGGCGGCTCGATCATAGTGCTTCACGGCAACCGCGATGCCATTGCACCGCTGACACACGAGAGCTGGCTCGCTGCGGGAAGGCACAACTATTCGGAGCCTTTTTTTCAGCGCCGGCGACCGGTTAACGTTAAGAAAGAGCCTGATCTGATGGTGTCCGCCGACGTAAACGGCGACGGTCATCTGGATTTGATCTACGCATCTCAGGGCGGCAGCCAACTGCAAGTGATGTTCGGAAATGGGGATGGAACGTTTCAGCCCAATCCTGCTTCGATCACCATTCCGGGAGGGATCACCGCGTTGGCCGCGTACCGGCCCGGCGCGCCTGTTCTGGGCGAGGCGATTATTGTTGGGTACCAATCAAACCGCGGGCCCAGGCTGAGTATCGTTGGCTACAGCGCGAAGGGATTGGCAACTGACGCAACCTATACCTTACCCGGCATACCGACCAAGTTTGCCGTGGCCAACCTCGATGGCGACTTTATCCCCGATACGGCGATCGTAGCGAGTGGCGAGCTACTGGTGCTGCACGGCGCTAACGCAATCCGCGGAGGCGGCCGTCTCGAAGTACTGCCTGTAGGTAGCGTCGAAAGCGTCACACCCGGCGAATTTCTTTTCGACCGGCACGCACTGCTGCAACTTTCCGTGGTCACATCCCACGGTGACGTGATCATCCTTGCGCATCAGGGTTTTGACCCGACTCCTTATACCCCTCAGGAGATTGCGGCAATACGCCGCCAGTCAGGACATCCGCAATCCCCGTCGCAGCAAACTGAAAATTATGGAAACCAGCCGTGGATCGAAGTCGAGAGCCACTCCGGGGTAACCTCCAACTCCTCAGGCTCGTCAACGCCTCTTCTTTTGCGCTCCCGAATGAGCGGCAGCGGTGGCGACGACCTGATCGTGTTGAACTCTTCCGGACGGGAAACAGTAATCAGCCACCCGACCGTTATTCCGCAGCGGACCTCAGCGGCGGGCGGATCCAGACTGCTTCGATCCGTCATAATGCAGCCTGACATTAGTTCCGTGCAGTCACAGCCCACTGCCAGCCGCGTTACCGTCAACAACATGGCGTCGAGTGGTGTGGTAGCTGCCCTTTCCATGAGAGTCAACGCGGATGGGCGCTCGGGACTGGTGGTTCTGAATGCCAGCGACCCTTCGCCGGAAGTTACTGATCCCGCGCCTAACAGAACCTTCTACGTAAATACGACGGCAGATAACACCGGAACGACGACGGATCCGGATGATGGAACATGGTGCACTGTAAATGAACCCCCACCAACCGCTGACGCCTGCACGCTGCGGGATGCTATTACCTTTGCGGACGATGACTCCTCTGACAATATCACCGGTGGCACCTCTGACACGATCATGTTGCCGTCCGGAACCTACGACCTGACTTGGCAGGCAGGCACACAGGATTCCAATGGAAATTACCTGAGCCATCTTGAATTGCTAGGGCCGGTCACGATCGTCGGAGATATGTCCGGAAGCGGCGTCATCATCGACGCACAACATAATGACGTAATCTTCACGATCAATCCGGGACCGTTTGGATCCTTCAATCCCAGCGGCGACTCGTACGTTTTTGACACCACAATGGAAAACGTGACGATGCAGAACGGATTAAACCAGGACAACCCCAATAACAGTGCCCTCGCGAATAATTTTGGGGGCGGCATCAACTGGGATGCCTACGGCACGGGAAACCTGACTCTTACGAATTCCACGGTTCAGAACTGCACTGCTGAATGGGGCCCCGGCGGCGGTATCTGGACCGAGAACACGCAGGGTGGCGGGACGGGAACGCTCACTTTAACTGGAGGTAGTGTTTCCAATAATTCCACTTCGGAGTACGGGGGTGGTGTTACTCTTGATAACCCACCTCCCGGTCTCTCTGCTACGAATACGATCGTTTCCGGCAATCAGGCTTCTGTCACAGTAAACTCCAACGATACCAACGGCGGAGACGGGACTGATGAAGGCGGTGGAATCTTTCTTTTTGCCAGAGCCGTCCCCTCCACACCACAAGCCACTTTGAGCGGCATGACCATCAGCTCGAATACAGCCGACGGCCCGGGAGGCGGAATCTATACACAAAACGACCTAGTGCTCTCCACGTCGGTGATAAGCAGCAACACCTCCACATACTCTACGACTCCAGGAGATGCTTTCAATGGTGGCGGCCTGTGGGGTGAGGTTCAATCTCCCGAAGTTGCCCCAACGATCACCAGCACGAATTTCCTCAGTAACTCCGCATATACAACGGGCGGCGCTATTGCCGTGGGGACTGACTACACGACTGCTGAGGGAAATATCCTGCAAGTCAGCCTCAGCCGCATCTTCGGAAATACTTCGACCAACGGCGTAAGCGGCCTAGCACTTGGGCAACCGGGTGGAGCCAACGTTGGAGAAGCTATTGCCACCGACAACTGGTGGGGATGCAACGATGGCCCCACCACCAGTAGCGATGGCTGCGATCAGGCGGCGTTATACCAGAACGGCAGTACCACCGGTACTTTGACGGTTTCTCCGTGGGCCGTTTTTGGCCTCAAGGCAGCCTCTACGTCTATTGGGCTTGGCAATAGCACGGGGCTGTCGATTACGTTGGATACAGATTTTTCCGGTAATCCGATCTCAGGAGCATTTCCTGCAGTCGCAACAAACTACCCTTACTCGTTCAGCGTTACAGGCGTGACTGCGGACCCGATACCGAACGGCACATTCAGCACAGCCGGCACCGGCACGGCGACGCTTACACCTACGAGCGTCGGCAATGGAACTGTCTTCGCAACATTCGACAACCAAACGGATTCGGTGAATTTCACGGTAAGCACTGCGGCCACATTGCAACTAAGCGTGTCGCCGAGCACCAACTTCTTCTATGGGCAGCCACCAACGCTGGTGACTGTCCAGTTCAACCCGAGCAATGCAACTGGTATAACTGCGAGCGATTTCCAGGTGCTGGTTGATGGCTCGGTCTCGAGTTCCTATACCTTGACATCGGCTGGAGGCAATCTCTTCCAGATCACCGGCCCGTTCAACCTTATTGCCCCGGGTAGTCACACCTTTGAAGTGGCATTTTTAGGCACTGCTGGTTATGCGGCCGCCAGCACTTCCATGACCCTAACCGTTGCGGCGGGAGAGGTAACGATAGGATACGTAGTCACGCCGACGAACCCGATCCAAGGGCAAGGCGGAACGGTCAATGTGACTGTGGCCGGAGTGGGAACCGGAGCAGCACCGACGGGCTCGTTAAGCTACGCCTTCGATGGAGGCACGCCCACCAGCGTACCGCTGAGTGGCGGCTCAGCAGCAATTACTATTCCGACAATTATCAGCACGGGAAATCATACACTCACGCTTTCGTATGAGGGTGATACGAATTACGCACCGGCCTCGATCCCAGCATCGCTCACGATCTTCGGCATCTCGCAGACCACAATTGCTTCGATTACACCGACTACGGCAACCATTGACGTGTTCGGCCGTGGTTTTACGGCTCCGAGCGGCACGCTAAACTTCAACGATGTGACTTCAAAGAACCCGGTCGCCGGTTCGGTGACACTCAATACTGCTTCGGCAACACCATCCCTGTTGCCACAGACTCCTATGAGCACGGGGACAAATACTCTTCCCGACTGGACCACTTTGGCGGATGTAAACGGCGACGGAAAGCTGGATCTCATAACCTCGCTGTATTCCACCGATTCCGTGACGGTACAACTTGGCAATGGCGACGGAACTTTCCAAGCCGCGACGACAACTCTGATTGCCGCCGGCTTTGGCCCGGCAGAGGTGCATGCCGTCAGTCTGCGCGGAAACGGGACCCTGGACCTGATTGTGGGCAGTTATAACCACAATGAGTTTGCAGTATTGCTTGGCAATGGCGACGGAACTTTCCAGAATCCGGTGTTTTATACCGCCGGTTCGGCGTCGAGTGCTCCCACCTCGCTCACGACCGGAGACTTCAACGATGACGGCAACCTAGATGTTGCAGTCGCCAATAACGAAGACAATACCATCAGCATCTTTTTGGGTACGGGCAGCGGCGCGCTTAACTCACTGGGCTCGCCGATCAATGTTGGACTTAATCCGGAAGCCATCCGCGCGGGCGATTTCAACAATGACGGGTATTCCGACCTTGCTGTGGCCAATCATCATGACGGCACGGTGACCATTCTTCTGAATAATCAGAATGGAACGTTTACTTCCAGCACGATCAGTGTAGGCAGCGGCGCGGGTTCCGGGCCGCAAGCGCTTGCCATTCACGGCAGCGGCTCCTCACTGTTACTGGCTGTGGCCAATTCCTATGACAACACCATCAGCGTGATGCAAAGCAATGGCAACGGTACATTTGGGACTCAGACGATTGTCCCGGTAGGCAATTGGCCGGATGACCTCAGCTTCACCGACTTCAATAATGACGGCATTCCCGATCTTGTCGTAGTGAACTATAACGACGGCACCGTCAACATAGTTCTGGGCAATTCGGGCGGGGGTGGAGGTTACTCAGTGACCGGCACATTTGCGGTAGGAACCGGACCATACTCGGCAGCCGTCGGCGACGTGGACCTGGATGGCACGCCGGATCTCCTAGTCTCCAATTGTTTTAGCAATAACACCGAAGAGTTACTGAGCGGTAGCGAGATTTCCGTTCCATATAGCGGCCTTTCGCTGACTCCCGGACATACCCTCAACGCTGCCTATACTCCAGATGCAAACAGCAAGTATGGAGCAAGCACTTCTCCCAATGTCACCGCTCCATAGCGAACATCCAGATGCGAATCTCGGCACCAGGCCGGAAAGGAGATGCAGTTCACAGCTATGAATGAAAAAGATGGCAAGATCGAAGAAATGCTTGCTCCGGTGACGGATCGCGCTGCTGTTCCATCACCTTCCGCCAAAGACACAGATGAGCCGCGGCAGTTTACCCGGCGCGATCTGATCAGCCGATATAGTAAATACGCAATGACAAGCGCTCCCTTGCTGGTATTTATTTCTCACAAGCGTCAGGTAAAGAGTGCACCGTAGCTATATACCGGGTGGAAACAAAATTCGCCACGCTCTGGACGGCCCGTATTTCTGCACCAAACGGAAGGGTCGGAGAACAGATGCGAATCCGCGATGAATACGATGACGCTTGGCCCATGCGTAGTCTTCAACTGTAGGTTTCAGGAAACTCAGCCGGCGTTGCCACCTTTGACGTGTGCCGGGCTCTGTCCGCAGATAGAACCCCCAGATTTCCGGATCGTTGTTCGCGCCGGAGCGCTCTGCGAACAATCGCGTTACGGCCTGCCGGGCCTTGGCTCTGGCATCCGGTGAGGCAGCAATGGTAGCTTCCACGTCTGCTGATACTTGCTGTGGCAGCACTTCGCCCGCAATTTCGCATGCAATCAGAAGCGGTTGCTCAAAACCATTCCGCTGCGCATTTTGTAGAAGTACTTTGAAGATGCCATTCGGCAACTTCGCCAGCGCATATGCAAAATCGACGATCCAGATGAGCCTTGAAAAACCGTGCTTGAGGCCGTGAAGGCACAAGAACAGCACAAGGTCTTTATCGGACATGGCGAGCATGGGCACATCTCGAAATCTCATATGCCGGGCGCGGTTCCAAATATCCTCCAGATCGAAATGGAAAGACCGAGGCGATGCAACATTGAAATGCAGCTCGACTAACAGATCATCGTGAAGGAACTTGCGATGGTAGTCGTCTGATGACTGACGCGCAATAAACCCTCGGCCAAAAAGAACCTTCTCCGCTTTCAGCACGTCTCTGCGCCGCACCAGCAAATCCAAATCGTCGCAGGAGCGCATGGTCGCATCTCTATACAATGCCTCTGCCAGAGCCGGTCCCTTCAGTGGAAGAATATCGATGTTGTGCCGGGCAAATTCCTCCAATAACTGCTCCAGTTCCTGCGCGTGTCTCTCTGCGTTTTCTCTGTGCTTTTGAACAGCGGCGGTAAAGAAGGCCGGTATTGCAGCATGTTGTTTGAGGAGTGCTTGTTCGATAAAAGGAAGAACGCGATGCCCCTCCGCTAGCTCAAGCAATGGCCGCCAGGCTATATCGCCCGGGACGCAGAACGGTTGACCGCGCAGACACGCCAGAATCAGTTCAGCCTCATCGACCGAATGGCGAGACGACTCGTCCTGGCTAAGAATGTTCTCCACGAGCTCGCAGTCCGCAGTGCAGAGCTATTTTAGCGAATGTATTCACTCACCTTTGACCGGAGCTATCTTTGTATTCCTCATACCAGGCCATCTGGATTGCCTCCAGCTTCGATTCGTTCGATTTGGCGGGGTCGTCTGCGAAGCCTTCCAGCTCTGTGACTTTTTTATGCAGGTCGGTAAAACGGACGGTGAGCGGATCGAGGTTGGGGAATTTTTCCTGCAACTGAATGCCGATCTCTTCGGCGTCATTCCAGGTGATCTCTTGCGCCATAGTATGCCTATTCCTTATTCTGGGCGAGCGCGAGCGGCTTGCCTTCCGAGACGTAATTGCGGTTCCAGTTGGGGATCTCGACAACGTAGGTTCCGGGGCCTGTGATGATGGCCTGACAACCCAGGCGTGAATTGAGTTGGAGTCCGGGAGCCATATCGAGGCGGTCCAGCTCATCATCCTCAGCTTCACTGATTCCCGAGGTGCCCTCCTTTACGAGGATGTGACAAGTAGTGCAGGCGCAGGCTCCTCCGCAGGCGTGATCGAGAAAAATGCCGAAATTTTCGGCCACGTCGAGGAAAGACATGGGCTTGCCGTGGCGGTCATAAGGCATGGTTCCATATTCAAATTCGACGGTGCGGCCTTCAGGCAGAAAGGTAACGCGCACCATGTTAGGTGCGGGCGGCTTGCTCAAGTCGATTTCCTGATTCTTCTGATCTGACATACTCAATCTTTCTGCTAAAGCTTACTTAATCTCTGCTGGAGCAAAGGGATGCGGCGCAGTCGGGCCTTCACCCAGTTTCTCACTCGCAGACTCCATAGTTTGACCGCCGAGAGCCGTGCTCACGGCCGCATCCATCATCAGTTCAGCGAAGCGGCGGGTAGCTTTGTCCAAGGCTTCTGTTCCAGCGCGCAGGCTGGAAAGGTCGTCGCCTTCTTTCAGGATGCGGAGTTCTTCGGAAAGCACTGCGATCTGCTGGCGTTCTTCTTCGGTGAGCTGCAGCCATGCGGGGTTTGCCGGCGCTTTTTCGACTGCAGCGAGGATGGTATTGGCCTCGTTGCGGGCTTCAATAAGCTGGCGCAGGCGGAAGTCTTCTTCGGCGTTGTCAAAGGAGTCGAGGATCATGCTCTCGACCTGCTCATCGGTGAGGCCGTAGGTAGGCTTAACGTCGATTTCGGCTTCCTTGCCGCTGCGCTGCTCACGCGCGGAGACGTGGAGGATTCCGTTGGCATCAATAAGGAATTTGACTTCGATGCGCGGGAGACCAGCGGACATAGGCGGGATACCTTTCAGATCGAAGCGGGCGAGCGAGCGGCAGTCTTTTGCCAGTTCACGCTCGCCTTGCACTACGTGGATGGCAACGTTCGCCTGTCCTTCGACGCCAGTGGTGAAGTGCTCGGTGGCCGATGCAGGGATAGTGGAATTGCGGTTGATGATTTTGGCGACAACCCCGCCGAGCGCTTCGATACCGAGCGAAAGCGGTGTTACATCGAGCAGAAGCATGTCCTGCGTGGCCTTTGACCCGCCCTCGAGGATATTCGCTTGCACTGCGGCGCCGAGCGCGACGACTTCGTCGGGATTCAGCTCGGTGTGAGGCTTTTTACCACGCTGGCTGAGATGAAAAACTTCGTCAGTAAGCATGCGAACCGTCGGTATGCGCGTGGAACCTCCAACGAGGACAACTTCGTCGATTTGCTCGGGCGTGACTCCTGCATCCTTCAGCGCCTGTTTGCATGGACCGATGGTGCGTTCGAGAACTGGCTGGATGATCTGCTCGAACTGCTCACGGGTAATTTCGCGATTGTAGGGCTGGCCGCCTGGAAGCTGGACGCTTATGCGCGCCGTGTCTGCACCGGAGAGCGCGATCTTCGCTTCAATTACGGCTTTGCGAATGGCCTGTACGGCCTCGGCTTTGTCGCGCAGGTCAAGACCCAGCTCGCCATGAATATCATCGAGCGCAATGGCGATGAGAAGATTATCAATGTCGTCACCGCCAAGATGCGTGTCGCCATTGGTTGCGATGACCTCGAAGATGCCCTCATGCAATTTGAGGATGGAGATGTCGAAGGTGCCTCCGCCGAGATCGTAGACGGCGACGATGCCTTCTTTCTGGCGGTCGAGTCCATAGGCAAGCGCGGCGGCAGTGGGCTCGTTAACAAGGCGCAGCACTTCGAGTCCGGCCATGCGGCCCGCATCTTTGGTGGCCTGGCGCTGCGCGTCGTTGAAATAAGCGGGAACAGTGATGACCGCCCTGGTCACAGGCGCGCCGAAGTAGCGCTCGGCATTTTTCTTCAACTGGCGAAGGACGTAAGCGCCGATTTCCGGCGGCGTGTATTGCTGCTCGGCCACCTGGAGGCGCAGAACTTCGCCGGATTGAATATCTTCCGCGAGATGAAACGGGAAGAGCTTAAGCTCTTCCTGAATGTCGTCTATACCGCGGCCCATGAGGCGCTTGGCCGAATAGACGACGCGCTCAGGCGAGGTTACGAGATACTTACCGGCAGGATTGCCGACAACGACCTGCTTCGAAGAAGGAATAGCGACGACAGATGGGACAAGGTTCAGGCCGTCTTCGCCGGGAATGACCACGGGCTTGTCGCTCTGCATGAAAGCCACAAGAGAGTTTGTGGTACCGAGATCAATGCCGACGATGCGGACTTCTGTCATGCGTGTTCCTGCTGCCTTTCTAACTTTCTACTGGATGGATGTTCAGCCTTCGAGCGCGTCGTTGACGTCGCGAACGAGGTTGCGGATGTAGCGTCGGCGGTCGAGAAGCGCAACCATCTCATCTTTTATTTTAGTCTTCTCATCTGCCGGGCTTGCGTCGAGTGCGGCGTCCCACTTCGTCCATTGTTCTTCTAAATTGGAGTCCACGGCGGCAAGCTGGGATTCAAAGGTGACCCGGGCTTTTTCAAGATCGGCGCGGAGTTGAGGGTCGTCTTCACCCATTTTGCGATTCATGCGCATTTCTTCCAGCTGCATGTTCAGCTCAAAGACCTCTTCGAGCAGGTCCGGCGGGACCCGAGAATCTTTTGGGACACCATCTTCGGATTTTCCAGCTTCGAGGACTACACCTTCGAGCCTGAGCAGATGCTCGGTGCGGGCGACGGAGTTCTTCAGAGTGCGATAGGCGTCGTTGAGAAGCGAAGTTTGGTCGAGGCTCCATTGCTGCTCTTGGGGCGATTTTGTTGCGTAGACATCGGGGTGGTACTTACGGCTGAGGCGATAGAAACTGCACTCAAGCTGGGCCAGGTCGAGGTGGAGCTTGCGCGGAAGATCGAAGACGGCAAAGTAATCAGCGGTCGAGCCAATTGTGGTCATTGGATAAAAAATTACCTACAGAAAATAAATGAGTTAAGGCTTCAAGATTCGCAAAATCCTCATTCATCTCAATCAAGGACTAAAACAGTCCTATTTGACAAGTATACCGCTTCCCGCAGATCTGCAACAGAAGCAATGAAAGCACGGACCCAGCCCGATTTTTAAGCGGCATATAGGAATCCACAAGAATGCGCAGAGGCGGCGCGACAGGACTGCGAACCGAGGACTAGAATTCCGGGGTTGCGGAGAACCTTGCTGGTGTTCGTTCTCTGCTTGGTGACTAAAAAGGAGAGATACTATGGCGACAATTACCGCCCTCAAGCCTGGGAGCTATGGCTTCCCTGTTTCCATTCGCAAGAGGTACGAAAACTATATTGGCGGCAAGTGGGTGACCCCAGCATCCGGTCAATACTTTGAGAATGTGACTCCGGTGACGGGGCAGGTGCTGTGTGAGATTCCACGCTCGAATGCAGACGACGTGAACCTGGCACTGGATGCCGCACATGCTGCCAAAGGATTGTGGGGCAAAACCTCAACGACGGAGCGCGGCCGCATGCTGGAACGCATTGCGCAGCGCATGGAAGACAACCTGGAAATGCTGGCCACGGTGGAGACATGGGACAATGGCAAGCCGATTCGTGAGACGATGGCCGCCGACCTGCCGCTCGCGATCGACCACTTCCGCTATTTCGGCGCTGTGATTCGCGCGCAGGAAGGCAGCATTGCAGAGATTGACGAGAACACGATCGCATACCACTACCATGAACCGTTGGGCGTGGTTGGGCTGATTATTCCGTGGAACTTCCCGCTGCTTATGGCAGCGTGGAAACTGGCTCCGGCGCTGGCTGCGGGCAATGCCGTGGTGCTGAAGCCGGCGGAGCAGACACCGCTATCGATCCTTGTATGGATGGAGCTGATGGCGGACATCCTGCCGCCAGGCGTGCTAAACATCGTCAACGGATTCGGGCTTGAAGCGGGCAAGCCGCTGGCGTCGAGCGCGCGCATTCAGAAGATTGCGTTCACGGGCGAGACCACGACGGGACGGCTGATCATGCAGTACGCGTCGCAGAATCTTATTCCCGTCACGCTGGAGCTGGGCGGGAAGTCTCCAAACATTTTCTTCGAAGACGTGATGAGCAAGGACGATGCGTTCTTTGACAAGACGCTCGAAGGCTTCGCGATGTTTGCGCTGAACCAGGGCGAAGTATGCACGTGTCCATCGCGTGCGCTGATTCAGGAATCGATCTATGACAAGTTCATGGAACGGGCGATCAAGCGGACGAAGGCGATCGTGCAAGGGAATCCGCTGGACAAGACGACGATGCTCGGCGCGCAGGCTTCAACGGAGCAGATGGAGAAGATCCTGTCTTATCTCGACATCGGCAAGCAGGAAGGTGCGCAGGTGCTCACCGGAGGCAAGCGAGCGAAGTTCGACGGAGACCTTGCCGAGGGCTTCTTTATCGAGCCGACGATCTTCAAGGGCAATAACAAAATGCGTATCTTCCAAGAGGAAATCTTCGGCCCCGTGGTTTCGGTGACGACCTTCAAGGACGATGACGAGGCTCTGGCGATCGCCAACGATACGCTGTACGGGCTGGGTGCGGGCGTGTGGACGCGAGACATGAATCGCGCGTATCACTTTGGCCGCGCGATTCAAGCCGGACGTGTGTGGACGAATTGCTATCACCTGTATCCGGCGCACGCAGCCTTCGGCGGCTACAAGCAATCGGGCGTGGGACGCGAGAACCACAAGATGATGCTCGACCACTATCAACAGACGAAGAACGTGCTGGTGAGCTACAGCCCGAATGCACTGGGATTCTTCTAGAGCGGATCTCCAGTCAGGAACCGTCTTGAGCGATTACTGGGTGGCTTTTCCTTAAGGAAAAGCCACTTGAAAACCATGGCTTCGACTTATAGCAACAGGAGAACCGCTTAATGGCCACCCAGGCTACGGAAAAAGTCGTACCTGAGCAGGTGATCCGCACAGCAGCCGCTAAGGACCTGATGGAGCGTCTGAGCCTGAAATATGGGCCTCTGATGTTCCACCAGTCGGGCGGCTGCTGTGACGGCAGCTCGCCGATGTGTTATCCACAGGGCGAGTTTCTGGTGGGCGATAGCGACGTGCTACTGGGTACGCTGGATGACACTCCGTTTTATATAAGCCGTCCGCAGTTCGAGTACTGGAAGCATACGCAATTGATTCTGGATGTGGTTCCGGGACGCGGCGGAATGTTTTCGCTGGAGGGCCCAGAGGGAGTACGGTTTCTGATTCGGTCGCGAGTGTTTACGGATGTGGAGATTGCGGCGCTGCGGGAAGCAGGGAAGATTTAGGAATATCGATGAGCAAGATCAAGTCTCCGCAGACAATAAAATAACAACACCCCTGATGCTTTCCTGAAAAATATGTTGGCGCACCCACGTACGGGCCTGTGACCGTGGCCGCCGACCCGCTTTTAGATAACAGCCTAATCAATGATGGGCCCGGAGGATGAAGTCTCCGGGCCGGTGATGAGGTTTAGTTCCCCTCACTTACTGCGATAAGGACCTGGCTGTTGTTTGCAGCAAGGGCTTCGGACTTGCGGAGTCTCTCTTCCGATTTTGAAAGAGGGAGGTCGACGTTCATGCCGGAGAGTCCACCGCGCACCTCGCGGAGGAAATACTCACCGCCGTACTTGTCGAAAACCAGCACCGGATGAACATTGGAAGCTTGATAGCTATTGGGATATGAGGAACTGATTGCGGAGGTACCCTTATCCCAGTTGTTGATGTCAATAACATTGTTGTTCGCACGCGTTATTGTGTAAGAACCGGCGGGGAGCAGTTTGCTCCCGACCGTGAAGTCGAATGGCACGTTTGCCCGGACCGCACAATCCTGCGCCAATGCGTTCGCGGCGCCGAGAATGCCGGCGGCTGCAAAAAGAGCGATTGCCGTGATCCGTCTCATGATGTTTTCCTTTTGAAGAAGGGTGTTGCGTTTCTGCCCTTCAGGTTGTTAAACGAGCAGGAATAGAATTCAGTTCGCCCGCAAGCGTCAAATAGTTGTTCAATAAACGTCGAGAACTTGTCGCGAAAACGTCACCGACAATCACTGTTCTATGACCAATGTGCTGGAAACACCGCGGCTCATTCTGTGCCCCTTGCAGATTGAGGACGCTGCACGCACGCAGGAGATCTTTCCGCACTGGGAGATTGTGAAGCATCTCAATGCCATTGTTCCGTGGCCTTATCCGGCGGACGGTGTGCTGACCTACTATCGCGATATGGCGCTGCCGGCAATTGCGCGCCGGGATGAGTGGTACTGGACGCTGCGATTGAAGGAGTCTCCAGAACAACACAAACACATAGGAGCGATCCATCTGCGGCGGGGCCCAAACAACAACCGTGGGTTCTGGATGGGGATTCCCTGGCAGGGCCGGGGACTGATGACAGAGGCAGTTGAGGCGGTCAACGATTACTGGTTCGATGTTCTCGGGATGAACGTGCTGCGCGTTCCGAAAGCGGTCGATAATGTGGCATCGCGGAGGATTTCCGAGAAGACGGGCATGCGGATGGTTGGAACGGAGATGCGCGATTATGTATCGGGGCAACTGTTGAGCGAGATCTGGGAGATTACCGCGGAAGAGTGGCGAGCGAGGCGAAATTTTGGCGCTAAATCAACGAAATAAGCGTAGAGTGTTTCGCATGCGGCGGATCACTCAATTGCTGGCCTGGATGTTACTTGTGCTCACCGTCCATCTTGCGCCCGGCAAGGTTGCGGACCGGACTCCTGTATTTGTGATCGACCGGCCGATGGTGATCGCGTTCTATCCAGATACAGCGAAAGCAACCGGTAAGTATGGCGACGGTGACGATTCCTATTCTGAGTTCAAGCTTTACTCTGCAAGTGCGCGACAGCCCCTGGCAATCGGCGGCGTAGACATGCAGGAGGTATACGCAACCGAATTCCGGGTTGTGATTGATGGCAGAACGACGACCTTTCGCCCCAGAAAGAAAGAGAACGGGTATTATTTTGCGGCTCCCGGCAGGAAGCCGCGCATTGAATATGGGGTGATGAGCGATCAGGACATCGTGCGAATTGCGCACGAATATTTCGGCAATGCGATGAAGTGATGAAGCGACAATCTTATGCCGAGAAGGACGAGCCGCAGCCGCAGGATTTGGTGCTGTTGGGATTGATGAAGTTGAAGCCTTGGCGCATAAGCGTCTCCTCGTAGTCGAGGATCATGCCGTGCAGGTAAATGAAGGACTTCGGGTCGACAAATACGCGGACGTCTTCGAAGTTGAAGATGCGATCGCGCTCTCGTGGCTGTGAGTCGAAGCGGATACTGTAGGAAAGTCCCGAGCAGCCTCCACCCTGCACGCCGAGACGCAGTCCGCCTTCGGTGGGCGAGATGCCCTCCTTGACCAGAGCAGCGCGAATGCGCTTGATGGCGCGATCTGTCACCTGGATTCCCTTTTGTGCGGGAGCCTGGTTTTCGGCGTTCAGAACTGTGAGCTGATCAGTAGACATGGTCTCGTTATCAATGTGCCGGGAGCTTGTCAGTCCCAGTTGTCAGAAACCGGGGACTGACTGCTTTCTGATCCTTATCCTTACTTCGCTGCAACGGGCTGAGCGGCTGCTTCGCCGACGCCGTTCTTCTTCTTCCAGTCGCCGATGGCGGCGCGGATGGCGTCCTCTGCGAGCACCGAACAGTGAATCTTGACCGGCGGAAGGGATAGTTCCTTCACGATGTCGGTGTTCTTGATCTGCATAGCCTCGTCGACCGTCTTGCCCTTGACCCACTCGGTGGCGAGCGATGACGAGGCGATGGCCGAGCCGCAGCCGAACGTCTTGAACTTGGCTTCTTCAATGACCTGCGTGGCCGGGTTGACCTTGATCTGCAGGCGCATGACGTCGCCGCACTCCGGCGCTCCGACGAGGCCGGTGCCTACTTCGGTGCTCGACTTATCGAGCTGGCCTACGTTGCGCGGATTGTTGTAATGATCGATGACCTTGTCGCTGTATGCCATTTGTTTCTCCTATTTCTCAACTTCCTGTCGCTAATGCGAATGCATTTCGTAATAGCGTATTAAAACTGTGAGCCACATTAGCGCCACGCCCAGCCAACCCATGCGAGCAGCCCGGCGAGCTTCCATCTTTTTTTCTTCAGCCCAACCCTTCTCTAGTTCCTCGAACATGGGATTCGGCTCTCTATCTAAGCTTACGCTTTTAGTGCGCCTGCCACTCGATCTTGGTGAGGTCGATGCCTTCTTTCACCATTTCGTAGAGCGGTGACAGCTCGCGCAGCTTCTGCACCACATCGATGACCTTGTCAGCTACATAGTCGACTTCGGGTTCAGTGTTAAAGCGGCCCAGGCCGAATCGAATCGAGCTGTGGGCTACATCGTCGCCGAGGCCGAGGGCCTTCAATACATAAGATGGTTCAAGCGTCGCCGAGGTGCAGGCCGAGCCGCTGGAAACCGCGACGTCGTTGATGCCCATGAGAAGCGACTCGCCTTCGACATAGACGAAGCTCATGTTGAGGTTGCCGGGCAGCCGGTGCTCCATTGAGCCGTTGACATGAATGTAGTCGAGTGCTGATTCCAGCTTGCGCTGTAGCTTGTTGCGCAGCTTGAGCAGGCGCTCGGTTTCGGACTTCATCTCTTCGCCGGCGATTTCGGCAGCCTTGCCGAGGCCGACGATGCCGGGGACGTTGAGAGTTCCTGAACGCATTCCGCGCTCATGGCCTCCGCCGTTGATCTGCTCGGAAATCTGCACTCGCGGGTTGCGGCGGCGGACGTAAAGCGCGCCTACACCTTTGGGGCCGTAAATCTTGTGCGCCGAGAGCGAGAGCACATCGATCTGCATGGCGTTCACGTCGACGGGAATTTTGCCTACCGCCTGGACGCCATCGGTGTGGAAGAGCACGCCCTTTTCGTGACACAGCTTACCGATTTCGGCGACTGGCTGGACGACGCCAATCTCGTTGTTCGCGATCATGATGGTGACGAGGATGGTCTTGTCGTCGATAGCCCGCTTAAGGTCTTCCAGGTCGATCAGGCCATCCGCTTTCACGGGGAGATAAGTGACGCGATAGCCGGATTTTTCGAGGCGCTTACAGGTGTCGAGCACAGCCTTGTGCTCGGTTACCTGCGTAATGATGTGATTGCCCTTCTCGCGGTACATCTCCGCGACGCCTTTGATCGCGAGGTTGTCGGACTCCGTCGCGCCGCTGGTGAAGATGATCTCCTTCGGCGAGGCGTTGATCAGTTTTGCGATTTGTGCGCGAGCGTTCTCGACAGCCTCTTCGGCCTTCCAGCCAAATTCGTGGTTCCGGCTGGCGGCGTTGCCAAAGTTCTCGCGAAAGAAGGGCAGCATTGCGTCAAGCACACGCGGATCGACCGGAGTGGTCGCGTGATTGTCCATATAAATCGGAAGCTGAATAGCCATTGCTTACTTTCCCCCTAAACCCTGAGTTCGACGACCTCGGACGACGCGTCGTCGGTCATCTGCAAAATCGTGACGTT
>JASHRS010000060.1 GCA_030037215.1 Silvibacterium sp. | reverse complement strand
AGCCGGAATCCACGAAAATCCATGAAAAGCAACCAACTTGATACTTTTTGAAAGCAGGCTGGGCGGGGAAAATGACGACAGAAACCTAAACACCGGAAACGGGGAGTTCGTAATGTCTTCCATTATTGCGCCCATGCTTGGCTCAGCTGTTCTTTTCTTTCTGTACCTGTGGCTTGCTGCAATTCTAGTACGCAAATATAAGGCCACAGGCGATCTGGGATTTGTGTGGCTTGCAATCGCAACGATTGCATGGCCGATTGTCGCCGGCTATGCCGGAGGCCAGCTGGCGCACCATTATCTGAGTGCTCATCCGTGCAAGCCGCACGATGCTATGAAGAGTCCGGACGTTCTTGCCCTGTTCAATCTGGGTCAAAGAGCGGTCGAACTTCTGCTGCTAATGGTTGCTGTTCGCTTTTTCGGAAAAACAGAAGAAGGCACACCGTCCGCGGGTTAGCGCATGCGGAAGTTAGTGCCAGCATTAGCCTGGGGGCCAGTGCATGGCGCGTCCGCCAAGCAGGTGCAAGTGCAGGTGATCGACGGTTTGTCCGCCGTCGGGGCCGGTGTTGATGACAATGCGGTAGCCATTGCCGAGGTTCTGCCGACGCGCCAACTCATTGGCGATGCCGTGGAGATGGCCAACGAGGGTCTTTTCTTCTTCGCTTGCTCCGACCTCGGCGAGCGAAGCGATATGCTGCCGGGGAATGATGAGCAAATGCACCGGGGCCTTAGGGTTGATGTCGGCAAAGGCGACGGCATGCTCGTCCTCGTAGAGCTTTTTGGCGGGGATCTCTCCGGCGGCGATTTTGCAGAAGATACAGTCCATGGTTTCCATCCTACTGTGGGCTGACATAACGGGGGTGTTTTCCCGGAGCCCACGGATCGTAGCTGGCGGCGAAGCGCATTCGGTCCGCGGTGGGAGGGTGGCTGTACGTCCAGAAGACGATGAAGCGGTTGGGGTGGGGCACGTCGAGCCAGAGCTCTCCCAGGCGCTGGAAGGACTGTGCCATGGTGGCCTGCGGATCGGGGACAAGGCCGTGGACGACTTCCTCACCGTAGACATCGGCCTGATGCTCGATGTGGCGGCTGAAGGCGTTGCCGATGGGGTCGGCGAAGAAGCTTAGAACGGTCACGAGAAGCAGGATGAGGCCGAGCGAGGACCAGTCGTCGAGAGATGAGATGTGCCAGCTGTTTTCGATGCTCGGCACGACCCAGTGGAGAATTCGGAAGGCCAGCCAGAAGAAGATGAACATCACTGCAGCGAAAAAGAGCATGCCCTTGGGGATGTGGTGGAGGACGTAATGGCCCTGCTCGTGGCCGTAGACGGCGAGGATCTGGGAGATGGGCATTTCGCGGATGGTGGTGTCCCAGACGACGATGCGCTTTGAAGCTCCAAAGCCGGTGACGTAGGCGTTGGGGCCGGTGACTTTGGCGCTGGCGTCCATGACGTACATGCGGCTGGGCGGGATGGTGAGATGGCCGCGAGCGGAGACGCGCTCAAGCTGGTCAACGAGGGCCGGATCGGCTTTGGCGAGCGGCGAGAAGTGGTCGAACATGGGGTCGATAACGATGGGGATGATGAAGACGGCGACGGCTTCGACGGGAAGGGCGAGAATCCAGAGCCAGAGCCACCAGCGGCGCGGCGAACGGCGGATGAGGGCGTAGAGGACGCCGAGAATGACGGTTCCGAAGACGAGGGTGAGCGCGAGGGATTTGCCGAAGTCCGTCCACCACATGCTCCAGGGCTCGACGGAGATGCCATAGCGGAGGTTGAGCCGGTGGAGGGCCAAGGAGATGGGCAGGTCGAGCATGGTGAGAATGAGCAGCCAGAGCGGGGCGACGATGAGCCCCTGAAGCCAGCGGCGCGGCGTGAGGCGGGCCGCGAGGTTGCAGATGGCCGAGCCGGCTCCGAGGCGGAGGAGCAGCCAGAGAGCGAAAATGGTCCAGGCTGTGCCTCCAAAGTAGGCCCAGTTGCCGGCGTGGTAGAGAACCAGAGCTTTGGCGAGTTTGTCGGGCGGGAGGGTGTAGACGGATTGGATTGTGGTATCGAGCATTGCCCCCTCCCCAAAATTTTATTTGCTTGCCACGTATGTCATTGATTCAGCGTGGTTTTCTGAATCCGTCAAACATGCTATCTTCCTGATTCCATGTAACTTCCACGCAGGTTATCGGTTTGGCGGCGCTTAACGCCAAACTACCCGTTTCTTCCTGATTCCAAGGTGGCTACAGCCAATCTATTCAATTTGCGATATTTCCTGGCCGTTTTTCGAATGCAGCGCATTCATGCAAAGAAGCGCAAACCTGATGCGCGAATTTCTATCCCCTATTTTCAGGATAGCAGTTCCTGAGAATTCGCATGCATACCTTATAGCGCTGAAATTAAATCAGTTACATGAATTGTGGCTTGACAGATTTTTACCGTTCTCGGCGCGCCGTTTAGCAACTGCTGGTTATATCGAAACTCCCTGCGGTGATGTTTGGCTTGGTGCTCTTAATAATCTTGTTGCATGTGCTTTTTGCGGGCTTACCAGCCAATTCCAATCCGGGCTCTGCCGGTGCTCCGTCCGCGACAGATCCAATGTTGACATTGGATTTCTTCATCTTGCTCTTACCTATCTTGTCGGTTCCTGTGGGAGGATCGAACGATTCACAATGATGAATGTCCCAGTAAAACGACTTGAGGTGACGGATGGTTCCGTCGGGATGCTGAACCGAGAAGACAGTGAAGAAGAAGTCATGCCAGGCAAGACCCTTTATGAAATCTCCCGCCGGAGCAAACACGAAACCGGTACTAGGCGTGTCTTCGAAAAATACTTGCGTGCTTCGTAAAACCCCCGGGTTGGCACAGTTGGCCACAGCACTATAGGTCCAAATATCGCCGACGTTGAACACGTCCAGGATGGGCTCCTGTTTTCGGACCTGATCGCTACGATCATCCTGCAGATCTGTACCCTTGGCCCGGTAAATGACCCTCTCGGTGTCGAAGGGACGGCAGATCTGGAAGAAGCCCAGGGTGTACTTGCTGCAATCGCCGCCCCCCGCGATATCGGCGGTCCCTAAAGCAACTAACGGCTTATCAAGAGTGACCTTCAGCAGTTCCCCTTCGTCCTTATAGATGACATTCGGCTTATCCCCAGTGACCAAAAATACATTCTTGAGGTCAGGGTCAGAGCTGGGGATCGGCGGCCCTCCTTTTCTCTCCCGGATTGCAACGGCTCGAAATTCCGGATTGCCGAAAGTGCCGGATATTGCGCCGGCTCCACCAGACGCCTTCACACTTTGATCGAGGTGTTCATCCTTGATGACCTGGAGGGCAGCATCGGTGCGGGCGCATGCAAGCGCTTCATTGAAGGAAGCGTCCCCATCGGAGCTGGACATTCCGAATACCTCAATCTCACTGGTGCTTGGAATTGTCATGAGGAACTTTCGCAACTTTGCTTCCTCACCCGGCGCAAACTCGTCGCATCCCGTCTTGAACTTGAAGCGGTGTCCATGCGGCACGCCCCCAGCCACAACAGCAATCGGGCACAGGCTAGTGGGCAATTTCTTAATGTCCTTTTCTCCACACGTGCGCTGTAAACGGTATTGTGCAGATGCCTGCTGCAGGACATGGGTTAATTCGTGTGCTAATAATCTGCCCCCATTTCCCTTGTAGCTTGTGAATTGCCCCGCCTGAAAAACGATGTGACTGCCCACGGTGTAGGCCAGTGCGTTTACGGCGCGTGCCGATTCCGCGGCTTTGGAATCGGTATGTATGCGTATGCCACTGAAATCGGCCCCGAAGCGAGGCTCCATGAAGTTACGGGTATGGGTATCGAGCGGCTGCCCAGGGGAACCAAGTACCTGTTCGACAATCGCCGGCACAGTGTGTAGTGGCGCGACTCCTGTGTCCTTGCGCTGCAGTTCTCGTTGCTTTGTTTTACAAGTCTCACACAGTTCACCGGGTGAAGACCCCCCGCATGAGCAGCGTTGCACGGGCTGCCGCCGCCCCAAGGACGTAACGTTGACGGCTGAAGCTGCTGTGGGTTCCGGCATTCGCATTATCCGGTCGGCAACCCGATCGGCTTCGTGCTCGAGCGGGTCATCCACAGCGCCGACCTCCAGCTTTGCCTGGATCGGCCAGCGTAGTCGTCCCCAGTGCCGGGCCTTCCCGGATCTGCCATCGTTGCCGGAATTCGGCTGGCCGTTGTCAGCCGGCGCTGACAGCGCGATGTTGCCGATGCTCCAAGAAAACCCATGCGGGTTGAACGTTTCGGCGGGTTCCTGCTGCTGGACAGAGTATTTGGCTGATTTTTCGCAGGCGGTCTTCGCGACCCTCCTGGGGGACGTTTCTTTGGCGGCGACAACGCGTGCAAGCATTTCGCAACCTCAAGTCACTACCGGCGGAATGAAGCTTCCAAGCGCGACTGGCTTCCGCAAGCGCTAGAATCACACGTCTAGACGTGAATCCGGATCGTAAGCACAAGTGAATCGAGAGACTTCGTGAAAGCGGCAAGGCCGGGGAGCGACACTTCTACTCGGCAAAAAATATGACGCCTAACCAATGACAATGTCAACTGCGCAAATTGGTATTAAGAGTTATACCCCCGGCTTTCGCATACCTTTGTCCATGGCCTCGTTGGCGAGGCGGTCAGCTTCCTTGTTCTTATTGCGGAGGACGTGCTGGATCGAGAAGGATTCGAGCTGGGCGATGCGGCGCTTGGCTTCGTCGTAGAGCGGGCGCAGGTCGGGACTTTTGACCTTGTACTGACCTTTGATCTGCTTGACCATGAGTTCGGAGTCGGAGATGACGCGGAGACGCGCGTGGTTTTGCCTAAGCGCGAAGTCGAGCGCGGCGAGCAGGCCAGAGTATTCGGCGAAGTTGTTGGTGCGGATGCCGAGGAATTCGCTGAGCTCGGCGAGAGGCGCGCCGCTTTCGTCCTGAATATAGACGCCGAATCCAGAAGGGCCGGGATTGCCGCGGGCTCCTCCGTCACAGAAGGCGGTGACGAAGCCGGATGCGGCGGATTTGGCGGACGGCTCGGACGCCCACAGGTAGCCGCTTGCTGAGGGATTGCTTTGCTGGGTCATGAGGCGAGTGTAGACGAAATGGGGATTTCCTTATTTCCCACCCTTCACGCGAAAAGCGGCGCGAAGGATGAGGCACTCGGCATCTAACCAATTTGTCGGAGTTTACTGCGCTACTGGCGGCGATTTGCAACAGGTGAGCTGACGAAATTTTCCACTTTTCCGCTAACTTTTCCGCGGAAAGTGCGTCAGCATGAGCAAGGATCGGTGTGCCCGTCTTCTTTTTCTTTCAAGGACGGCGCGCCCAGAGGAGTTCGAAATGCCCGCTGACGCCTTGCGTATTCTTTCCCCTGCTCCATCTGCTTCATCGCGGTCGGCCAGCCAGCCCCGGCCTGCCGGCCAGAAGATACAATCCTCGCGAGAGATGGATCCAAACGCCCGCGCCTCGGAAAATGAGCTGATTCGCGAAGCCCAGCAAGGATCGCGAACAGCGTTTGATGCGCTGGTGCGTCAATATGATCAAGCGGTCCTGCGTCTGGCGCTGCATTTGACCGGCTCGGAACAGGACGCGGAGGACATTCATCAGGAGGCGTTTCTCAAGGCTTACCGCTATCTTGGGAATTTTCGCTTTGAGTGCTCGTTTTACACGTGGATCTACCGGATTGTGACGAACCTGTGCCTGGATTTGCTGCGCAGGCGCAAGTCGCGCCGCGAGGACCAGGCAGTGTTGATCGACTCAAGCGGCGAAGAGATGGACCTGCTGAGCAATGTGTCCGATGAACGGGCGAGCGCGAATCCGGACCGCGAGCTGACGAGGAAATATCTGGGCGAGCGGATCATGTCGGCGCTGGACGAGCTTACTCCGAGGGAGCGGATGGTTTTTGAACTAAAGCACTACCATGGACTGCGGCTGAGAACGATTGGCGAAATGCTGAATACGACAGAAGAGACAGCAAAGAACACGCTGTTTCGAGCGACCAGGAAGCTGCGGGCGAACCTGGCGCAGGTGCGGTGAGGACTGGCTCAGGGCGCAGAGCTCAGAGCGCAGGAATTTTGAGGCAGTGAAGGCGAAGGTATCAGTATGAAGTGCGAATCGGCACAAGAAAATATAGCTCTTGCGGTGTGGGGAGAACTTCCGGACGAGCAGAAACTGCAACTGGAACAGCATCTGGAAAGCTGCGAGGCGTGCAGCAATGAGTTGGAGGCTGTTCAGGCGCTAGCCAAAGCTATGCTGCTGGTACCAGCAGAAGAGCCCTCGGCGAACCTGCTGACGCGAGCAAGACTGCGGCTTGAGGAAGCTCTGGACGCGCTGCCGCGCGAGAGCTGGCTGGTGCGCTTTTCGCAGAAGTTTTCTCTGGGAGTGTCTCGGCTGAGGTCGGCGCCGATGGCGGCTTCGCTGCTGCTGGTGGCCGGGCTTGGAGCGGGTGCGTATGGAGGCTACCGGACCGGAGTTCACGCGCACGATGCGGCGCAGACCGCGATGATTCTGCGGGCGGTACAGCAGGACGACGCGAAAGCCAAGATTGCCAACGTAAGCAGCATTGTGCAGGAGCCGAATTCGGAGAATGTGGTGGTGCACTACAACCGGCTGGTGCCGGATTCGATTCACGGCTCGCTGGACGATCCGCAAATCCGGCAGCTTCTGCTGCTGGGGGCGCAGAACCATGCGAATCCCGATGTGCGGGACGACTCGGTGGGATTGCTGGCGGATGAGTGCCGTGCGGGGCACCAGTGCACAGATGGACCGATTCGCAATGCGCTGATGGTGGCCCTGTTGTATGACAAGAACTCGTCGGTGCGGATGAAGGCGCTGGATGGCCTGCAGCCTTATGTGGGTGACGACATGCAGGTGCGCGATGCTGTTCTTCAAGCATTGATGAATGACTCAGACGCACATATTCGCGCGGCGGCTATCGGACTGCTGACGCCGGTCGAAGCCGACTCGAGCGTACGCGAGGTGCTGCACACGGTGGCCGCGCAGGACGATAATCCGCATATACGCGACGTCTCGCAGCAAGTGCTGGATCAGGGGCCGCAGGTGCAATAGGGCTGGCCG
>JASHRS010000059.1 GCA_030037215.1 Silvibacterium sp. | reverse complement strand
GCTGTCACATAGGCGGTGGGATCGTACCACTCGTTGATGGACTGTCTGAACCCGGATTGGGCGTTGTGCAGGACGTTGGGATACCAGCTCCCAGCCTGCGAGTAAGAGTTGTTGGGGCCGTTATAAGTCACCGTGAACGGATTGCCCGACTGGTTGATTACGATGGCCGAGACCTGCCATCCCCCGATGGCCTGATCGAGAAGACGGTTCTTGTTCAGCCAGGTCCGTCCGATGCCAAAGGGCAGTTGATATACAACGCTGCTCTTGAGCGAGTTCCGGATATCGAAGTTGGATGGGGCGTAGTTGCTTCCCGGATCGTGGAAATTCTGGAAGTTGATCGTGCCTCCCTGGCCGTTGAAAGGTGAAACGTCCATGTAATTTAGAAATTTCGACCAGGTATAAGCGGCGCCGAAGGCAATGCCGCTCGACAGCCGTTTATTCACCTGGGCCTGGAGCGAGTTGTAGTTCGAGGCGCCATTGAATGTGCTTCCGCCGATCGATTGGTACTGCGGGTATGGACGCCCGCTCGGATTGTCGTTCGGCGACAGATTCTCGGCTGGCACCTGGTTGATGTCTCCTTTGAACTGCATATTGGCGCCATGCTTGCCGACGTAGGAGATCTCAGACGTAATGTCGTATTTGAATTCGTGCTGCACGCCGAGCGACCACGAGTACAGATAGGTCAGCGGCGTGTGATAAGGATCGTAATTTGGCGTATTCAGCCCGTTGTAGGCGGTTGGCGAAGTCGAGGCGTTCACATACGGCAGCGGAGTAGTTGTGCCATTGATCACACCCGGGCCGGAGAGCGTCGTAATCGGAGCAAGTCCGTTCGTCTGGTCCTGCGCATTCCCCGATTGCCCATACCCTACGCCCTTCGCGTTTCCATATTGATCGACGCTCCACGGAGTGGTGTACATACCCCATCCTCCGCGAATGACCGTCGAGTTATCGAGCGAGTAAGCAAACCCAAGGCGCGGCAGGAAGCCGGTGTAGACATTGGCCTGCGCCTGCGTGCGGTGGTTTGCCGGCGCGAACCACATTGCGCCATTATTGCCGGAGAGCGTGTTGAAGATGGTCGGATCGAAGTCGCCCATGCGGCCATGAACTTCGCTCCAGCCTCCCTGAATCTGATAGCGCAGGCCGAGATTCACCGTGAGATTCGGGCGAAGCTTGATATCGTCCTGAATGAAGAGCTGCGGATCCTTCTGGCGGCCGCCGAACAAAGGCGAATTATTTGCTCCCCAGCTCTGCACGTCGCCCAGCAGGAAGTCGGCCCAGCCTGCGCCACTTCCCGTCGCTGCCAGGCTTGCCTGCGTATATTGCCCGGAGAAGTTGAAATCGCCGGCGTCGACATTACCCCACGCCGTGGAGTTGTCTTCGAGCATGATCAGCTCACCGCCGAAGTGCAGGACATGCCTGCCGCGGATCAGCGTTACGACGTCCGACGGCTGGTAGACGTTCTGCGCATAGATCGTATTCGTGCCCGCGTACGGTGAGTCGCAGCAGATGTTTCCGGTAATGTTGATGTTCGGAAAGACATCGGCTTTGGCATACTGCAGGTCAATCGACGCAGGTATGCCCAGACCGAGAGAGAAAGGCGTCAGGAAGCTGCCCTGCCGGTTGAAGCTGAAGCGAAATTCATTCACGAAAGTCGAGCTGAACGACCACACGTCGGAAGTCTGGCTCGAATAGTCCGAAGTGTCATCGTGATAGCACGCGACCGGGCAATTCCATTCCGAATAAACAGGAGAATTTGCGTCTCTTACGGCAATCGAGGAGGTCAGGCGGTTGCTGCTGTTAAAGTCGTAATCGATGCGGCCGAAGATGCGGGTCGAAGGATATGGCGTGGGAACTACGTAGTAATAGTCGCCGTTGATCCCGCCGCTGGTGTTCTGGTTGGGCTGCTGGAAATATTTGAGAAGGTTCTTTGCAACAGGATCGATTCTGCCTGCCGGGATCACGTTGTCCTGCGCAAAGGGATAACGGCACATCTGGCCGTTGACCGTAGTCTGGGTTGCAGGATCGAAGATCTCGCCCTGATACACCACATTGTTCGTACAAGGGTTAATGACATTGTTGCCATTGCTGTCCGTGACTGGAATTTTATTGCCGCTTGAATCGAGCGGCATCAACTGCGTCAGGTCGAACTGACCGTTGGACGTATTAACGCCTTTCAGTTGATCCGTCGGCATGCTGGCGAAGCCGGTGTAATTCTGGTTATCAATTGTCTTGTCGTAATTGAAGAAGAAGAATAGCTTGTTCCGCCAGATCGGCCCGCCAATCGATCCGCCGAATTGATTGAACTTCAATGGCGGCACCGGTTGGTCCGGCGCATTGAAATAGCTCCTCGCATCCAGCGCATCGTTCTGTAAATGCTCATAGGCCGAACCATGAAACTGATTGGTGCCGCCCTTTGTGATCTGGTTGAAAACAGCACCGCCGATACCGTACTGAGCAGAAAAATTCGAATCTGTGATCTGCACTTCCGCGACCGTATCAAACGTATCGGTTTCCACGTCAGCGCTATGAGGATTGGTGACCGACCCTCCATCGGAAAGGAAGTTGTTGCTGTAGGGCATGCTGCCGTTCACCGATACAGCCACTCCAGGATTTGTCACCCCATTTGCGGACGAAGCGCCAGCACTGCCAGGCAGCAGGATGGTGAAGTTGGCCCAGTCCGCGCCCACCTGCGGCAACTGCTCCATGGTTTTTGAATCGAATGTCGTGGATTGCTCGCCGCTTTCCGTCTGGAGCAGCGTCGCAGTGTCGGCCGTCACCACAACCCGCTGCTGCGAGCTTCCGACTTTCAGCGTGCCGTTCAGCGTAATCACGCCCACATCCAAAGTAATGGGGCCGAGAACGAGATTTTCAAAGCCAGGCGCGGTAATTGTTACAAGATAGCGCCCGTTCGGGGTCGACACCGTGTCGTACAAGCCGACACCGTTGCTGGTGAAGGTTTTCACTTCACCAGTGTTGACATTCGTTACGGAGATTGTGGCATTCGGCACAACCGCTCCGGTTGAATCACTGATGGTGCCGCGTATTTCACCAGTGGCAGAGCTCTGAGCGCGCGCAACAACGCCCCCTCCGAGCAGAAGGCAAAGAACAACCAGCCATCCGCGTAATTCACAGCGTCCCTTTAACAGCCTCTCCTGTATAAAGTCCATCTTTAGCCTCTTCTTTTCCCTTTCTCCGGGAATCGTTAATCGCCAATCCGGCAACGCCCGGCACATGTTCCGGGCCATATATTTCGTCGTGATCTCCGGCTTCAGCACGCCCTCAAAATCTAAGCAATCCAGAGCTGTCAAAAAGCCGGATGACATTCTTCGTAATGATTAGTTAGTATGTACTCCTCGATTCTATGAGTTGGCAAGTAATTTTTTAAGATTGACAAAAATGCATCGGATCGGCGGGCAGAAATGCCGGGCTTGTCGCCAATGCGCGACGGCCTCTGATGCAATGGAAAGAAAGGATGAAGAGACTTTTGAAGCGCTCATTGGCCCGTACTCCGATATCCCGTGTTCTGATGGTTGCTGCACTTTGCCTCTTAACTGCACCGCTGGCCCGGAGTGGCGACGGCATCCCCAAAGCCGCGTGGAAGCGCCCTTTGGGGCTTCCTCTGGCGAACCCCGGCGTAACACGCGCGCCCGGCGACATTGACGACGGCTACTGGCAGGGCGTCCCTGTCGGCGGGCTTGGGGCCGGAACGTTCTCCCGCAGCTATCGCGGCGATTTCTCCCGCTGGCACATCAAGGCGGCTGTCCATAAATACGAGCCTGTTTATGCCGACCAGTTCGCGATGTTCCAGCAATCGGAAGGCGATGAGCACGGCATCGCGCAGGCGCTGATGAACGGCCATCCTTCCAATGGCGAGCTCTCCAGTTGGCAATGGGATTATCCCGTGGGCGCAGGCGACTATTACGGCCTGTTCCCCAAGGCTTGGTTCGATTACAGGTGGGACAAGTTCCCCGCCCACGTCACGCTTGAGCAGTTCTCGCCTGTGCTTCCAGATAACTATCGCGAATCGAGCTACCCTGTCGCGGTCTATCGATGGCATGCGGAAAATCCCACGAACAAGCCTGTGGTCATTTCGGTCATGTTCTCCTGGACGAATATGTCCGGCTGGTTCCGGACCTTCACCCGCGATTTCAACGGAGCTCCGAACCAGGGCAACTACGACCGCTTTGTAAGTGAAACCATTCCCGGCCTGGGAACGATGAAGGGTATTGTCTTCGACAGAAACCGCGCCGGCAGCCAGCCCAACGAATGGGACGGCCAGTTCGCCATCGCAGCCATCGAAACACCCGGCGTTCAGGTAACCTATCAAACCACGTATCTCGCGGCTGGAGACGGAAAGGCAGTCTGGGCTCCCTTTTCAAAAGACGGCAGGCTCCCCGACAGCACAAAGTCGTGGGTGAGCGATAAGGAAAAACTTGCTGGCGCCATCGCGCTGCGCTTCACGCTTCAGCCCGGCGAAAAGAAAGTGATCCCCATGGTCCTTGCATGGGACTTCCCTGTGGTCCAGTTCGGCGAGGGAAGAAAATGGGAGCGCCGCTACACGGATTTCTACGGAACCTCTGGGCGCAACGCCTGGAAGATCGCCCGTGACGGGCTACTGCATGGAACCGAGTGGAGCGCAGCCATCGACAAGTGGCAGGCACCGTATGTCAACGACGAGAGCATGCCTCTCTGGTATCGCAGCATGTTGTTCAATGAGCTTTACGTGCTCACCGACGGAGGAACGTTCTGGGGGCGTCAGGCAGGTTCGGATCCAAAGACCACTCCGAGCTTTGCCCTGCTCGAATGCTTCGACTACGCATACTACGGCACGCTCGACGTTCGCTTCTATGCATCGCTTCCGCTGCTGAAGTTCTGGCCGGACATCGACAAGCAGGTGCTGCGCGAGTTCGCAGACACCGTGCCGAAGGAATGGCCGGAGCAGGGCCTGTGGGTGTGGAAGACGCAGCAGACCGGCGAGCCCGTCACGCACAAGAGAAAAAAGATTGGCGCGGTGCCCCACGACCTCGGCGTTCCCGAAGGAGATCCCTTCATCGCCGTGAACGAGCCGGGCTGGCAGGACACCAACAACTGGAAGGATCTGAATTCCAAGTTTGTGCTCATGGTGTATCGCGACTATGTGCTCACAGGGCGCAAGGACACGGCCTTCCTGCGCGAAACATGGCCCGCAGTAAAAGATGCGATCGAGTATCTTCGCCAGTTCGACCACGGCGGCGGAATTCCGGAAAACAGCGACTATCCCGACCAGACCTACGACGACTGGGTGGTTCACGGCGTAAGTGCGTACTCCGGCGGACTATGGCTGGCTGCTCTGCGTGCTGGAGAAGAGACCGCGCGCATTCTGGGTGACGCGAAGACAGCAGCCGAGTACCACGCGCTTTTCCTCAAAGGGCAAAAGACCTACATCGCTGATTTGTGGAACGGTGAATACTTCCGCTACGACACTGGCAGCGACTCCAAAAACGATATTCAGGCCGATCAGCTCGCTGGGCAGTGGTATGCAAATCTCACCGGCCTCGGTGATATCGTGCCGCGTTCAATGCAGATAGCGGCGGCGAAGAAGATCTTCAACTTCAACGTCATGAAGTTCGGGCATGGCGACATGGGTGCGGCCAATGGCATGACACCCGATGGAGCCATCGTCGACAACCCGGAAGCAAAAGAGGTCTGGGTTGGCACAACCGCCGGCTATGCCGGGCTATTGATGAGCCTCGGCATGAAGGACGAAGCCTGGAAAACAGCATGGGGACTCTACCACGTGATCTATGAAGACAAAGGTTACTGGTACAGGACGCCCGAGGCGTGGGACATTACAGGAAACTTCAGGGCGGGTATGTACATGCGGCCTATGGCCATCTGGGCGTTGGAAATGACGCCTTCGGAAGCAAAATAAATTCTCCTGCTCATGCTGCGACAGTGCTTACCGCAGCACGGGCTTTGATCTTCACGGCAACACAATGAGGCCGGACCCTATGCAGCGGAAACCCAATCCCTATTTGCAGTTCTATCGAGCTGCATGCCTGTTCATCGCAGCGATACTCTGCACGGCGACCATGAGCGCCGCCGCGCCCAGACATGCGAAACCCAAATTCCGGGTGATTGCGCTCGCCGAACAAGGCGGAATCCATCAGCCATTTGTCGACGCAGCAAAAATATGGCTGAACGATCTCGCCGCAAAAAACAACTTCACCGTCGACTATATTCAGAACACCGATCCCATCAACGACGCATTTTTGTCGAAGTACAAGCTGTTTATCCAGCTCAACTATCCCCCATACAATTGGACGCCGACCGCGCAAGCTGCTTTCATCCGCTATATCGAGAAAGGCAAAGGCGGATGGATCGGCTTTCATCACGCCACGCTGCTGGGCGAGTTTGACGGCTTCAAAATGTGGCCCTGGTTCTCCAATTTCATGGGCGGTATTCGCTTCACCGGATACATCCCCACCTTCGCCGACGGTATGGTGACCGTCGAAGACCCATCGCATCCCACGATGAAGGGCGTTCCGTCGCCCTTTCTCGTCAAGCAAGAAGAGTGGTACACCTGGGACAAATCTCCCCGCCCGAATGTTCACGTGCTGGCCAGCGTGGATGAAAGCACCTATAAGCCCGATACCAAAACGAAAATGGGTGATCACCCTGTCGTCTGGACGAACGAACACTACAAGGCCCGCAACATTTACATCTTCATGGGGCACCATCCGGACCTGTTCGAAAATCCGGCTTTCACCACCATTTTCAGAAACTCAATCTTCTGGGCCGCTCACCAGAAGAACGCGCCACAGCCGTAAGCGTGTGGCGCGGGCATCTCTGCTTAGCTACTGCGCGCCCGGCTCAGCCTCTACAAGCGCCCGTACTGCCGGTGTGACCACAAGAAACATCTCGGCATGGTGCGCTGCGCAATCGTCCACCTTCGCCAGTTGCGCTTTGCGCTCCTCGGCGGTGACAGCGCGTCCCGCCTCGACCGCATCCAGCGCGTCGAGCCCCACTCCACCCAGTTCGGAGAGGCTCTGCGACAGCGGGACGAGTGGCTTCCGCAGCATTGACGTAGCCAGATACGGCTCAATTTTCGCATCGTTGTCGCGCCATCTCAGAAATATTGCTCGCAACTCCGGCCGAACAGACGGGTCGTGGACCGCGCGCTGCGCCAGCTCGTTGATGTACCTCGCCTGATCGCTCTCCGGCGGCACAGCATCCACCAGATGATTCAGCGGAGCCTCGCCATCGTATACCTGAGTCGTCTCCCGGTCGTACCCCTTCACCGGCTCCGCAGCCGCAGCCAGCGTCTCCAGCAATTGCAGGGGCATGTCATCCCCGGCTATGCGGCCCAGCATTCTGCGGCTGCCCGATATGTGCTGCAGTCCAAGCCATTCCAGGTTGCGGCTCACCACCGCCAGCCTGCGATACATCGAGGAAACATCCGTCACCGATGCCGGCGACCACAGCCGTTCAGCGATCGCTGCTGTTCGCGGCCAAAGCCGGTTGTCCACGTTTTCCGGCGTCACATACTCCGACCATTGTGCGGCCTCTCCGCCGATAATGTTTGTTTTCTCGTCCGCCGTCAGCGAAGCGCTCGGTCCTGAAGTTGGATCGACGGCATAGTGCTGTGATGCCGGGTACATCAGGTCGAGGTAGTAGCCCGCAGAAAGCACCGTCTTGTAGCCCATCCGGGCCGCGTTTGCCAGCGAATCCGCACCGCGCCACGATTGAATGAGCGAATCCTTCGGCAGATCGCCATCCAGAATCTCGTCCCATCCCTCCATGTCCTTCCCGTGCTTGTGAACAATCTGCTGTACGCGCTTCGTGAAGTAAGTCTGCAGCGCGTGATTGTCCTTGATATTGTGCTCTCGCATCCATGCCTGGATATGTGCATCCTTGTCCCAGTATTTGCCATCGACTTCGTCGCCGCCGATATGAAAATACTGGTCTGGAAAAAGTCCCTCCATCTCGCCAAACACGCGATCGAGCAGCTTATAGGTCGCCTCATTGGTCGGATCCAGCGGCGGGCGAAGCTGATCGTGCTCCGAGCGCACAAGTCCCTTGGGAGCAGGCCCCGAAGCCAGCTCAGGATAGGCCACCAGCCAGCTCACCGCATGCCCCGGCACATCAAACTCCGGCACAACACGCACTCCGCGGTCGCGCGCATACGCAATCAACTCACGGATCTGGTCCTGTGTGTAGAACTGCCCGTCCGATGCCATCTCCGTCAGTCGCGGAGCGCGTTTGCTCTCCACGCGAAAGCCTTCGTCGTCCGACAGGTGCAGGTGCAGAACGTTCAGCTTAACCGCTGCCATTCCGTCGATGTTTCGCTCAATCGCATCGAGTGGCATAAAGTGCCGCGAGACGTCAATCATCAATCCCCGCCACGCAAAGCGCGGAGAATCGTCGATGCTTACATAGGGAATCACCCATCCGTTCGGTCCTGGTTCAACCAGCTGGAGCAGCGTCTCCAGACCATGCATGATCCCCAGCGGATTCGCAGCCGTCAACTCGACCCCCGCCTGGCTTACGCTCAGGTGATAGCTCTCATCCTCGTCCAGCGACTGCACGCGACGCCCTTTGCTGGCGCAGTGGATCACAAGCGCAGGTCCATCCTGCGCTCCGGGAAAGTGGCGATCGAATGGAGCGCCCGTTTGAGCTGCCAGGTCGCGCAGAAAGCGCTGTAACGCATGGTGAATCCTCTCATCTCCGCCCGTCAGCTCGATTCGCGGAGGAGCGTTCAGCGCCAGCGATCCATCCTGCTGCGTGATCTGCGAGGGCCATGGCATAAGGTTGAGCTGCGCTGCCCCGCAGGGCAACAGAGCACACAACAGAAACGCGATTATTCCAAATCCTTTTAATCCGTGACGTACGCTCAAGCTTCTCTACCTCAGTGCAAAAAATAAATGGCCGGCCCTCATCAGGGACCGGCCTGTGAGTTGCTTCAACAGGTCAATGCTATTGGCCCTGCCAATACTTGTTAAAGCCGATATAGTCGGACGGCATCACCGCCAGCAGCTTTCTGCGCAGCGCCAGAATATCAACCGAGCCGAGCGTACTGTACAGTATTTTGCCGTTCGGGCCAAGCAGCACAGTGTAAGGCACGGCAGATTGCCACTTCGGATCGAACGCCGCTTGCAGCCCCGCTGTATCGTCGGAAGCGAAGAGCAGATTACGGCTCGTTGCGTGCTTCCTCTCGAGAAAGCGGAGAACGCTTGCCTTCTCATCCGGCATGTTTACCGATACGGTCACAAGCTGGAAGCCGCGGTCGTTATACATCCGGAATGTATCCTGCAGATCGGAAAATTCGGCCACGCACGATCCGCACCATGTGGCCCAGAAGCTGACCAGCGTATAGTTGTCGCCGGCGTTGGCGCGCAGTTTCTTCAGGCCTGCAGCATCCACCGTCTCCACCGTCACCGGAGTTGCATCCAGCTTCTGCTCGTAGGCCGCGACCAGAGAGCGCTTCTCCGCCCATTTCGTCGAGCATCCAAACACGCCCGTGTGCGTCACGGCAACCGGCTTATTGGCCAGCAGCGCATCAATCGCATTCTGTGCATCGTGCGTTGTCACTTTCTCGATGCGGTAGCTGTTGTCGAAGCGGCCTTCATAGCGCAGCCTGCGGTCCTTGTCGAAGACGAACACATGGGGTGTTGCCTGCGGTCCATACGCGCGCGTCACCGCCTGCGTGTCGCCGTCATAAAGATAGGGATAATGAAGATGCTTGTACTGGTAGCGGATCTTCATATCGGCCAGCGTGTCGCCTAGGTCGGAAGAGTCAAGCTCGTCGATCGTCGTCGCCGAAGGATCGTTGCCTTCAATCGCCACGATCGCTACGCCCCGCTTGCTGTAGTCCTCGTACAGCTTCTCTATGCGGCTCTCATACATCTGTGCGATCGGGCAGTGGTCGCAGGTAAAGATCACGACAAGAATTGGGCTATTCGCGTAATCGCTCAGCTTGTGAATCTGCCCATCCACACCCGGCAGCGCAAACTCGGGCGCCTTTGAGCCCAGAGGCAGAATGGGATGCGATGTCTGCGCATGCAGTGCCAGCGACATCATCGAAATAAGAGCTAATGTGAACAGCTTCCGCATTATGTTTCTCCCTGCAGCGCAGTTACGCGAGCCTTCTCGCAAAGGCAATTTCCTGCGCCATATCCGCATTTACGTCGCCTTCCTTTTCATACTCAATGGCAACCAGCCCGGCGAATTGCTGGCGGTGCAGCTCCTGCATGACTTCTGGAATTTTCGCGATGCCTGTGCCCAGCAGTACGTTTACTTCACCGCCCTTCGCTTTCACGTCCTTCAAATGCACCATGCGCAACCGAGGCGCCAGTTTATGAATAGCATCCACGGGATCGTAGCCACAGGAGGCAAAGTGACCTGTATCCGCTGTTGCTCCCATCGTCTTCGAGAGTTTTGAAAGCGCATTCAGAACATCCTCCGGGCTCTCGTATGCAAACCTGATGTTTGGAAAGAAATGGTTGTGGATTCCAAACGTCAGCCCTTCCTGCGTAAGGCGCTGATCGATGCGATTGAGTACGCTGCCGGTCGCGTCGCCGGTAATATTGCTGCAGCCCAGCAGCTTTGCGAAACGGATCGCGTCCTCCACGTCCTGGTCATCCTTGATTGTGGCGGAATAATACGATACGCAGCGGATGCCTGCACGATCCAGCTTCTCTCTTGTAGTGCGGAACAGTTCATCCTGGGGATGGCTCAACAGCATGAACTCGCCGCGCGACATCTCGATCCTGCTCACGCGCAGCCTGTTGAGCTGAACAATCATGCCATCGACAGAGAGGCTGTGATAGCTGTATGTGCCCACTCCAATATCAAGATGGCTGAGCGCCATCAACGGCGCAGCCGCCGCCACTATACCGCCGGCTGTGGCAAACTTCAGAAAACTCCGGCGCGTTGTCATCGAGATACCATCGTGTTCGCGGACTTTCGGAAGGGTGTAAGCTAATTTCTAAGGTTCTCTAACAAAGTTAGAGTTCATCATACACCTGAAGACACTGTCAAGAATTCCACACGAAGCGGGCGGGACCGCATACGGATTTCAGGTCGAAGGTTGTGGAAGCACAACACCGGGAACAGCGTCCAGCGCCAGTGCGATTGCGCCCCATAAAACTGCCCGTCCGCCCGGAGAGCTGGGAGATACCCGGGTCACGGCAAATTCATCACCCTCCAACTGCTTTTTTACAAAATCAATCAGCACCGGATGGTTGCCCACCTCTCCCCCCAGCAGAATCAGCCCGGGGTTCAGAATCAGGGATAGATTCACGATAATGTCGGCCACAATTTCGGCTCTCCGGCGCACGATCCTTTCCGCGCAGGAATCTCCGGCCTGCGCCAGATTCAGAACTCCGATCGCATCGATCTTCCGGCCGGCCGGAGTTGTCTTGCCGCCTTCTTCCTGCCAGCTTTTGAGAATTCCCGAGCTTGTGAGCACCGTTTCGAGCTCTCCAAATTCATGGATCGTCGGCTGCCTGCGGGAGACGGACGGCAAACGCAAATACGCAATCTCTCCCGCGGACCAATGCGAGCCATGATGGATTCTGCCTCCCAGAAAAATACCGGCTCCCACGTTCGTCCCGATATGGATGAATACGAAGTCGTTCTCCGCCTGCGCCGCGCCGCAATACTTTTCACCGAGCGCAGCCAGATTCATATCGTTCTCTACCACGGCCATGCAATTGGCCGCCTTGCTCAGCATCGAGCGCAAAGGAACTGAGCGCCAGCCTTCGAGCGTGCTGATCGACAGCACGCTGCCCTCGTCCACGTTCGTAATCGCCGGGACGCCCGCCACCAGGACCAGCAGTTGCTCCCGCGTCTTCTTCTGTCGCTTCAGAAGCGCCTTCAACTCATCGCCTATATAGCCGCATATGGCCTCCGGCGTGGTCCGGCGATTGTGCAGTGATATCTTCTGTGAATCCAGTTCGCTCCCGTTCAAATCCGTAAGTAGCAGAGCAATATTCTCGGCGGTGATCTCCACCCCCAGCAGGCAGCCGCGCTCGGCCTTGAAGCGGATCATATCCGGCGGACGCCCGCCGCTCGACTCGCCTTCGCCCAGCGGCTCAATCAGGTTGTGGGATAAAAGGTCTTTGACAACATTGGTAACTGTAGGAGCGCTGAGCCCGGAAGCGCGGACCAGATCGGCTCGCGAGCAGGAGCCGCGCTCGCGCAGGAGCCTTAGAATGCTGTGCGCGTTCGTATAACGCAGGACCGAAGGTCTGCCAATTGGAATCGGTTTTTTCTTCACTCAGTCCCGGGTAGAAACAAAATCTTATGCGCTAATATATGCCAGTGTTCTGCTACAGTCACCCGGATTATGCATTTTGCCTGGTCCACTGCAGGAAGAACTGTTGATTATCTCTGAAAGATACTTAATAATCATTAGGAAGTATACGAGCACTCGAAAAAACTATGGCAGACATAAGCCAGCCGCGCTGGATCGCAGGCATAGAGCCCCCGAAAGAACTGCTTTCCGCCACCGGAACGCAGATACTGGAGCTCGAGTGCCGGGAGCAGCCGGCACGCCTTCGCGAGCTGATCCATGCGTATCACAACGATCCCGTAATTCGCGCTGAGCTGGAAGGATTGCGCCGTGCCGCGCAGAAAAAGGGACCTGTGCTCTTTCTTGGAATGGGCGCGTCTTTCTGTTCATCGTTCGGTGGATCGGTTCTTCTTGAAACGCATGGCAGGTTTTCCGTCTCCATCGACGCTGGCGAATGGCTGCACTACGGGCTGCCTGTGTGGGGCGATGCGGCGCTGTCCATTCTTCTCACCACCTCCGGTGAAAGCGCGGAGCTGGTAGAACTTTTTAAGACCGGCAATGCAGCGGGCAGGAAACTCGGGCTCATCTGCAACAATCCCGCCAGCACCTGCTGGAAACTCGCCGGGTACAGGCTTCCGATTCTGGCCGGGCCGGAATACGGGAATGCAACCAAGACCTATACCAACGCGACCGCAGCGGCCATTATTCTCGCGTCTGAGATTCTCGAACGCCCGTGGAAGGAAGATGCCGATCGCGCTGCTGATGTCTTCGCCGCACATCTCGACCCGATCTTCTCACGCCGTGGCCAGCTTGAAGCGTTCTGCCGTGGCGCGGCCAACATTGAGGTCATCGGCCGCGGCGCAGCCTACGGAGCGGCGATCATGGGCGCGCTCACGATCCGCGAAATGAGCGGCTTCCGCGCCGCGCCGCATACCGGTGCAGGCTTTAAGCATGGGCCCAATCTTGATGTGGACGCCACGCACGTCGCCATCATCTTCGCTCTTGGCAGGGCGGCTGATCTCGGCATCAAACTTGCGCAGGAGTGCAACCGCAAAGGCGGGAAGGTTGTCCTCATCTCCGCTCAGAACCACGAACAGACCCACAACCTTTTCCCGGTCAAAATCGAAGCCGTCCCTGAACCATGGGAAGGCATTACTTCGTTATTGGTGCCGCAGGCTCTCACGCTTGGAATGGTGGAACGGACAGGCTGCAGGCTGCCTCCCCGGTTTCAATATGGTGTCATGGAACAGTAGTATGAACTTCTTTGCCAGGTAACAAGTAAGAGGAACCTTTGTCCGAAACTGAAACCGCCGCACAAACACAGGTCCGCCAGGGCTTTCTTTGGAAGGTATCGTTCGTCGCCGGACTGGGCGGAATCCTCTACGGCTTCGACATGGGCATCATCGCCGCCGCGCTGATTTTTGTCCGTGAATCCTTTTCACTCGGCACTCGAATGCAAGAGATCGTCGTGAGCATCGTGCTCGTCGGCGCCATGGCTGGAGCGCTCGCCGGAGGAAGCATCGCAGACCGCATCGGCCGACGCACAACACTGCTTTGGGGCGGCGCAATCTTTCTCGCCGGCTCGCTCCTGGCCCCGGCATCGCCGAATGCCCTTACCTTGATCGTGGCTCGATTGCTGCTTGGCGTCGCGATTGGCTTCACTTCAGTCACTGCACCCGTTTATGTGTCCGAGCTTGCGCCGCCGCAATCGCGCGGAATGCTGATAGGTCTGTACCAGTTCGCGCTCACTCTTGGCATCGCGCTGGCCGATCTGGCGGGTTACTGGCTTGCCGGGCAGCACGCATGGCGGCTCATGTTCGGCCTCGGGGCCGTTCCCGCCGCATTGTTCGTCCTGCTGCTTCTCGCCCTCCCGGAGAGCCCCCGCTGGCTCTATGCGCACAACCGCATCGCCGAGGCGCAGTCGGTATTGAGCAAATTTACAGACGAAGCAGGAGCCAGGCTGCTGATTGACGACATCCGTTCCGCGCTTCAGGTCAAAGTGGAGAAGCGATGGAGTGCACTGTGGAGCCCCGCAGTCCGCTACTCGCTTCTGATCGCGGTCGGCTTCACAGTTCTGCAGCAGGTTACGGGCATCAACACCATCATCTATTATGGCCCGCGCATCTTTCTGCTCGCCGGCATCACTTCGAACAAAAGCGCCATCTTCGCAACCCTGCTGATCGCGATCACAAACATGCTTGCGACCATCATCGCTCTGGTGCTGGTTGATCGCGCGGGCCGCAAGCCCTTGCTCTACGTGGGGATCAGCGGCATGACGGCGTCGCTGTTCCTGCTTGCGTATTCATTCCACAACACGGCGGCATTTGGAGCCCGCCCCGGAGTGATCGCAACCATCTGTCTGATGGTTTATATCACCTGCTTCGCATTCAGCATGGGGCCGATCGCATGGATCCTCGTTTCCGAGGTCTTTCCTCTGAATCTGCGGGGCCGCGGAGTAGCCGCCGCAACCATTGGATCGGGAGCGTCCAACTTCATCGTGTCGCTCACATTTCTCTCGCTTATTAAGGCCGTTGGCAATACATTTACCTTCATAATCTACGGGGCGTTCTGTATCATCACCCTTCTTTTTGTGTACTTCATCGTTCCGGAAACAAAAGGACGGGAACTGGAAAGCATCAGTTCCGGACCTGGAGCGATTGCGTCATAAGTGAATCGAGCACGAGAAAACAAACCCATGGAAGAAAATCGTTTACACCGGGCAGCTTCAACAAGGAAGCAACAACAGACCATCGGCAGTACCATCGCCACGCAACCAGCCGCTTCGACAACGCTTGATCCCGGTTGCGTCGCAGGCATAGATATCGGAGGCACGAACCTGCGGATTGCGCTTGCCGACATGGCTGGATCTGTTATTGCCAGGTCGTCTTCCGCGATCTCAGGTGTCCGCGGCCCTGATGCCGTCATCGAGCTCGTCAAGGATGGTCTGCACGAGCTGCTGCAAAAGGTCTCCGCGCCGCATGGTGCGCTCAACGCTGTTGGCGTCGGCGCGCCCGGTATTACCGATGTGGATTCGGGCATCGTGATCGCAACTTCATATCTCATGGGATGGCGCGACGTTCCTCTGCGCGCAATGCTTGAAGATGCATTCAACACGCCGGTGATCGTGGACAACGACGTAAACCTCGCCGCTGTAGGTGAACACTGGATGGGCGCTGCGCAGGGAGTGCGCGACTTCGTATTCATCGGAATTGGAACCGGCGTCGGAGCGAGCATTGTGCTGAACGGTGCTCCCTTTCGCGGAGCCGGATGGTCAGCTGGCGAAATCGGCTACATGCTTGTGCCGGGCACGCCCGAGGTTCAGGCAAATCATGGCGAGCCGGGAGCGCTCGAAAGCGTTATCGGAGGCGAAGGCATCAAAGCCCAGTGGCATAAAGTTTGGCAGGCAGATGCAACTGAACTGCCGAAGGACCTGACCGCGACTCAGATATTCCACCACGCGCTCGCCGGCGATCTTTTGGCCCAATCTGTGCTCGAGCGCACGGCCCGTATGCTGGCCGATGCGATTTACAACATCCATCTGATCTTGAACTGCCCATTATTTATCCTGGGCGGCGGCGTTGGAGTCCATCCTGCGCTCCGCGCAGCTACAGAAGATATGCTGACGCGGTTGAATATGCGCAGCCAGCCACAATTGACAACCAGCGCTCTCGGAGTAGATGCACAGATGATCGGCGCCATCCGTGAAGCGCTCGATGTCGCGGCCGTGCGCTCCGTATTGCCCGCGGGAAAAATCGCGGACGGGGAATAACCACCGCGATTCAGCCCTCATGCCGTTTTCACGGAATGTAATAAAAAGGATTCGGCAGCTTCACGCTGTACTCGGCCTGCGGCGTCCCCTTCAGATCGCTCCACTGGTCGCCGACACTCAGAATAATCTTGTAACCCTGCTTCACAATCGCCGCCCGCGCCGCCGACTTGTATGCAATCGTCGCCTCGTGCAACTGGTCCTGTGACCGCAGCGTCAACCCCGCCCAGTTCACATACCCAGCCGCTGTCAGATTCTTCTCCGTCGCCGCTCGCTGCGTCTCTGGGCGTCCCGTAATAAAGAACACCGCCACGCCCAGCGCCTGCGCCTTCTCAGCCAGCTTCAGCGTCCCCGGAATCGCCGGAGCCTTCGCCGACTCCGCCCACACATCCCAATCCTTCTGGATAAACCCGTAATCCTCCGCTGCCATCTGCGGATAGTTCGACAGCGACGTCTCATCGATATCCAGAACCAGCGCCAGCTTCTCCGATCCCTGCGAACCGGAATGTAGCTTCGCCTGGTTCACCGCCTGCTCCAGAAACGCCTCCGCCACTTCATCCTGCTTCTCCAGCGCCGCCGCGTAACAGCATTTGGCATACGCCTTCAGCTTCGTCTTCAGCAGCCCCAGATTCTGCGGCTCCACCGGAGCCGATGTATGAAAGCTCTGCGGCCCCGCCGGAGCAGAAATCGTAGCCGGCCCCGGCACCGCAGCATGACTCGCGCTCGCCTGCGCCCACATCGCGCTCTGCATCGAAGCCGCCAGCAAACCCGCCAGCAGCGCCACACCGAATTTCTTCCGCATCGCTCTCACCTCTAAACCGCCACCGGCTCCCGAACCCCGCTCAGCCGCCTCACCAGCATCACCAGCGGAACCAGCGCCACAGCACTCGCCAGCCCATCCACCAGGAACAATCCCCGCACGCCGAAGTGCCTGTATCCCTGCCCGTCGGCCCACGTCATGTACACCACCGCCGCATTGATCGCTGCCGTAAACAGCGCCAGTTGCGTGCTCGCCACTGCGCTTTCCTGGCCCGTCAACTGAAACGCCAGCGCATTGAACGACGCATACACCACGCCCGTCAGCGCGTTATAAATCAGCGCGCCCGCAATAAACGCCGCTACCGTATGTCCTGTCAGCGCCAGTGCCAGCGATACCGTCACGAGGCCCGTCGCTGCGCCCAGGTATAAGTATCCGCGCGACACATGGTTCGCCGCATACCCTCCTGCCAGCGCGCCAATCGACGTCGCAATCGCGCATCCCAGCCCGGTCACCAGCACCACCGTGTGCTCGCTCGCGCCAAAATCGCTCCCCAGCCCCGAAAACAGATTGATCGCCGCCGCTGCTCCCACCGGAGCCAGAAACAGTGCAAACCCCACCAGACATTCCCGCCTCTTGCATGCCTTCCACGTCGCCTTCAGTGTGTCCGTAAATACCTGCCCAAAGCCAAACGACGATCGCCTCGACTTCGGAAACACCGTTGACGGCAGCACGCCCAGCACAATGCACGCCGCCAGTCCCGCGCCTATCCAGCCCATCTTCAGGTGCTCTGCCAGCGACATCACTGCCAGCGATCCCGCCGCGCCGCCCCCCAGGTTCGCAACATTCACCCATCCGCTCACTGACCCGCGCAGGTTGTCCGGCAAAAACTCCGCCATCCATCCATTCGCCGCGTTGCCGTACATCACCATTGCCAGTTGCCCGGCCATCAGCAGCCCTGTCGCCAGTCCCAGACGCGCCGGAGTCAGCACCGGCAACGCCAGCGCCATGCATAATGCCCCTATCGTTGCCGTAATCCAGCAGTACGCCCTGCGCGTCAGCCCCGTATCCAGCACCGGACACACCAGCCATCCCCAGAATGTCGGTGACAGCACCAGCGCGCTCGTCGACGCCACTCTGTCCAGCGAAACGCCTTGCCTTGTCAGCAGAAACGGCAGTGCCGTAATTGTGAACCCGAGCGTCAGGCCGAACGGAAACAGCACCATCCCCACAACCCACGACGGCGGCACATGCGGAACATGGGAAGCTTCAGGAGAAGGCACAGGCAACGCAGCAAAATCCGACAGAGCGCACTCCCGGAAAAAATTTCAGTCTGAAACAGTATCCTCTCACGCAGAGCGAATTCCACGCCTGCAAAAATTAGGTAGCGGGTCTGTTTCCGGTTTGCCCCGGACTCGGGAGCAGCTCCCTGGGATGCAGACGATTTCCGTGCGGACTGATACTTCTGACAGTACCCCAATGCAGCTAAGCAAAGAAGAATAGTTTGGCAGCAAAGGAGTAACCCCCATGAGACGCTTTGCAACGATCTCGCTCGCCATCATTTTCCCGTTGATCGCAGCGGCGCAGAATCAGCAGCCACCGGCGGAGGCTTCAGCTCAGGCGGCAACGCCTGCTTCTACGGCTCCTGCCTGGTCGCCTGCCCAGAGCATTGGCCTGTTCGCTTTTCCCAGGAATAACCAAACCGCAGATCAGCAATTGAAGGACGAGGCTGAGTGCTATGGCGCGGCCAAGCAGATGACCGGGGTTGACGCCCAGGCTCCGCCGCCACAGGGCTTGAGTGACGAAGAAAAGAAATTGGCTCAGCAACAGGCGGCTGCGAACGCTCCGCAAGTACAAGGCGGACGTGTTCTCGGGGCCGCGCGAGGCGCTGCAGGGGGCGCCGCCATTGGGGCGATAGCTGGTAACGCCGGCAAGGGAGCTGGCATCGGAGCAGTCGCCGGGACCATGCAAGGCGGCGCGGCACAGCGGCAGGCCAATGCCCAATCGCAACAGCAGGCAGCCGCAAGGGCGGCAGCAGCGCAAAAGAAGGCGGAAGATCAAATGTTGCTTCAGCATCAGGCAGGAGTGGACTCCTTCCAACGAGCATTCATCGCCTGCATGGATGCGCGGAATTACTCGGTGAGGTAGTGGTCTCACGCTGCTGCGGGATGGATCGGCTCGATGGGAGACTGGCTATGCGAATACAAAAATTCGAATTGATGTGCGCGCTGCTGATTCTTGCAACAGGCGTAAGCACGAATGTTTTTGCTCAGAGCGGAAATGCAAATTCGGCTCCGGATTTGCCCCGGCAATATGCGGCAACCGCCTTCGGCCAGGCAGGTGTTGTTTCCGGCAAGAGCTTTGGCCTTACCGTGTATATCACGAGATGGACTACCGACGAGGAATCCCAGTCCTATGTTGCAACGCTCAAAGCAAACGGACAGGACGGACTGGAAAAAGCCCTGAGCAAGACGAAGGATGTGGGGCGCCTTTCTCCGAGCGGATTCGTCGGTGCCGTCTTCCGCATGGCACGGTTCAGGCCTACACCGGACGGGGGACTTCATATCGTTATGGTGACGGATCGCCCCATCTCATTCGGTGAAGCCTACAACAACACCCGGTCCAAAACTTACCCGTTCGGGATCGTCGTGCTCGACGTAGACAAGGATGGCAACGGCACCGGGACGTTGGCGCCCATATGCAAAATCAAATTCAACAAAAACGGCAATTTGGAGATAGAACACTATGGCCAGAAGCCGCTGCGGCTTACCAATGTGCGGCGGGAAAAATAACGGACGCAGATGCTGCGATCCCATGTCAAGCCCCAACTTCACCAACCTCAGTAAATTCAGCTATTTCCCGATGCATTTGATTTAGCTTCAAATTGCTAAACTAAAAGAAGGAAGAAAAAAATCTGAAGGCGCAGCCACAAGCTGCGCCTTT
>JASHRS010000058.1 GCA_030037215.1 Silvibacterium sp. | reverse complement strand
GGAGCTATCTTCAGCTTTATCGCCCTCGGCAGAATGCGCGGCTTCACTCGCCAGACCATCCTGCGCTACTCCAACGAGTGCCTCGCTCCCACTGCTATGATCACGCTGCTCGTCGGCGCTGGCGGAGGCTTTGGCCGGATCCTTCAGGACAGTGGAGTTTCAAACGCCGTCATCGCCGTAGCTCTGCACAGCCACATCCCGCTCCTGCTGCTCGCCTGGCTGCTCGCCGCGCTCATGCGCCTCGCCACCGGATCATCCACTGTAGCCATGTCCACCGCTGCCAGCATCGTCGCTCCTATCGCGCTGCACACAACGGGAGTCCGTCCAGAGCTCCTCGCCATCGCCACCGGCGCTGGCTCACTCATCTTCTCCCATGTCAACGATGGTGGTTTCTGGCTCGTGAAGGAGTACTTCAACATGAGCGTCGCCGATACCCTCAAAACCTGGTCCATCTGCGAGACCCTTATCTCCGTAATCGCCTTCTCGCTTACTCTCGCCGTATCATTTCTGCATTAATGCATTAATTAGGATGGCTGTGGCACAATCAGCAGCAGAGCTGGCACATGAATCAGAGCAGTTCTATCCACAAACCTGCATCCGGCGGCGCACTCGCTGCCGACGCCAACCTGCGTGACCTGCTCGTCTTCCACAACGTCGCTCGCGCGCTCACCTCGTCGCTCGACCGCGACTCCATTCTGCGGGCCATCATGCGGCAGATGGAGCAGTTCTTCAAACCAGAAACGTGGTCGCTGTTGCTCGTCGACGAGGCCGTTAACGATCTTTATTATGCCGTTGCCCTCGGTCACACCGAACAGGAGCTTCGCGACCTTCGTGTCCCCATGGGACATGGCCTCGCCGGCTGGGTCGCACAGCATGGGGAAAGCCTTATCGTGCCGGAAGTCAGCGATGAGCCGCGCTTCGACCCTCGTTTCGCTCGGCTTGCAGAAGAGCACGCCGTAGCTTCGTCGGCGCGCATCCGCTCGGCCATCTGCATGCCGTTGCGATCGCGCGATCGTACCCTCGGAGTCATTCAGCTCTTCAACTATCGCCTCGATACGCTCACCGACTACACTATCTCTTTCCTGCATGTCCTCTGCGACTACGCCGCCATCGCTATTGACAACGCGCGCGCCGTCGAGCGCATTCAGGAGCTCACTATCACTGACGACTGTACCGGACTCTACAATGTCCGCCATCTCTATAGTCTGCTCGAAGCCCGTATCGACCGCGGCGCTCGCGACACCGCACCCTTCAGTCTCATCTTCATCGACCTCGACCATTTCAAACTTGTCAACGATGCGCACGGTCATCTCGTCGGCAGCCATCTTCTCGGGGAAGTCGGCCATGCTCTCCGGGCCGGCCTGCGCAAACAGGACCTGGTTTTCCGCTATGGCGGTGACGAATTCGTTGTCATGCTCCCAGGTGCCGACAAGCGCGCCGCACAATTTGTCGCCGAGCGCATTCTCAAAAATCTCCGCGAGCGCCGCTTCGGCAATGTTCTTTCACTCGAAGTCCGCGCCAGCTTCGGAGTCGCCACCTGGCCTGAAGATGGCAGTTCGGTCCACGAGATCATTCGCTCCGCTGACGCCATGATGTATCTGGTTAAGAGCGCAACCCGCGACAACATTGCCATCGCCGGTAAGGGACTTCTCCAACCTCGAAAGCTCTAGACCATAACTCCGCACCGACGAAAGGCAGCCCCTCACAGAAGAGTTCTGATACGGTTTTTACATGCGGAAAGCCCTGCTCTCGCTCGTTCTGCTCTTCCTCGCCGCACTTGGCGCCATCTGGATTCTCTGGCGTGCGATCCCGCAATCCAACACAGCGCAGCAGAATTTCGACGTTATCCTCGTCCTCGGTACACCGGCACTGAAAGACGGCAGCCCGTCGCCGGAACAGCGCTCCCGCGTTCTTGAAGGCGTGCGCGAATGGCGTAGCGGCGTCGCGCCGCGCATCATCTTCAGCGGAAGCGCCGCTCATAATCAATGGGTCGAAGCTGACACAATGGCGAAATTTGCCGAACAACAGGGCGTTCCCGCCGCCGATATCATCGAAGAACGTCAGGCGATGGACACGATCCAGAACGTCTACTACTCCGTTGCCATCATGCGCATCCACCAGTGGCACTCTGCCGACGTCGTCAGCTCCTGGAGCCATCTGCCACGCGCCGCGCTCATCCTCGCTCACTTCCCAATTCTCTGGAGAACCCACGCTGCGCCTTGGCCGCCGGAATTCGGCATTCGCGACAAATCCATCCGCGACTGGCGCGAGGCAACCTATTGTCTCGTCCTTCGCTTCCGCGGATTCACGCCATCCCGCTTCATCTCTCGCTAACTGTAAGAGAAAAACATTCAGGTCGTTCCAAAGGCTGCACATCGCAGCCTCTAATCTCCAATATCGAATGGCAACCTCTTGCCACCCGCTTTTTCGCTGCCCTCTTCTTAGCTATACGCGGTTGAACGCCTTCTCAATGTCCCGCCAGCTATACCTCAGCGCAATCGGCCTTCCGTGCGGGCAACTCGTCGGATGCTCCGTCTTGCCAAGCTCTCCCAGCAGCCATTCCATGCGCTTTTCATCCAGTGGCATATTCACTTTGATCGCAGAATGACACGCAATCGAAGCCGCAATCTTCGTTCGCAAGGTTTCCAGATTCTCCGCCTGCGTCGGATCGCCTGCCTGCTCCAGAACCTCCATAAGCATCCGTTCCAGCCGTGTCGTCTCCAGCCCCACCGGAGCCGACTTCACCGCAATCGAACGTGGCCCGAACGGTTCGGCTTCGAACCCATTGCGTTCCAGCTCTTCTGCAATCTCAGCAAACCGCGCCATATGCTCCGGCAGCAGGTCCACCAGCAGGGGCATCAGTAGCCGCTGCCGCTCTACTCGTTCCACCTCGCGTTCCCGCAGAATCTTCTCAAACAGAACGCGCTCATGCGCCACATGCTGGTCCACAATCCACAGCCCCTCATCGTTCACCGCCAAGATGAACGACTCTCTCAACTGCCCTAGTGGCTTCAGGCTCGCAAGCGAATTCAGCGTTGGCGCTGTCTCTTCTTTGCGCCCACGGCCATCTGTCAGCAGTCCGAAAATCCCATTCTTCTCCGCATGCGCCGCTTCCCATGGCGCAAACGGCAGTTTCACCTCTTCCGGAGGGAGCTCCGGCTCCGTTAGCGTAAATGGCGCAGACTCTTCTATAGACTCAGCCGTGTCCTCATCCGCTACCGCAATCTGCTCCTCGGACTCGCTCGCCATTTCAGCCGCGGTTTCATCCATCACCGCAACCCGCTCCCCATCCTCTGCTTGTATCGTTGGCTCTGATTCCGGTGCTTCATCCACGCTCGGCAACGGAGACACCTCCGGCATCAGCGATGCCGACGCATGCGGCGATGCCTCCATCGCCGGCAGAAAATCTGCCGCTGGTCGCGCCTTCACCAGTGTGTTGCGAATCGCGTCGCGTACAAAGTCATGCACAAACGTCTGCTGCCGGAATCGCACCTCGGTCTTTGCCGGATGCACATTTACATCCACCTCATGTGCTGGCATATCCAGGAACAGCAGCACCACTGGAAGCGACGTCGGTGGAATCACATTGCGGTATGCTTCGGTCACTGCATGCAGAATCAGCCGGTCACGAATCAGCCGCCCATTCACAAACACATACATCGAATTCCGGTTCAGCTTCTGCAGCTCCGGCTTCGATACAAAGCCTGACACACGCAACATCCCCGGCTCAGGCGGTACATAATCTTCGCCACGCCTCCATGGCGGGGGCTCCGGCACACCCGCACGGTCAAAAGGCCGCTCTGCAGCCGTCGTGATGAGCTGATCCAGTATCTCTTTGCCGAAAATCTGAAAAATCCGCTCCGCAGACTTCTCCACCGGAGGCGCAACCAGCATCGCATGGCTCGCCGAATGCAGCTCAAAATGCTTGTCAGGATGCGCTAGCGCATAATGTGTAACCAGCGCGGTTACATGAAACAGTTCTGTCGATTCCACACGCAGAAATTTTCTTCGCGCCGGGGTATTGAAGAACAGATCGCGCACGGTAATCGTCGTTCCCTGTGGCAATCCAGTGTCATCCACGCGAAAAATCTTTCCGCCTACAATCTCTAGGTGCGTGCCGCTCTGCTCACCACCGGAACGCGTCTCCAGCTCCACGCGTGCAATCGACCCAATCGACGGCAGCGCCTCTCCGCGAAACCCGAGAGTGGCAATCGACAACAGGTCATCGCTCGACCGGATCTTCGATGTCGCATGCCGTTCAAACGCCAGTAGTGCGTCGTCGCGTCCCATGCCGGTTCCGTTGTCGCTCACGCGGATCAACTTGCGTCCGCCGCCCTCGACCTCGACCGTAATACGTGTGGCGCCCGCGTCGAGCGAGTTTTCCAACAGCTCTTTCACCACCGATGCCGGGCGATCAACCACCTCACCCGCAGCGATCTGATTGGCAACTTGGTCAGTAAGAATATGGATTTGACCCATTCATTTATCGTCCTGAAAAGAAAAACCTACTGCAAAAGTGCGGCAGGTTATTCCAACAACGATTCTCTGAGAAGATCAGCGTGAAGCTGACATATTTACAGCAGTAATGCTCTTTCACCTTTATGCTCTCTTTTGTCATCTATATGGTGAAATTGCTTTTTAAACAAGAACTACTTGAACCCATGATGGATTGTCACTGCGCCAATGCCGCTTCGGCGTGTTCCCTTGGAGCATCGCTCAGTGCATCGCCCAGCACGTGCAGTCGCAGGAAGTTGGTCGATCCCGACTTCGTCCGCGTCCCTGCCACAATACCGATAATGTCCTGTGGCAAGGCATAGCCGTTCTGCTCCAGCAGACGTTCGGCCATATCCACCATCTCTTCAGTCGTATGCGCCTTCGTGCACTTAATCGGATGCACACCCCACAGCAGGCACATACGGTGGATCGCAGTGTCCACGCTCGACAGCGCATAGATCGGCGGTGCCGGACGATACTTCGACAACTGCCGCGCTGTTGTGCCCGTCTCCGTGAACACCGCAATGGCCTTGACATCCAGGTCCTGCGCCGCATGCGCCATCGACTCGCAGATCGTCTCCGCCACAGACAACCGCACGCTTGGCCGCGCATCATGCGCTGCCCCGGTCTCACGGATTTGTGACTCGGACTCCACTACAATCCGCGCCATCATTTTCACCGCTTCCACTGGATACTTCCCTGCCGCGCTCTCTGCCGACAGCATCACCGCATCCGTCCCGTCGTAAATCGCATTCGCAACGTCGCTCGCTTCCGCCCTCGTCGGTCGCGGATTCTCGATCATCGACTCCAGCATCTGCGTCGCCGTAATCACTGGCTTCCGATGCTCCGACGCCCTGCGGATCACATACTTCTGGATCGCCGGAACCTTCTCCGGGGGCATCTCTACACCCAGGTCGCCGCGCGCCACCATTATCCCATCAGCAACTTCCAGAATCTCTTCGAGATGCTCAATCGCCTGCGGCTTTTCGAGCTTTGCCACCACCCATGTGTCTGTGCCCAACGCCGAAATGCGTTGCTTCACCAGTTTTACATCTTCGCCCGTCCGCACAAACGACACGGCAATCGCGTCCACGCCGTTCTTCACCGCAAATTCTAGGTCGGCTTCGTCTTTTTCCGTCAGCGAAGGCACACGCACAGCGATTCCCGGCAGATTAATGCCCTTGTTCTCGCCTAGCAGGCCGCCGTTGATCACCTCGCACTCCACGTCTACGCCCGTCACGGCGATCACGCGCAGTTCAATCAATCCGTCGGCTAGCAGGATTCGCGCTCCCGATTCCAGGTTTTCAGCCAGCGTCGGAAAGGTCGTTGCCAGCAGCCGCGCATTCCCGGAAATATCCTGGGGCGTAATCGTTACCTTCTGCCCCGCTTCTAGTTGCACCGGTTTGTGGTTCTCGAGCTTGCCCGTCCGGATCTTCGGCCCCTGCAGGTCGCCCAGAATGCAGATGGTCTTGCCTTCCTCCACCGCAACTTTGCGCACCATCTCAATCAGTTTCAGTTTCTCGGCATGCGTCCCGTGCGAAAAGTTCAGACGCGCCACATCCAGTCCTGCGCGTACCAGCGCGCGGAATGTAGATTCATTATTTGATGCAGGCCCAAGTGTGCCCACAATCTTGGCCCGGCGTGCAGACTGATCCTGAGCGGAAGCCAGACCAGTGAGTGTAGCGTTCATCCATCCCCCAACAGCGTATTTCGTGGTGTCTTTTCGATTTTACAGCCGCAATTGTCCCGTTTCTACTCTGCCTGAGTGGCAAGCGTTTCCTTGCCACGCCGTTCGGCAGGTTCAACTGCCGGAAAGATTTGTGCGTTGTACTCGGCACCCATCAATATGCTGACGCACACCATATAGAGCCACACCAACGTCGCAATGCCCGCCGCCAGCGATCCGTAAACCACTGAGTAGTCCGCGTGCCGCGTCACATACCAGCCATAAACCAGCGTTACCAGGAACCACGTCACCGTAGCCATCAGTGCACCCGGAACAACCTGCTTCCACGGACGCTTCCCCGGCGTCCCGAAGTGATAGATCACGCCCAGCACTGCCACGCTTGTCGCCATGGCAATCAGCCAGCGCACCGCACGCCAGAAAAAAATCACGTAAAACCGTAGATCGTGCCCTGCATTCTCAATCATCCAGTGCTCAATCGCGTGACCAAAGGCCACCAGTGTCGTGGCAAAAATCATCGGCACAATGGTCGCCGGGACCAGAACCAGCGCCACAACGCGCTCTTTCCAGAAATTCTGCAGCCCTCGTGGCAACCGGTACGCCCGTCGGAAACCCTCCATCAGCGACAGCATCACACCCATCGAGGCCGCAAAGGTCACAAACGCCGCACTGATCACAATCCGCACCGACCGCGCATGATTGATCTGGAAATACGCCTGCACCAGCGACATTGTGTCAGGTGGAAGAATACTGCTGAAGGCCAGCCGCAAGTCGCCCCGCAGCGTGTCGGTCTCAGGCGTAAAGGCCAACAGCGTCGTTACTACCAGAAGTGCCGGAAAAATCGTCAGAATCGCCGAATATGCCGCTGCCTTCGCATTGGTAAAAATTCCGTGCCTGAACGCCTCCCACCCAGCCCGTCGAAGATGATGAAAATGGCGTAGCACCATACCATATCTGAGAGTAATTCAAATACAGGGTATAGGGGATAGCTGATAAGGCAGATAGCTAAACTCCGGGCAGCGGAAGGCAGCCATCAGGCGATAGGGATTAGCCAATTAGGGATTAGAGGGCAGTTTGTTCGCTCATTGTTTTATCGCTGCTCGCCTCCTAGCCAACCGTTTTAGCTACCCGGTTTTTAGCTACTGGCTGTCTCTCGGCGTCGACTTCAGACTCACCCACTCCGTCTCACGACCTCCATCGCGATACAAGGTCCACTGGCCCGCAAGCCGGAAAAATCCCTCCTCCGACGGGCTTGCCTTTTCTCCGCGAACCACCGAGCCCGTAAACGAGTACGAAACCCCGTGCACTGTCTTCGTTGTAAATGACACCCGGCTTCCCTGAATGCTTGTGCGTACAAAGAACAGTGTCAGCGCGGTTCCCTGGTCGATCTTCGACACGTATCCTGTCAGTCGATCCTGGTCGATGGTAATCTGCACCACCGATCCGTTCCCGTCCAGTTCATACTCGCCCGACGCATTAACCGGCAACGTCGAAAATCCCTTTTCATAATCAACCGTGTTTGTCGGTTGCTGCTGTGCTGGCGCTGGCCGTTGCTGCAGCATCGGCCCTGTCTGCGCCGTCGCAACTACTCCTGCGCCCAGCAAAACTATCCCCAGCAATCGCATCAATACCGTCCCTTACTGTGTGGGAGAAGCGGTCGACGCTGCAGGTGTTGGCGGTATCACCTCAACCCGAACCACCTTGCACTCTACCTGCTTGCCTTCCGGCGTCTTGATCTTCACCTTCTGGCCGTCGATCTCGTAGTTCATCTGCTCGCCCACCACAAAATCCGCCGCATTCGTTGACTTGTCCGAGTCGGTGCGGCACGTATAGCGCTTGGTCGCCGCATCAAACGAAAGGTCATACATCTGGTGCTTTTGACCTTTATCCTTGGTCCCCGCAGGCTGAAAGTCCTTCAGCGTCGCCGTGCCTTGAACCTTCTTCGCTGCAAATGCCGGTAGCGCCATCGCCAGAATCACTATAGAAACCGTGCAAAACCTGCGCATCATTCACCTCCGGAACCGCTCGCCACAATTGTAACCATCTGTTTATTGCGCCTCAAAGCCGGGCCAGGCCCTTAGCCGTTTGAGCACCTTGCGCGTCAGCCCCGTCACCGGAACCGTGTCCAGCTCTCGCACAGCAAACCACTCCCGCTTCGCCCTCCGCTTTGGCAGCCCCTTCTGCTGTTTTGCGTTTAGTTCATGCACAGTCACATAGTAGTTCGTGTCCGTAATCGAGTGCCGCAGCGTCAGCACCTTGTTCTCCTCCACTGCATGGCTCGCATCGATTGCCGGCAGCTCCCACATTCCCGGCATCAACGAAGCGCTCGCCGGCCGATGCTCTAGCAACACCTCCATCGCTCTTGCCCTCGACGCTCGCCGCAGAAATGCATACGCTGCTTCTTTGCTGCGCATCGCTTTCCGTTCCGCAGCCGCGTGCTCACCACGCGTTGCGCACGTCTCGCGCACGGGACAAACCAGGCACTGGGGCAGGCGGGGCACGCATACTGTCGCACCCAGTTCCATCATTGCCTGGTTGAAGTCTCCTGGGCGGTTCTCATCCAGCAGACGCGCTGCCGCCGCGCGCACCATCGCCTGCGTCCCGCTCGCCTCATTCCATCCACGCAGCCGCCGCACCACGCGCTCTACATTGCCGTCTACGCATGCCACAGCCTCGCCGAATCCAATGCTCGCAATCGCAGCGCATGTATACTCGCCCACTCCGGGAAGCGCCCTTAGTTCTGTAGCTGTCTGCGGCAAAGAGCCGCCCATCTCGCGCGCCACAAACTGTGCCGCCTTGTGCAGCAGCCTCGCGCGCCGGTAATAGCCCAGCCCGCTCCAGTACGCCAGAACTTCCTGCTCTTTGGCCGCTGCTAAATTATGAAGTTTTGGAAATCTTTCCATGAAGCGCGTGTAATGTTCGAGCACCGCCGCAACGCGTGTCTGTTGCAGCATGATCTCTGAAACCCAGATGGCATAAGGGTCTCGCGACCTTCGCCACGGCAGATCGCGTGCATTTTCGTCAAACCATCTCAGCAGCTTTCGCCGGAACTCATGCAACTTGGGCCCGCTATCCATTCCGTATGATTGTAGTCAAAAGTGAGCGAAGTGAAGGACTCATGGTTCTCGCTCACGGAAAAGCATTGATTGTGAAAATAACCCGTCTCAGAATTCTCGCATTCTCATCTTTGGCAGCAATCATTGCTTCCTGTTCTTCCGCTCAGACCGTCACCCCTTATCAGGCCGGACCCTCTGCCACCATCGAAGCTGCTGCATCCACTATTCCAGCCGTGCCTTCGTCCAACACTGCGGGCCTTCCCGACGCCCCAGATTCCGGCGGTCAGCAGTCCCAACAGGCGCCCGCTCAAACCCAGACGCAAAACACCACCACACAGCAGCAACCCGCTGGCGAACCCTCCCTTCAAGACCTCGGCATCACGCCCAACCAGACCCAGGGCAACGCAAAGCAGCAGGCTTTGCTCGACAAGCGCACGCACATGCTTAAGGTCCATCAGACCCTCGGCCTCATCACCACCATCCCCATGGCCGCCGCGCTCATCACCGGTCCAATGGTCAAAGCCAAGGGCAAAAACGGCGAACCCATCACCGAGCCCTCTGACGCCAACCTCGACTTCCATATTGCTCTTGGAGGCCTCACTACCGGACTCTACTGGACTGCGGCTTCCTACGCCATCTTCGCGCCCAAAGTGCCCGGAGTTAAAAAGCGTGGAGCCATCCGCTTCCATGAGGCGCTCGCCTTCATCCACGGCCCTGGCATGGTTCTCACGCCGGTCCTTGGCATCATGGCCTACAAACAGGAAAACGCCGGTGAAAAGGTGCACGGCATCGCATCCGCGCATGGCCCCGTTGCCTTTACCACCGCAGCCGCCTATGGAGCCGCAATCATCGCCGTCTCCTGGCCTATTCATCTCAAGTTCTAGAGGTTTTCATGATCAGGAAACTCGCGCTCGCTCTTGTGCTCGTCGCGCTGCCCGCATTTGCGCAGAACAATCCGCAGCCCGACACGCAATGGGTGCTTGATCACTCCACGCTCACCTACCACATGTCTCATCCCATGCATGATGTTGACGGCATCAGCCGCGCCGCCAAGGGCAAAGGTATCTGCCACGCCGGAGAGTGCAACTTCCTCATCGCCGCACCAGTCAAGTCCTTCGATTCGGGGGACACCAACCGCGACCTCCACATGATCGAATCCACTCGCGGCGCCGAATTCCCCATGGTCATCGTGCGCGCACAGTTCCCTCAGTCAGCAATTGAGTCTCCCACCATCTACGCCGACCTTCAGCTTCAGTTCGCCGGCCAGGCCGTCGACTACAAACACGTGCCCTTCCAGCGCACCTCTCAGGGAAATGAAGTCCGAATCACGGGAACAGTTCCCGCAACCTGCTCCGACTTCAAAATTGATCGCCCGTCTTTCCTTACTGTACCCATCAAAAACGAAATCCCCATCAGCGTCGACATGACCTGGCGCTCGATGTAGCAGCCCCCATGCTGAATCACTCTTGCCCCAGCTAAAGCAATTCCTTCACCAGCCTGCCTATCTCCGCAAGCATTGCTGCACGCTTGCGCTCCGGCCCAAAGCATTGGGTGATGTAGGCTGTTACGATGATAGGTCGCGTCTCCGGAGGCCATAGCACTGCGATGTCGTTGCTTGTGTGCGTGCCGTTTGAGCCTGTTTTGTCCGCAGCGCGCCAGCCTTCGGGCAGGTTCGCTCGCAGGCGATCGAGTCCTGTCTGGTTTGCTTCCATCCACTGCGTCAGTTGTTCGCGCGACACCGCTGACAGCACGTTTCCCAGTAGCACCGATTTCAGATCGCCAGCCATCGCCGCTGGCGATGTGGTGTCGCGTGGATCACCAGGCAGTGCTTCATTCAGTGCCATCTCCATCCGGTCCAGACGCGTAACCCCATCGCCAATCGAGCGCGCAAAATCCGTTACTTCTGCCGGCCCGCCGATACTCTCCAGCAGCAGGTTTGCAGCCGTATTGTCGCTTCGCGTCAAAGCTGCCTGGCAAAGAACAGCGATCGTCATTGTGCCTCCCGCATGTTGCTCGGTCAGTGGCGAATTAGGTAGGAGTGGCTTTGGCGGAATCGGAATAGACCGATCCAGCCTTTCCTCATGCCGGTCTACACGCTGCAAAACAGCGGAGGCCAGCAAAAACTTGAATGTGCTGCACATCGGAAAGCGCTCATTCGCGCGATAACCCGTGCGTTCTCCGCTCACCATATCCACTACAGTCACGCCTAGGCGACCACCGTTGATCTGCTCAAGCCGAGCAAACTCATCTGGCAAGGCGCTGAAGCTCTTCGACGCCACATGGAGAAAACGAGGAAGCGCAAGCGCGGTAAGGGCAACAAAGCTTCTGCGGGTGAACATAGCTTCAGTACAACATGCCTCGAAGCAAGCCATGAATTTTAACTGCTGACGAATTGCTGCTATTCGCTTTCACTCATACCGCAGCACACGCACCGGTTCCACATACGCCGCACGCTGCGCAGGCAGCAGGCACGCGGCCAGCGCAACAACGCAAAGACCAAGTCCGACGCAGAAATAGGTCAGCAAGTCAGTCGGAGTCACCTGATAAAGATGACGGCAAAGGATCGGTGCGAAGATCAACGAGCAGATCAGCCCGAAAGCAATGCCTGCAGCTGTCATGCGCGCTCCCTGCTTCAGCACCAGTTCGAAAACATCGCGCCGTTTCGCACCAAGCGCCATGCGTATCCCGATCTCATGCAGCCGCTGCCGTGTCGAATACGCAATCACGCCATAAATACCAATTGCCGCCAGCGCAAGCCCGACAAGGCCGAACATGCCCACAAATGTCCCACCAATGCGGTCGTTTGTGGTGGCAATTTCAACGTTGCGGGAGAGAGGAAATTGATCGAGCACCGGCATATCCGGGCTCAGGCTGTGCACCGCGGCAGCCACTCGATCGGCATAGCCTTTCGGATCGCCTTTGACGAGCACGTCAAGCACCATCCTCGGTCGGTAGTACTGCAAGGCGGGCCAGTAAATAAAAGGTCTCGGAGACTCCTCGAGCTCCAGATACTTCGAGTTTTTTGCCACACCGACCACGCTGTACCAGTCGCCGGCGATTTTGATGCGTCGTCCGATTGCATTCAGCCCCGGCCAGTACTTATGTACGAACGCTTCATTCACTACCGCAATACGCTGCGTGTCGGTGCTGTCCGTCTCCTGAAGATCACGACCGTTGACAAGAGGGATGCCCAGTGTCTCAAGATAGTTCGGGCCTACGCGATCCACTGCCAGCGACATGGATTCGTCGCGTTGCGCTACATAACCTTCAGGCTGTACCGTCTCGCTCTCATAATTGAAACCCAGCGGCGACCATGCCGAAAAGGAAACCATACGCACACCCGGAATGGCCTGAATGCGCCTGAGAAGCTCACGCTGGAACGCAATTCCGGTCTTCGCATTGTATCCAGCTGGATAGAGATCGATCCTCGAAAGCAGGACATGGTTGGCGCTGAATCCGGGGTCGGCGTATCGAGACTTCTGGAAGCTGCGGATGAAGAGTCCGCCGCAGATCAGCAGCAAAAACGAAAGCGAGATCTGCGCAACGACAAGAATGGAGGTAAGCCGTGCCTTATGCCGCCCTCCTGAGGATGTGCCCGCTTCTTCCTTGAGCACCGTCACCGGAACAATCCTGGAAGAGCGCAGCGCCGGAAGCAGCCCGAACGCGAGGCCGGTTAGTGTCGAAAGCGCAAACGTCACCGCCAGCACCCGCCCGTCGACGTGCATATTGAGATCGATCGGAAGGTCACTCGGGGGAACAAAACGGTCGAAGGCTCGCGCCGACCAGAGTGTGACGAAGATAGCAAGTGCGCCGCCGGCAAGTGCCACAAGAACGCTCTCGACCAGCAGTTGGCGCACCAGCCGGACACGGTTGGCTCCGAGCGAGAGACGCACGGCCATCTCGCGACGTCGCGCCACCGCGCGCACCAGGAACAGATTGGCAACATTGACGCAGGCCAACAACAGAACAACCAGAGCAATCGCCATGAGGGGTGGCAGCATGACGGCGAGATATTCATTTGCGCCTTCAGGCGCGCGCCAGAGCGGAATCAGCAGGGCGTCGTTCTTGCCTTTGTGCGAATCGGGAAAGTCGTGGGCGATCTGCCGCATCTCCGCGGTCAGTTCCTGCTGCGCCTGCGCAGAAGTCGCACCCGGAGCGAGAACACCGATTACAGCCAGCTCCTCATCATTGCGGTCGTGAATCGCATCCCAGCTCGAATCGAGTTGCTGATACATCATGAACGGTACCCAGATATCCATCCGCAATCCGGTGCTGGCCCCCTGAAAAAGCGGCGGCGCAACGCCGATCACGGTAAACGGATGCTGGTTGAGGTAAATCGTGCGTCCTATGATCTGCGGGTCGCCATCAAAGAGCAGTCGCCAGGTCCGATAGCTCAGCACAACCACCGGCGATCCGCCAGGCTTCTGACCCTCCTGCGGCTCGAAGAAGCGCCCTAGCAGAGGACGTACGCCGAGCCCGCTGAAAAAATTTGCTGTGGTCAGCGAAGCCCAAAGACGCTGCGGTTTCCCGGCCGACGTCAGGTCGATCGAACTTGTGCTCCAGGCAATCAGCGATGCAACCGACTTTGTGTGGTCGCGCAGATCAACATAATCGAGATAGGACGTCTGCGAATCGACGCTGCCGCGCCGCACCATGAATGCCGTATTCGCAAGATGCGCGCCAGGAATGGGCGAGAAGAGCGTGGAGCTCATCCAGCTGAAAATAGTGCTGTTCGCCCCTATGCCAAGTGCAAGAGTCAAAATGGCGGTCAGGGTGAAAGCCGGGGTCTTCCTTAACTGGCGAACTGCGTAACGAGCGTCTCTGAACCATCCCCACATAAGGCATGCCTCCAGAACGACAATTTACATCCCTGCACGCGCCGCTCCACCCGCCACTAAGCCTTAATAGATTGAAAACAGAGAGGTTCTACATTTCTCCGCGACCGGATAATGTCCATTTCCGGAGAAATCTGTACGGAAACGGACAGTGCCCTACGCGCGATGCGGCTCAACGATACAGTCGCGTCCTCAACCCGATCGACATGCCCCAAAACGCAAAAAGCCCGCTCCGAAGAGCGGGCTTTTCATTGAGACTTATGCCGGCGATCACCTAATCTCCCACACACTTTCGCGTGCAGTACCATCGGCCCAGCGAGGCTTAACTTCCGTGTTCGGGATGGGAACGGGTGGGACCCTCGCAGTATGGTCACCGGCAAAC